>NZ_JBIAFO010000003.1:72539-365452 GCF_042869355.1 Streptomyces sp. NPDC007088
GGGCCCGCGGGGGGGCGGCACCCCCCCCCCGGGCCCCCCCGGCCCCCCCCCCCGGGCCCCGCGCCGCCCCGGCCCCCCGGCCCCCCCCCCCCCCCCCCCCCGGGGGGGGCCGGGGCCCGGGGCCACGCTCAGCGGGACAGCAGGACGACCGCGACGTCGTCCGTCAGCTCCCCGCCGTTGAGGTCGCGCACCCGGCTGACGGTCGACTCCAGCAGCTCCTCGCCGTGCAGGCCGGCCCGCATCCGTTCGCGGACCAGGCCCACCATGCCCTCCTGGCCCAGCCGCAGCGTGCCCTGACCGACGCGGCCCTCGATGAGGCCGTCCGTGTACAGCATGAGGTTCCATTCACCGCCGAGTTCCACCTGGCTGCGCGGCCAGCGGGCCCGGGGCAGCAGGCCGAGCGCCGGGCCGTTCGAGTCCTGCGGGAGCAGTTCCGCCCGGCCCCCGCCCCTCGTGACCAGCGGCGCGGGGTGCCCGGCCAGGCACAGGCCCGCGCGGCGTCCGTCGGCGCTGATGTCGACGGTGCACAGGGTCGCGAAGATCTCCTCGTCGTCCCGCTCGTGCTCCAGGACCTGCTGGAGGGTCGACAGCAGCTGGTCCCCGCACAGTCCCGCCAGGGTCAGCGCCCGCCACGCGATACGCAGCTCCACGCCGAGCGCCGCCTCGTCGGGGCCGTGCCCGCTGACGTCGCCGATCATCGCGTGCACCGTGCCGTCCGGCGTGCGCACCGTGTCGTAGAAGTCCCCGCCGAGCAGCGCGCGGGAGCGGCCGGGGCGGTAGTGCGCCGCGAAGCGCAGCGTCGAGCCCTCCAGCAGCGGGGTCGGCAGCAGTCCGCGTTCCAGCCGGGCGTTCTCCTGGGCCCGCAGGCGGCCCTCGGCGAGCTGGCGCTGCGCCGCGTCGGCCCGTTTGCGCTCGACCGCGTACCGGATCGCGCGGCTCAGCACCCGCCCGTCCAGCTCGTCGCGGAACAGGAAGTCCTGCGCGCCGACCCGTACCGCGCGCGTCCCGCGCTCCACGTCCTCGGAGGAGGTCAGCGCGAGGACGGCGTGCCGGGGCGCGAGGTCGAGGACGCGGTGCAGGGCCGTCAGTTCGTCGTCGGCCGCCGCCTCGGCGTCCGCCTCGCCCCGGTCCGGCCGCCCGCCGCCGCTTCCGGAACCGGTTGTGGCCGTCTGTCCCCCTGCCGTGCCCGGTCCGCCGGTGGTGGGGAGGTTGAGGTCCAGCAGGATGCAGTGCACGTCGTCGGTGAGCAGCCGGCTCGCCTCGGTGAGGTTGCGGGCGGTACGGATCCTGATGGGCTTGCCCGAGGCGTCCAGCATCTCGGGGATGCTCAGGGTGCCCGAGGGGTCGTCCTCGATGAGCAGGAGCGTCAGGCTGCCGCCGCCGGTGGGCGGGGTCGCGGGGAGCGGGGGCCGCGCCGGCCCGGGGAGGACGCCGTCCGCGCCGGAGGCGTGCCGCGTCGGCGCCCCCTCCTCCCGGCTCCGGACGTGGCTCTGGCCCTGATCCCCTTCCCGTTCCCGCCACTGCGGCCGGGGCCCGCGCTCGCTCGTCGTGGGCGGGGCCGGTGCGTCCTGCGGGGTGATATGCGTTCCTCGTGCGTTCTCGGGGTCGTGGGCGGGGCCGGACGCCTGGGCGGTGACGTCCCTCAGGGCCGTACCGTGCGCGAGCAGCCCGGACCCCGGCGCCGGGTCCGCCGGACGTGAACCGTCACGCGCGGTGACGGGGCCGGGGTGCGCCGAGGGGGCGGTGGACGGCGGTCCGGGCAGGTCCGGCCGTCCGCTTCCGTTCCCGGATGCGGGCATCGTCTGGTTCCTTTCCCTCCCCCGAGGGCATGACGGGGCGACGAACGACGCCCCACCAGACGGGGACCTTAGCGGCAGCCACCGGGGTAACGGAACGCCACCAGGCGCGCGGGACCTGTCATATGCCGCCCCCAGCAGCGCATTTACGGACGAGCCGCCCGCTCCCCGGATGACGAAGGTCACGCCGGAGCACCGCAACCGGGCGGGGTTTCGTGGGGTGCGTCACGCCCCCGGTGCGTCGTCGGTGGCATCCCGTGAGTACGGCGGTCGGTGGCATCCCGTGAGTACGGCGTCGGCGCGTTCCCCCGGTGATCCCCGGTGGTCCCCGGTGGCTCCTCTGACGCGCGGCGGGTTCCACGGGAGCCGCCCGGCGGATGGGCGGGGGCGGGGGCGGGGGCGGGGGTCGGGGAGGCGGGGGTGCGCCGTCAGGGTGGCCCTCCGCGTGGCGGGGGCGGCGGCTGCCCCGTCCCGTCGCCGCCCTCTCCGCCGCCCGGCTAGGGGATGTCCGCTCCGGTCCTCCCGGCCCCGGGTCCGCCTCCCTTGGGCGCGCCGGGCGCGTTCCCGCTCTTCCCGGCCCCGTCCGTCCCCGTCCCGCTCTTCCCGGCCCCGTCCGTCCCCGTCCCGCTCTTCCCGGCCTCGTCCGGCTCCTCGGCCCCGCCGGACCTCTTCGCCGGTCCCGGCTTCCCCGCCGGTTCCGTCTTCGGCGCCGTGGCCCGCGACTTCGCGGGCTCGCGCGCCCGTTCCTTCTGGTGCGCGTCCTTGCCCGCGTCGTCCGCCTTGCCCGGCGTCACCGTCCTGGCCTGCGGCTTCCCCGTCCCCGCGGACTCCCCGGCCCCGCCCGGCTTCGTCTTGTCGCCGCCCGGGAGGGACGCGGCCTCAGGGTCCGGGCGTACGACGCCGAGGATCTGCATGGAGCCGGCGCCCGCCACCGTCACGTTCCGGCCGGGGCGCGGGGCGTGGATGATGCGGCCGCCGCCGATGTACATGCCGACGTGGCTCGCGTCCGAGTGGTAGATGATCAGGTCGCCCGGACGCATCCGGTTGACGTCCACGTGGGTGAGCTGCCGCCACTGCTCCTGCGAGGTGCGCGGGATGGCGCGGCCCGCCGCGAGCCACGCCTGGGAGGTGAGGCCCGAGCAGTCGAAGGAACCGGGGCCCTCGGCGCCCCACACGTAGGGCTTGCCGAGCTGCGCGGTCGCGTAGGCGACGGCCCTGGCGCCCTGCGCGCTCGCGCCCCCGGCCGCGCCGGGGACCGTGGCCGCCCCGGCCGACACCCCGCCGCCGGCCCCCGCGCCCCCGTTCCTGAGGGCGCCGGAGTCGATCCAGCCGGCCTGTGCCCTGGCCGCCGCGGCCTCCTCCAGCTTCCGCAGCCGCTCCTTCTCCTTCTTCTCCAGCCGCGACTCCAGGAGTTCGGCCGCGTCGATCCGCTTCTCGACCTCCTCGCGCGCGGCGGCCTTCTTGGCGCGCGACCTCTCCAGCCGCTTCAGGAGGGCGGCGGCGTCCTTCTTGTCGGCGTCGAGCCGCTTCTGCGTACGGTCCAGCCGGTCCAGCAGCAGCTTGCTGCCGCGCTGGCCCTGGCGCGCGAGTTCGGAGTTGTCCAGGAAGTCCTGCGGGTCGTCGCTCAGCAGCAGCCGTTCCTCGACGGTGAACCCGGAGCCGGCGTCGCGGTACTGCGCGCGGGCGGCGGCGCCGATCCGCTCGCGCAGACCCGCGATCTGTTCCTCGCCCCGCGCGACGCGCGTACTCAGCAGGCCGACCTGATCCGACTGCTCCGCGCGCCGCTCCTCGGCCGCGTTGTACGCCTCCGTGGCCCGGCCCGCCTCGCGGTACAGGTCGTCGATACGGGTACGCACCGCCTCCAGCTCCGCGTTGGTCAGCGCCTTGCGGGACGCCCCGGCCGCCGAGTGGGTGCCGTGGGCCCCACCGGGGAGGACGGGAGCGGCGAAGGCCGTGGCGGGGGCGGAGAGTACGGTCGCGGCGCACACGACGGCCACCGCCGCGAGGAGCCGCCCGCGCCGGGACAGCCGGGGCGCGCCCGCACCGGCTCCCGAACCCCCGCGCTCGCCCGGCTCCGCACGCTCACGCTCGCCCGGCTCCGCACGCCCGTTGTCACGCGTCACGCTGTGCCCCCTGAGGTACTCCGTGGCTGCCGCCGGCTGTCCGCCGCCGTTCCGTGCCCGCCCCTGCCGCTCTCGTACGGCTACCGTTTCTTACCCCTGGTAACCACCTCGGATGGTGCCATGGCGGGCCCCGGGTGCGACAGGGGCGCGGGAGGATTCGTCGCTGTCGTGTGGATCACCCGGAGCGCCTGGCCGGCCGGGCCCGCCCGGAGCGCCTTTGCTGGGTTCGCCTGGACGCGGACCCTCGCGCGAGAACGTGCGCGCCCCGCGGGGCTCACACCCCCGCGAGCGCGCCGCTGCTCGGGGCCAGCGCCTCCCAGCGCACCGTCAGTTCGCCCTGCCGCCAGCGGGTCTCGCGGTCGGTCAGGGGCCAGTCGGCGCGCAGGGTCCGGGCCGTCCTGATCCACCGTTGCCTGGCCCCGTACGCCGCGTAGGGGCTCGCCGCCGCCCAGGCGCGGTCGGCGTCGCGCAGGAAGGCGTGCACCGGCTCGCCGGGGACGTTGCGGTGGATGAGGGCCTTCGGGAGGCGTTCCGCGAGGTCGGAGGGGCGGTGCAGGGAACCGAGCCGGGTCGCGAAGGTCACCGTGCGCGGGCCCTCGGGGCCCAGGGCCACCCACACGTGGCGGCGGCCGATCTCGTCGCACGTGCCCTCGACGAGCAGGCCGTCCGGCGCGAGCCGCCCGCGCAGCCGCTCCCAGACTCCGGCGACCCGCTCCTCGTCGTACTGGCGCAGGACGTTCGCGGCGCGGATCAGCGTCGGCCGTACGTCCCCGGGCAGCGGCACCTCGAAGCCGCCGTGCCGGAACACGAGGCCCTCGCGCGCGTAGGGGGTCGCGGCGGCCACCCGCGCGGGATCGATCTCGATGCCCACGACCCGTACGGCGGCCGGACGGGAGGGCGAGGGGCCCGCCGCGCGCAGCCGGCCGAGCAGTTCGACGGCGGTCCAGGGCGCCGCCCCGTACCCGAGGTCGACGGCGACGGGCGCGCCGGCCGCGCGCAGGGCGGGGCCGAGGGCGTGGGCGATCCAGCGGTCCATGCGGCGCAGCCGGTTCGGGTTGGTCGTCCCGCGCGTCACAGTCCCGACAGGCCGGGAGGCGGCGCGCGAGGTCATGGCTACGAGGGTAAGCGGCCCGCGCCCGCGCTCACCGGGAGCCCGGCGCGGCCCCGGTGGGGAGGAAGGCCGCACCGCGCGCCGGCGACGGTTGAGCCGCGCGCGGTAATGGTTGGGTAAAGAAGCCGCCCGGAGCGCGCGCCGGGAAATGGACTCAGCCGTTCAGGTGTTTGCGCTGACGGGCCGGTTTCCGTCTCGTGCCGCGTGCGCGTGGCCACGGGAGTCCCGATACCGCGTGGGACCGCGGTCGGGACCTCGTCGCGCGCGCGACGCGGCGCCGCGTGGGACGCGCGGCGGAAGCGGGTACCCGCCCGTCGTCGTGCCCGCAGCAAGGAGGACCGCCACGTGAGCCAGTACGTGACCAGGCTGGGGCTGCGCTCGCCGACGCGGCCGCCCTCCCCCCGGCTGCGTCTGCCGGGGCAGGGCCGCAGGCAACCGCGCCGTGTCGCGATGCTCAGCGTGCACACCTCGCCCCTGCACCAGCCGGGCACCGGCGACGCGGGCGGTATGAACGTCTACATCGTGGAGCTGGCCAGGCGGCTGGCCGCGATCAACATCGAGGTCGAGATCTTCACCCGCGCCACCGAGGGCGCGCTGCCGCCCGCCGTGGAGCTGGCCCCCGGCGTCCTCGTCCGCCACGTCGACGCCGGGCCCTACGAGGGGCTCAACAAGGAGGACCTGCCGCCGCAGCTGTGCGCCTTCACGCACGGCGTGATGCGGGCCTGGGCCGGGCACCGGCCGGGCTACTACGATCTGGTCCACTCCCACTACTGGCTGTCCGGGCACGTCGGCTGGCTCGCCGCCGAACGCTGGGGCGTCCCGCTCGTGCACGCCATGCACACCATGGCGAAGGTCAAGAACGCGGCGCTCGCCGAGGGCGACACCCCCGAGCCCGCCGCCCGCGTCATCGGTGAGACACAGGTGGTCGACGCCGCCGACCGGCTCATCGCCAACACGAGCGAGGAGGCCGGGGAACTCGCCCGGTACTACGACGCGGACCCCGGCCGGATCGCCGTCGTCCACCCCGGCGTCAACCTCGACCGCTTCCGGCCCGCCGACGGCCGCGCCGCCGCCCGCGCGCGCCTGGGCCTGCCGCGGGACGCCCTCGTCCCCGTCTTCGCCGGCCGCATCCAGCCGCTCAAGGCGCCCGACGTACTGCTGCGCGCGGTCGCCGTGCTGCTGGAGCAGCGGCCCGGACTGCGCCGCTCCCTCGTGGTCCCGGTCGTCGGCGGCCCCTCGGGCAGCGGGCTCGCGAAGCCCGAACGGCTGCAGAAGCTCGCGGCGCGCCTCGGCATCGCCGACGTCGTCCGCTTCCAGCCGCCGGTCGGCCAGGAGCAGCTCGCCGACTGGTTCCGCGCCGCGTCGGTGCTGGTCATGCCC
Organism: Streptomyces sp. NPDC007088; assembly: GCF_042869355.1. Lineage (NCBI taxonomy): Bacteria > Bacillati > Actinomycetota > Actinomycetes > Kitasatosporales > Streptomycetaceae > Streptomyces > Streptomyces sp. NPDC007088. The sequence continues at coordinate 78,950 of NZ_JBIAFO010000003.1, forward strand.
TCGTACAGCGAGTCCTTCGGCCTCGTCGCGATCGAGGCGCAGGCGGCCGGTACGCCGGTGATCGCCGCCGCGGTCGGCGGACTGCCCGTCGCCGTGCGCGAGGGAGTCACCGGCTTCCTCGTCCAGGGCCACGACCCGGCCGACTACGCGCAGCGCCTCGCCCGCTTCGTGGACGCCCCCGAACTGACCGCCCGCATGGGCGAGGCGGCCGCCCGGCACGCCCTGTCCTTCGGCTGGGACACGGCGGCCGCCGAGACCGCCGAGGTGTACGCCGCCGCCATGCAGGAACGACGCCGTCGCGTACGCTCGCACCATGGCTGAGCAGCGGCGGCAGCGAGCGGACGGACCGGCGGGTGCCGAGGCGCCCGGGGACGGCGCGCGGACACACACCGGCGTACTGGACGCCTTCCTCCGGGACGCCGAGCTGGAGTGGGAGAGCCCGCGGCCCGGTACGTACGTCGTGACGCTCCCCGGTACCCGCAAGCTCTCGACGACGGTGTCCCTCATCGTCGGCCGGCACTCGCTCTCCCTCAACGCCTTCGTGATCCGGCGCCCCGACGAGAACCACGAGGCCGTCCACCGCTGGCTGCTGGAACGCAACCTCAAGCTGTACGGCGTGAGTTACGCCATCGACCCGCTCGGCGACATCTACCTGAACGGCAGACTCCCGCTGGCCGCGGTGACCGAGGAGGAACTCGACCGTCTCCTCGGCTCGGTCCTGGAGGCCGCCGACGGCAGTTTCAACACCCTCCTCGAACTCGGCTTCGCCGGCGCGATCCGCAAGGAGTACGCGTGGCGCGTCTCGCGCGGGGAGCCGACCCGCAACCTGGACGCGTTCAGCCACCTCACGGGCGGGCGGGACTGACCCCGGCCGGGCGGCGGGCGGAGCCCGTACGCCCGCCGGTGTGTGCCGCCGTCCCCTGGCGGTCACCGGCAGGCGTACGAGCCCCTGAGGAGGAGGTCTCACAGCTGTTGCTCGCGGTCCGGACTCACCTCTCCGAAGCGCCGGTTCGCGCCCGGGGCCGGTGCGGCCGGACGGGGTGTCAGTTCACCCAGACCGAGGGGGAACCGGTCTTGCTGGTGTCCTTCACCGGCCCGTAGACGGCCGAGAAGTAGCCCGTGGACGGGCAGCTCGCCGGCCCCGTCTTCTTGGTGAACGCCTGGTTGGTGAAGGTGATGGTGTTGCCGGTGTTGGAGGTCGTCCCGCTCAGCGAGGGCCCCGTGTAGACGCAGGTGGTGGGCCCGAGCGCCGTCGTGAGCTTGACCGTGGTCTGGATCGGCCCGGCGACGGTGAGCGCCCCCGCCGAGGTGGCGGTGGTGGTGAGCGGCAGGGTGTCCACCGTGAAGCTCTGCACCCCGGTGGCCCCGAGGATGTTCGTCGTACAGCCGCCGAAGGTGTGCGCGGTGAGCGATTCCGTCGCCGAGCCCGGCGCGGCCGGGTTGGTGGAGACCTTCGCGGTGAACGCCGAGGTGGAGCACGTGATGCCGGTGCTGCCGCCCGCGGTCGTACGGATGGTGGCGCTCGCCCCCGGCGCCAGGGACGCGGTGAGGGTGTCGCCCACGGCGACGGCCGAACCGGCCGCCCCGCCGTACGTCAGCACGTTCCCGGCCGAGGCGCCGCCGGTCAGCGCGTGGGCGGGCGAGACGGAGAGCAGGGCGGCCGCCGCCACAGCGGTGAACGCGGCCGGAACGAGGTGTCTGCGCATGGAAGTCCCCTTGCCATGTGTGGGGTGGTGGAGTGGTGCGGGATGAGTGGTGCGGCGGTGCGGACCCGGGGTGAGAGCGGTGGTGCGGCGGTGCGGACCGGGGGTGCGAGAGGTGGTGCGCGGACCCGGGGTACGAGAGATGGTGCGCGGACCCGGGGTACGAGCGGTGGTGCGCGGGGCCGGTGGTGCGTGCCGGGGGTGCCGGGGTTCTCGCTCAGCCCCGGGGGGCCTCGGCCAGGGAGGCGCTGAGGTCGCCGATCGAGTCGTTGAAGGCGAGGGAGGTGCTGGTCGGCGCGAAGGTCACCGCGTTCTTCCCGGCCGCCGAGGGAAGGTGGAAGAGGCCGTTGATCACGGGGTCGAGGGCCCCGAGCCCCAGCGGTCCGCAGCCCTTCGCGCCCGGCACCGAGAAGGTGGTGTCCGTCAGGCTCGCGTCCGCGAAGGAGGCGATGAGCGTCTGGTGGCCGTTCGGGTCGGCCTGCACGTCGACGGTGCCCGCGTCGAGGGCGGCCGGGCGCAGCACGATCGGTGAGCTGTCGCCGCCGAGGTAGCAGCGCGGGCCGAGCAGCGGGTGGATGAGGTGCAGCTTGACCGGCAGCCGGAACACCGGCACCGCCGTCCCCGCCGCGAGTGGCGCGAAATCGGTGACGGGGCCCGCGAGTTCGACCTGCGCGCGGACGCTGGTGATGCCCGGGATCACATTGGCGATGCCGGGGATGGTGACCTCCGTCGCGGGCGCGCTCAGCAGCGGGCCCGAGGAGGGGGCGACGGTGCGGTACAGGTTCGCGCTCCCGCCGTCCGGCAGGTCCACGCCGGGACCGCTCTTGTCCCAGTAGATCCCGAAGCGCAGGTCGATCGGCGTGCCGAGGTCGACCGTGGTCGAGCCGATCCGGAACTTCCCGCCGCGTGTCGTCGAACTCACGCATCCCACCTGGAGGTTGGCGGGGTCCTTGAGGGCGGCCGAGCTGACCGGGCAGGTGTCCATCCCGGCGTAGGGCGGGGCCAGTGGACCGCCCGCGGCGCTAGCGGGCGCCACGGCGGCCACCGTGGTGAGACCGGTCGCGGCGGCCAGCAGGGCAAGAGCCCGCGAGCGTCTCCGCCGGCCCGGTAACGCGCCGGCGGGCCGGGTTCCGGCCGGGGTTCTGGTGAAGAGGGAGGAACGCATGCACGTACTCCTCGCTGTGGAGGGGGAGCGGCGGCCGGGCGCACCGGTGCCGTGAGGGAACGGACGCGCGTCGGGGAACGATGCGTGGAGAAGCGCGCGCCGCACCCGGCTCAACCGGGCGGGGGAGTGCGCGGGACGTGCCCCTGTGCGGGTTCTGCGGGTTCTGGTGCGCGAGATGTCGCGCGAAGAGCGCGAGGTGCCCAGGCGCACGGCGGCGGAGGGCGGGAGCGGAGAGGCTGAGGAGCGGGGAGGGGCTGAGGAGAACGGGAGGAACAGGGGGAGAGCGGTGGTGCCGGAGGAACAGGGGGAGAGCGGTGGTGCCGGAGGAGAGGACGGGGCCGGCGCCACGGACCCGTCCGCGTCCCTCCGGAGACTGCGGCTCGAATGGAAAACCCAAGAGGGTTGTAAACCCGCTGTGTTGTCCGCGTCAACCGTCCGTAGCGAGGATATGGCCATGACCGACCGAGCAGCCCCCGCTTCCGCCCTGCGGCCCGCCGGCGCCCCGCGCGGCACCGAGCCGGCCCCTGACCTGCCCGGACGCGCCGCGGCGACGCGCTCCCCGGTGCTCCCCGGGGCCCGCACCGGCCGGGAGCCCGAGCGTTCCATCCGGCGCGGGCCGCGCCGCGTGCCGCAGGAGCTGGTGGCCGCGACGCAGCGGGAACGGCTGCTCGACGGGGTGGCGCGCACGGTCGCCGAACAGGGCTGCGCGGGCGCCAGGATCAGCGACATCTGCGCCACGGCCGGGGTGACCAGGCCGGTGTTCTACGCGCTCTTCTCCGGCAAGGAGGAGGCGGTGCTCGCCGCCTACCGTCTCGGCGTCGCCCTCGTCGTGCAGGCGATGGAGCGCGCCTACGAGGACGCGGGAGGTGACCGGGACTGGCCGGCCGCCGTACGGGCCGGGCTCGACGCGCTGCTGAGCCTGCTGGCCGACAATCCGGCCTTCGCCGTGATGGTCGTCGAGGTGGAGGGCGTGGGCGCGGCCGGCCGCGCCGAACGCGAGCGCCTGCTCGGCAGGTTCCGCACCTTCTTCACGGGGGCGCCCCGCGACCTCGGGGAGGCGTCCTCGCGGGGCGGGTGTGAGGACGAACGCGCCGAACTGGTCGACGCGTTGGTGGGGGCGGTGCACGCGGCCCTGTACCGCAGGATCGCGCGCGGCGAAGTGGAACGGCTGCCGCAACTGCTGCCGACCCTCGTCCAGGTGGTGCTCTCCCCGTTCGCCGCCCCCGGAACGGAACCGGGGGCGGGGTGAGGTCGTTCGCTGGATCAACACCCAATCTGCACAAGGTAGTTGACCGTCAACGTACCTGGCGGTAACTTCCGATCGACTCCTGTGGCAGCGAAGGCCGTACCGGCGACCGGCCGGTGCGTCGACCGTCGACCGGTGCGTCGGCCGGCCGGGGAACCCGTGCCCTCGCGAGGAGCCGTCCGCGCCAGGACCAGCCGAGCACGCTCACTGAACGCACCCTTCGCGTGAGGAGCCGACATGGCCACGTCCCAGCCCGCTACGCCACCGCCCCCCGCCCCGCCCCTCTCCCCGTCCGGGGGCGGCCCCGAGGGCGGTGGGCGGGTCCGCTTCCGCCGCGCCTCGCTCATGGGGCTGCCCGCCTTCGCGGTCGGCGCGACCCTCGTGGTGCTCACCGCGCAGGGCGCGATCGCGGCCCAGTTCGCGATCTCCGGAATGCCCTTCGTCATCACCGCCGACAGCCTCACCGGCACCGGATTCGGCCAGTTCGGCGCGCTCGACAACATGCCGGACGGGAGCCCGAACGCCGGGGACAGCGGCGGCCAGGTACTCACCATCGTCACCGCGATCCGCAAGGCCGAACTCACCAACCTCTGCCAGAGCGTGGAGATCGGCGGCACGTACCTGCACCTCACGGCGGGCGGCAAGGGCACACCCGTACAGGCCGAAGGGCTCACCACCGACTCGACGGAGATCGCGGGCAAGCTCGCCTCCTTCGACAACATCGAGATCGGCGGAGACGCGAGCACCTTCAAGAAGCCCCCGGTCAAGGGCCCGCTCGGGGTTTTCGGGCAACAGGCCGACACGGTGAGCATCAAGAACGTCCGGCAGACCAACTGGGCCACCACGGCGGCGAAGTTCAAACTCCCCGACCTCCACATGAACTTCAGCTCGAAGGGCTGCTGACCGTGGAGAACGCGGACGGCACCGCCGGACCGCGGCGCGAGGCCCCGGAGCCCGGCGGCGACCCGTCCGGGCCGGGGGGTCGTGCGGACGGCGGCGCGGGGCGGGCGGACGGGGACGCAACGCGGACAGCCCGGGGGTACGGCGGGCAGGGCCCCCACACGGACGCCGCGCCGGGGACCGGCGAGAACGCCGCGCCGGAGACCGCGCCGAAGCCCCACGAAGACGCCGCGCCGGAGACCGCGCCGAAGCCCCACGAAGACGCCGCACCGGCAGTCCACGGAAACCCCGCACCGGCAGTACGTGCGGACGCCTCCTCGCGCCGCCCCGTGCGCGGTTTCCGCGGGTGGCGTCGGGGCCGGCCGTTCTGGGGCGGGCTTCTGGTCCTCCTCGGCGGCGCGGAGATCCTGCTGAGTGAACAGGCCAGCGTGTCCGTCGTCCTGAAGGCCGGCGCGGAGTCCCTCGCGGGCTACGTCCTGCCGGTCCTGATGGTGGTGTGCGGACTGCTGATCCTCCTCAACCCGCTGCACCGGCTGTTCTACTCGGTCATCGCCGTCCTGTGCTCCCTCGCCACCTGGATCACCTCCAACCTCGGCGGCTTCGTCATCGGGATGCTGCTGGGTGTGCTGGGCAGCTCCCTCGCCTTCGGCTGGCTGCCCGACCAGGAACCGCGCAGGTGGCGCGGGCGCGACCGCCGCGCGGCGCGAGCGGCCCGGACCGGGGCGAGGGAACAGGCGCACGCACCCGGGAGGGCGGTGACGCAGGGGCCGGACCGCCTCTGAGGGGACCGGCACGGGCGCGGGCGCGAGGGTCGTTCCCGGCCCTCGGATTCCCGCCCCCGGGGCCCCGCGTATCACCCTCTTCCCGCCGTACTGGCCTGTCTGTGAGGCCAGTTGCCCCCGCGCCCGGCCCGGGAGGTCCCCGTCGGCCCGCCCGTGGGGCAGTCGGCGATCCCCGGCCCCGGCCGGACCGCCCGCGGGGTGCGGCGCGGGCCGCCGCGGCCTACGGTGATCCCACCGACGCGCCACCACGAGACGCCCCCGGCACACAGCCGACGGGTGCGCGCGGCCATGGCGTGCGCCGGACACCGGCGAGCCGGACCGAGGACAGCCCAGGGGGAAGACGATGGACGACGCGGCCCGTCATATCCGTACGACGGGGGACGTGATGCGCCTGCTGGACGACTTGTTCGCCCCGCGGGCGGCGGACGCGGCGGCCCCGCCGGGCGCCGACTGGTGGGACGGCTTCTACGCCGACCGCGACCGGGCGGTCCCCTTCTTCGTACGCGACCCCGACGAGAGCCTGGTCTCCTTCCTGGAGGAGGCCCCGTTCCCGGACACGGCGCCCTCCACCGTGGGCAAGGCCCCCTCCGCCACGAGTGGCGGGGTTCCGGCGAGGGCCGTCACGCCCGGGGCGGGGCGCGGCACCACGCCGCCCCGCGCCCTCGACCTCGGCTGCGGCCCCGGACGCAACTCCCTGTACCTCGCGGCGCGCGGATACGCGGTGGACGCGGTGGACCTGTCCGCGAAGGCCCTCGCGTGGGCCGCGGAACGGGCGCGGACGGAGGGGCTCGCGGCCGGCCCGGGACCGGTGGCCGGGCCGGAGGCGGGACGCATCCGCTTCCACCACGGAAACGCCTTCGCACTCCCCGCCCTCGAAGGCCCCTACGACCTGATCCACGACTCCGGCTGCTTCCACCACCTGGCCCCGCACCGCAGGATCAGTCACCTCGCGCTCCTGGACCGCGCGCTCGCCCCCGGCGGACTGTTCAGCCTGACCTGCTTCGCGGCGGGCGTCGCCGGCTCGGGTACCGAGATTCCCGACGCGGACCTGTACCGCGCCCCCGGGCCGTACGGCGGACTCGCCTACACGGCGGGCTCGCTCCGCGCGGTCTTCTCCGGCCTGGAGTGCCTCGCCCTGCGCCCGATGCGGCACCAGAGCCCCGGCACGGGCCGCTTCGGCGAGCCGTTCCTGTGGGCGGGGCTGTGGCGCAGGCCCCCGGGCGGGAGGAACGCGGAGACCGGCGGCCGCGGACGGTGACGCCCGGCCGCGGCTACGCGGACTTCGACACGGCCACGGGGGAGGAACCGGAGACCGAACCGGCGGCGGCGACACCCAGGTCCTCCGGAAGGGACCCCGCACCGACGGCCCCCGTCGCGGCCCGGTCCCCGGCCTTTGCCGCCGCCCCGCCCCCGGCCACCTCGTCCTCCGGCGAACTCCGCAGCACGACGGCGTAACCGAGGCCGGCGATCGTGCCGAGGACGGCGCAGGCGATCCACAGCCAGCGCGCCCCGAGGTGGTCGATGATCGCCCCGGACATGAGCGGCGCGACCAGCGCGGCCGCCGCCCAGGAGAGCCCGTAGACGCCCTGGTAGCGACCGCGTCCGTGGACGGGCGAGAGCCGCACGACCAGACCCGTCTGGGTCGGCGCGTTGACGATCTCGGCGAGGGTCCACACGCACACGGTCAGCACGAAGACGCCCATGGAACCGGCGAACACCGTGAGCCCGAGTCCGTAACCGGCCAGGACGGAGGAGATGACGAGCAGCCGCCCCGGATCGCGGTGCTCGATGAACCGGGTGACGGGGATCTGGAGGACGACGATCAGGACACCGTTGACGGCGATGGCCATGCCGTAGTCGGCGGGCGTGAAACCCGCCTGCCCCATCGCGATGGGCAGACCGACGGAACCCTGCTGGAAGATCAGCGCCACCAGGAAGGACATGCCGACGACGGCCATGAACCGCCCGTCCCTGGCCACCGTCCCGAGGCCGACGGCCGGGGCGCCACAGTCCGCGCCCGCGCCCGGCGCCGGCTCGGGCCGGGTCTCGGGCAGCTTGAGGAAGACGACGAGCGCGCAGAGCAGGGTGAGTACGGCGTCCCCGAGGAAACCGGCGAGATAACTGTGCTCCGCGACGAGCCCGGCGGCGACGGAGGAGACGGCGAACCCCAGGTTGATCGCCCAGTAGTTGAGAGCGAAGGCCCGCACCCGGTCCTCGGCCGGCACGATGTCGGCGAGCATCGCCTGCACGGCCGGCCGGGAGGCGTTGTTCGCGAAGCCGACGACGGCGGCGACGCACGCGATGGTGACGGGATCGGTCACGAGCCCGAGCACCGCGACCGAGACGGCCGTCGCGGTCTGCGCGAGGAACATGGTGGGCCGCCGCCCGTACCGGTCGGCGAGCACCCCGCCGACGAGCGAGGCGAGCACCCCGCCGAGCCCGAACAGCGCGGCGACCAGACCGGCGTAGGAAGCGGAGTAGCCGCGCTCCAGCGTCAGGTAGATGGCCATGAAGGTGTAGACGAACCCGCCGAGCCGGTTGATGAGCGTGCTGGCCCACAACCACCAGAAGGCGCGCGGCAACCCGGACACGCTGTCGCGCGCGGCCCGGCGCAAGGCGTTGACGGACATGGACGTTCCCCCAGGGTGCAGCGGGTGTAAGCGGCTCATCGGATACCCACACCTTACGAAGCGTGATCGGTGAAAGGCCACTCATTTGACGTTTGCCGTCAACCGCCGACGGGAAGGAAAGGAGGCCCGTGCGTGGCGTCCACGGACCGGGCCAGGACACCGGCCCGCGAGGGCTTCGATTACGCTCGGGGGCATGGCCGACGCACCGTACAAGCTGATCCTCCTCCGCCACGGCGAGAGCGAGTGGAACGCGAAGAACCTGTTCACCGGCTGGGTGGACGTGAACCTCACCGAGAAGGGCGAGAAGGAGGCGGTCCGCGGCGGTGAGCTGCTGAAGGACGCCGGCCTGCTCCCCGATGTCGTGCACACCTCGGTCCAGAAGCGCGCGATCCGCACGGCGCAGATCGCCCTGGAGTCCGCCGACCGCCTCTGGATTCCGGTGCGCCGCTCCTGGCGCCTGAACGAACGCCACTACGGCGCGCTCCAGGGCAAGGACAAGGCGCAGACCCTGGCCGAGTTCGGCGAGGAGCAGTTCATGGAGTGGCGCCGCTCCTACGACGTGCCGCCGCCCCCGCTGGCCGACGGCGCCGAGTTCTCCCAGAGCGACGACCCGCGCTACGAGACGATCCCCCCGGAGCTGCGCCCCGACACGGAGTGCCTCAAGGACGTCGTGGTGCGCATGCTCCCGTACTGGTACGACGGCATCGTCCCCGACCTCCTGACCGGCCGCACCGTCCTGGTCGCCGCCCACGGCAACAGCCTGCGCGCCCTGGTCAAGCACCTCGACGGCATCTCGGACGCCGACATCTCGGGCCTCAACATCCCGACCGGCATCCCCCTGGCCTACGAACTCGACGCCGACTTCAAGCCGCTGAACCCCGGCGGCACCTACCTCGACCCGGAAGCCGCGAAGGCCTCCATCGAGGCCGTGAAGAACCAGGGCAAGAAGAAGTAGCCCCACCGCCGCAAGCCCCCTGCCCGCGGTTCTCCGCGCGGTGGGGGGCTTGTCGCTGCCCGGGGCCGGTCTCCCCGGACGGGGCCAGGAGCAGCAGTTCGGTGCCGTTCACGACCAGGGCGATCAGGGGTACGGCGGGGATCGCGATGAGGTAGCGGCGCACGGGATCGGTGCGGAACGAGCCGGAGTGGTCGGTCACCATGCGGGCGGGCGGGAGCTTCACCCCGGCCCGCGCCTCCGGCCGGGTGAGCCGGGGCAGGGGCCAGGTGCTCAGGCCCGGGAGCCTGCCGGAGTGCGGGGCGTCGGGGCAGGGGTGCCGCATGTCGGCGGTCCGTTCCCGCGCGTCCGGCAGGCGACGGACGTCGAAGCGCGGGGTGCGGGGGCCGCCGGATTCCGGGTCCGTCCCGGCGTACCGGTATCCGGCCGCCCCGCACCCCTGCGCCCGGTCCCCGGCGCCTCCCCGTGGGCCCGGCCCCCACTCGCTCCGCCACCCCGAACTCGCCCACGCGGGAATCGCGTTGGGCCGCCCGCCCTACCCGCCCGACCCCCGCAGCCCCTCCCCCGTCAGCCGGTACGACGGGGACAGGTCGCGTACCTCCACGGACAGGACGGGGAGGGCGCCGGGGCGGGGCGGGACGTGGGTGTGCAGGAGGTGCAGGAGTGCTTCCGCCAGGCGGGACTTGAGGGGCGCCGGGCGGCCGGGGAGGAGGCCGACGTCGACGTGGGCGAACACCGCCTCCTCCGTGCCGGCCACGTAGGTCTCGGCGGCGGGGCGGAAGAACACCTTGCACACGCCTGCCGAGTCGGTCGTCTCCACGACCAGGGGCTGGAGTTCCTTAGCGAAGGCCAGGCGGTCGAAGGTCTCGTCCAGCCGTGCGGTGTAGTCGACGGTGATGTGCGGCAATGGACGCTCCGGCCTCCCGATCCCGGCGCCCGGTCGATCACTCATCGATGGGCGGTACATCCATTTTCGCGCACGGAGGGGGCGGCCGGGCGCGGAGGGACCGTGAGGCCCGTCACCCCGGGCGCCCGGACCCCCGGCACGGCGGTACGCGACGACGGCGGGGCTTCGCGGGAGCGTCCGGCGAACCGTTCCCGCGAAGCCCCGCCGTACACGGCCTCAGCCCGAGCAGCCGCCGCACTGGCAGGGCGAGCCCGACTGACAGCCGCAGCCGCAGCCCGAACCGCAGCCGCACGCGCCGAGGAGGACCAGGGCGGGCGGTTCGGGGGAGTGGGTGGGCGGCTCGGTGGTGGGGGTGGGGCTCGGGGACTCGGCCATGGGGTTCCCTCCTCGTCGGGCGCCCGAAGAGGGCGCGGGGGCAGGCGATCAGGCGATGTCGTACGGCCCACCCCATTGCACCGCCCGCCCGCCGGGCGCATCAACGGCGCACAGGAGTGAGCCGGTCCGGCCCCGGCCCGCCCACGCCCCCGGCCGGGCGCTCCGCCCCGGGGCCCGCGGCCGAAGGCGGGGCCGGACGGCTCAGCCGCCCTCGACCGGGCTCGCGGCCTGGATCTCGTCGGCGTGCTCGCCCGTGACCAGATACACGACGCGCTTGGCGACCGACACCGCGTGGTCCGCGAAACGCTCGTAGTAGCGGCCGAGCAGGGTCACGTCCACGGCGGTCTCCACGCCGTGCTTCCAGCGGTCGTCCATGAGGTGCTGGAAGAGCGCGCGGTGCAGGAGGTCCATCTCGTCGTCGTCCTGCTCCAGCTGGAGCGCCAGGTCGATGTCCTTCGTGATGATGACCTCGGCGGCCTTCGCCATGAGGCGCTGGGCGAGCTGCCCCATCTCCAGGAGCGTCGCCTGGAGGTCCCGGGGCACCGGCGAGGCCGGGAAACGCAGTCGCGCCTGCTTCGCGACGTGCTGGGCGAGGTCGCCGGAGCGCTCCAGGTCGGCGCTCATCCGCAGGCTCGTCACCACGACCCGCAGATCGGTGGCGACCGGCTGCTGCCGCGCGAGCAGGGCGATGGCCTTCGCCTCCAGCTCGTGCTGGAGGTCGTCGACCTTCTGGTCGGCGGCGATGACGCTCTCCGCCAGCTTGAGGTCGGCGTCGAGTATCGAGGTCGTGGCCCGGCCGATCGCCGAGCCGACCAGCCGGGCCATCTCGACGAGGTCGTCGCCGATCGAGTCCAGTTCCTCGTGGTACGCGTCGCGCATAGCGGTTCCTTCTCCAGGGCTTGAGGGTGGCCGGGCCGGCACGGTGGCCGCCCTCCCGTCGGGCCGGGGGCCGGTACGTCGCGCCCCACGCTGCCAGGTTCTGCGGTGCCGGCGACGGGCTCCGGCCGCGGAAGTGAACCGGCACCGTCGCCACGGTGAACTCTGGGCGACGAGTGTTCGAGTCGGCACCCGAACGGCTGGGAGCGGGGCCTGCCGTCCGCCTACCCTGGGGACATGGACGTGAACGCGGCGGTGGCCGCAGCGGCCGCGCTCGCCGGTCTGTGCACCGGCGTCATCGCCGCCCTGGCCTTCCGCTGGAGTGAGCGGGAGCAGAAGAGACCCAGCAGGACCCGCACCTCCTTGCACACCGAGGCGGTCCTGCCCCCGGGAGTGGACACCGTGCTGTCCGTGCTCAGCTCCTCCGCCGTCGTCCTCGACGAGGAGGACACCGTGGTCAAGGCCTCCTCGGCGGCCTACGCCCTCGGCCTGGTGCGCGGCGGCCGGCTCGCCGTCGACCCGATGCTGCGGATGGCGCGCGACACCCGGCGTGACGGCGAGATACGGCAGATCGAACTGGACCTGCCGCGCCGGGGCACCGGCCGCGGCGAGGCCCTGGCCGTCTCCGCGCGCGTCGCCCCGCTCGGCTCCCGGCTCGTGCTGCTCCTGGTGGAGGACCTGACCGAGGCCCGCCGCATCGAGGCCGTCCGGCGCGACTTCGTCGTCAACGTCAGCCACGAGCTCAAGACCCCGGTCGGCGCGCTGTCCCTGCTGTCCGAGGCCGTGGCGGGCGCCTCCGACGACCCGGAGGCGGTCGAGCGGTTCGCGGGCCGCATGCAGATAGAGGCGGCCCGGCTCACGAGCCTCGTCCAGGAACTCATCGACCTCTCGCGCGTCCAGAACGACGACCCGCTGGAGGACGCCGAGCCGGTCCGGGTGCAGGACCTCGTCGCCGAGGCCACCGACCGCTGCCGGCAGTCGGCGGGCAGCAAGAACATCACCATCGCGGCCGGCGGCACCGAGGGCCTGTACGTGTGGGGCAACCGCGGACAGCTCGCCGCCGCCCTCGGCAACCTCGTCGAGAACGCCGTCAACTACAGCCCGGCCCGCACCCGCGTCGGCATAGCCGCCCGCCGCGTCCCGGCCGGAGGCGGCACCGGGCCGCTCGTCGAGGTGTCCGTCACCGACCAGGGCATCGGCATCTCCGAGAAGGACCGCGACCGGGTCTTCGAACGCTTCTACCGCGTCGACCCGGCCCGCTCCCGGGCCACCGGCGGCACCGGCATCGGCCTCGCCATCGTCAAGCACGTCGCCGCCTCGCACGGCGGCGAGGTCACCGTGTGGAGCTCCGAGGGCCAGGGCTCCACGTTCACCCTCCGCCTCCCGGAGGCCTCGGCCCCCGGCCGCGACCGCGCCTCGGACGCCCACCCGTACGAGAGCGCGGACGAGGACGAACCGGCCGCGGGCGCCACCTCCTCCCGCGCCCCGCGCCACCAGGGCCCCGGCGGCCCCTCCGGCGCGAGCGCCGCCCCTTCCCGTACGACCTCAGCTCTCACCGCGCGCTCCCGCGCCACGGGCGCGGCCCGTACCCCCGCGCCCCCCACCACCGGTCCGTCCGACGAGTCCACCTCGTACGAACCCCTTCCCGCCCCGGAGGTCCTTCCGTGACCCGAGTGCTCGTCGTCGAGGACGAGGAATCCTTCAGCGACGCCCTGTCCTACATGCTCCGCAAGGAGGGCTTCGAGGTGGCGATCGCCGCCACCGGGCCCGACGGACTCGACGAGTTCGAACGCAACGGAGCCGACCTCGTCCTGCTCGACCTGATGCTGCCCGGCCTGCCCGGGACCGAGGTCTGCCGCCAGCTGCGCGGGCGCTCCAACGTGCCCGTCATCATGGTGACCGCCAAGGACAGCGAGATCGACAAGGTCGTCGGCCTGGAGATAGGGGCCGACGACTACGTCACCAAGCCCTTCTCCTCGCGGGAGCTGGTCGCCCGCATCCGCGCCGTCCTGCGCCGGCGTGGGGAGCCCGAGGAGGTCAGCCCCGTCGCCCTGGAGGCCGGACCCGTCCGCATGGACGTCGACCGGCACGTCGTCACGGTCGGCGGCGGCAAGGTCGACCTGCCGCTCAAGGAGTTCGACCTGCTGGAGATGCTGCTGCGCAACGCGGGCCGGGTCCTGACCCGCATGCAGCTCATCGACCGGGTCTGGGGGGCCGACTACGTCGGTGACACCAAGACCCTCGACGTGCACGTCAAGCGGCTGCGCGCCAAGATCGAGCCCGACCCGGGGGCCCCGCGCTATCTGGTGACCGTGCGCGGCCTCGGCTACAAGTTCGAGCCGTAGACCGGCCCGGACGAGGCGCGCGTACGCGGGAGGGGCGGGACCACGTGGTGGTCCCGCCCCTCCCGCGTACTGCCGTGGTGTCCGCTCAGCCGGCGTTCGCGGACGCCGTGCCCGAGGGGGAGCCCTCGGCGGGCTCCCCGGTGTCCGTACCGGGCTCGCCCGAGGCGGAGGACGAGGCCGAGGCGCTCGGCGAGGAGGAGTCCGCGGCGCTCACGGAGGGCGAGGGCGCCTCGGTCGGGCCCCAGCCCTTGAAGTAGCTCGTCGCCGGGACGACGTACGCGGCGATCCTGACGCTGCCGGTCTCGCTGAGGGTGAAGCTGACCAGCTGGGTCGCGCCGTCGCGCACGGACTCGCGGCCGCTGGGCAGGACGGCGGAGGCGTTGCCCTTGCCGCCCAGCAGCACGCTGCCGCCGGCCGGGACGGTGATGGTCGAGCCGCCCTTGGCACTCTTCAGCTCGGCCTGCTCCCCGTTCACGGTGACGGAGTCGAGGGTCTGGTCCTTGGCGCCGTTGTTGAAGACGGTGCCGGTGACCACGGCGGGGCCGGTCGCGTCGCGCTTGGGCTGGGTGACGACCGTGGCGTTCTGGATCTTCACGTTGCCCGCCGTGGCGGCGGCGTTGTCCGGCTTCACTTCCAGCGTCTGGGCGTTGTTACCGGCGCCGCAGGCGGCGAGCGTGGCGATCGAGAACGCGAGGGCGGAGGCGGCGAGGGCGCCGCGTCGAAGGCTGCTGCTCACGGCGGCTGCTACTCCTTGAACGGGGGCGGTACGGGTTCTACGGAAGGGCGGTACGGGGCGCTACGGGTGCGGACGGCGTAAAGCCGCCCTAAGGGTGTGTCAGCGCGCTCAGGTTACCGAGCCGTCCCACACGCGCCGCACCCGACCCGCCCCAAACGACCGGCGCAACCGCACCGGAAGCACACCGGGCCCCCACCGCGCCCCGCGGATCTCCGCCCACGGCACCACCGGCGACCGGAGAACCGGGCCCCCGCGCGGGCCGGGAAGAGAGGCGGCCGCGCGGGCCGGGGAGAGGGGCGGCCGCCGTGCCCGCGCCGGACGCGGCGCGTGAGCCTCACCGCTATCCGGCGACTTAAGCACTGCATAAGTGGTTGCCGCCGGCTAAGTGACCTGCGTGGTTAATGGGAATTGATCAACACGGACCCGGGCGGAGCCGATCACCGGCATCCGGCCGGCTCCCCTCCGGGCCCCGCCGGAAGCGCGCGGGAGCGGAGAGTTTCACGCCACACCTGATGATCGTGTTCCGGCCGACCCGCGAATTCCGGATTCGCTCGTACGGAGTTCCGGCTCACGAACGGAGTAGCGAAAATCGCGTTCTTCCGGGTGGACAAAACGGGACGTATGACGCCTTGACCGGGCTCTCCGATGCGGGAAAGTTACGCGTTTCGCATCTGCCGGACAGCCGCTCCGACCTGCGAATACCCGCTTCCGGAAGCCTTTCGCAGCACGTTCGCGCCGCTGTTGTCAAGCCCCGAGATATGCCCTGACCTGCGAAAACGCCATTCAGAAGACGCGGTTCTCGTGTTACCCTGGATAGCCACGGAAGGGGTACCTGTCACATGACGTTCAAGGTTGGCGACACCGTGGTCTATCCCCATCACGGGGCCGCGCTGATCGAGGCAATCGAAACTCGCCAGATCAAAGGCGTGGACAAGACCTACTTGGTGCTCAAGGTCGCCCAGGGCGACTTGACAGTGCGTGTGCCTGCGGACAATGCGGAGTTCGTGGGTGTGCGTGATGTGGTCGGTCAGGATGGACTGGACCGGGTCTTCGAGGTGCTGCGCGCGCCTTATGCCGAGGAGCCCACGAACTGGTCGCGTCGTTACAAGGCGAATCTTGAGAAGCTCGCCTCCGGTGACGTCATCAAGGTCGCGGAGGTAGTGCGCGACCTGTGGCGCCGGGAGCGCGAACGCGGTCTCTCCGCAGGTGAGAAGCGGATGCTCGCGAAGGCTCGCCAGATCCTGGTGAGCGAGCTGGCCCTCGCGGAGAACACCAACGAGGACAAGGCCGAAGCGCTGCTCGACGAGGTACTCGCCTCCTGATCCAGCGGCTGAATCACCTGTGCCGTGGTGCCCGATGACCTGAGAGTCGCCGGGCACCGCGGCATGTCTGCGTCAGGCGCGCGCGCCCCGTCGGCGCACCGTGCCCGGTTCGCTTCACGCTCTCATCCGGCCCCCCGGCGGGCCCCGGCCCGCTCGTCCCGCGTGAGATACGGCACGCTGGTGCCGTAGAAGTCCACGTGCCCGGACAGTGGCTCGACCGGAAAGTCACGGAAGGGTCCGGTCTGGGCGCATCGCCCGGCACGCTGTGGGCCTACCCACCCGGCCCGAGCGTACAAACCTGAACGGAAGCGATGTCTGCCGAAACCCGTCCGACGCCCGACCCCCTGGCCGAGACGCCCCCGACGGTCCCTGTCCGTACCGCCGCCGTGATCCCCGCCGCCGGGCGCGGGGTCAGGCTCGGCCCCGGGGCACCCAAGGCGCTGCGTGCCCTCAGCGGCACCCCGATGCTGGTGCACGCCGTGCGGGCGATGGCCAACTCGCGGGCCGTGAGCCTCGTGATCGTCGTCGCGCCGCCCGAGGGGGTCGCCGAGGTCAGCGCGCTCCTGTCCGACTACGCGCTGCCCGAGCGCACCGACTTCCGCGTGGTCCCCGGCGGGGAGACCCGGCAGGAGTCCGTACGGCTCGGTCTCGCCGCGCTCCCCGAGGACGTCACGACCGTGCTCGTGCACGACGCGGCCCGCCCCCTCGTCCCCGTCGATACGGTGGACGCGGTGGTGGAGGCGGTGCGCGCGGGCGCCCCCGCCGTCGTCCCCGCCCTGCCGCTGGCCGACACCGTCAAGGAGGTCGAGCCGGTCGCCGGGGGCGGCCCCGAGCCCGTCGTCGCGACGCCCGTGCGGGCGCGGCTGCGCGCCGTGCAGACCCCGCAGGGCTTCGACCGGGCCGCGCTCGTACGCGCCCACGAGACCGTCCCCGTCGACGGCGAGGGCGCGACCGACGACGCCGGGATGTGCGAGACGCTCGGGCTGCCGGTCGTCGTCGTCCCCGGTCACGCCGAGGCGTTCAAGGTGACCCGCCCCCTGGACCTCGTACTCGCCGAGGCCGTACTCGCCCGCAGGAGGGCCAACGATGGCTACTGAGTTCCGGCTGCCGAAGGTCGGCGTCGGCACCGACGTGCACGCCTTCGAGGCGGGCCGCGCACTGTGGTGCGCGGGTCTGCTGTGGGACGAGGCGGCCTCCGGGGGCTACGGACTGGCCGGCCACTCCGACGGCGACGTCGCCGCGCACGCCGCCTGCGACGCCCTGTTCTCCGCCGCCGGGATCGGCGACCTCGGCGCGCACTTCGGCACCTCGCGGCCCGAGTGGGCCGGGGCGGCCGGGGTCACCCTGCTCGCCGAGGCGGCCCGCCTGGTGCGCGCGGAGGGCTTCGAGATCGGCAACATCGCGGTCCAGGTCATCGGGGTCCGCCCCAAGATCGGCACCCGCCGGGCCGAGGCGCGGGCGGCGCTGTCGGCCGCCGCCGGGGCCGAGGTGTCGGTCTCGGGCACGACGACCGACGGGCTGGGACTCACCGGCAGGGGCGAGGGGCTGGCGGCGCTCGCCACGGCGCTCGTCTGGGCCCGGTAGTCGTCCTCGGCGCCTCCCGCACCGGTCCGGACGGGGGACGGGGGCCGTTCCCGGCCCCCGGCCGGTGGCGCGCCACCGGTCCGCGCCGCCTCCCACGGGGGCCCCTCGCGGGCGCGTCACCCCCTCCCACCGTGCCCTCCGGGCGGCGCCCGGCCCCCGGTGCGCGGGGAAGTGCACCGGTGAGGTACAGGCAGTGCGCGGCTCCGTCTACCCTGGAGGGGTGACTATTCGCCTGTACGACACCAGCGCCCGGCAGATCCGTGATTTCAGCCCCCTCGTGCCGGGCTGTGTCTCGATCTACCTGTGTGGCGCCACCGTGCAGGCCGCTCCGCACATCGGGCACATCCGTTCGGGCCTCAACTTCGACATCATGCGCCGCTGGTTCGCCTACCGCGGCTACGAGGTCACGTTCATCCGCAACGTCACGGACATCGACGACAAGATCATCGCCAAGTCCGCCGAGCAGGGCCGCCCCTGGTGGGCCATCGGCTACGAGAACGAGCGCGCCTTCAACGACGGCTACGCCGCCCTCGGCTGCCTCCCGCCCACCTACGAACCGCGCGCCACCGGCCACGTCACCGAGATGGTCGAGATGATGCGCACCCTCATCGCGCGCGGCCACGCCTACGAGGCGGACGGCAACGTCTACTTCGACGTGCGCTCCTTCCCCGCCTACCTGTCGCTGTCCAACCAGAGCCTCGACGACCTGCGGCAGCCCTCCGGCGAGGGCGAGACCGGCAAGCGGGACCCGCGCGACTTCGCGATGTGGAAGTCCGCCAAGCCCGGCGAGCCGAGCTGGGAGACGCCCTGGGGGCGCGGCCGCCCCGGCTGGCACCTGGAGTGCTCCGCGATGGCCCACAAGTACCTGGGCCCGGTCTTCGACATCCACGGCGGCGGGATCGACCTGATCTTCCCGCACCACGAGAACGAGATCGCCCAGGCCGTCGCGTACGGAGACGAGTTCGCCCGCTACTGGGTGCACAACTCCTGGGTCACCATGAGCGGCGAGAAGATGTCGAAGTCGCTCGGCAACTCGGTCCTCGTGAGCGAGATGGTCAAGCAGTGGCGCCCCGTCGTGCTGCGCTACTACCTCGGCACCCCGCACTACCGCTCGACCATCGAGTACTCCGAGGAGGCCCTGCGCGACGCGGAGTCGGCCTTCGCCCGGATCGAGGGTTTCGCGCAGCGCGTCGGTGAACTCGCGGGCGGCGAGGTCGCCCCCGCCGAGGAGGTCCCGCCCGCCTTCGCCGAGGCGATGGACGACGACCTCGGCGTCCCGCAGGCCCTCGCGATCGTGCACACCACCGTCCGCCAGGGCAACAGCGCGCTCGCCGCCGACGACAAGGAGGCGGCCGTCGCCCGGCTCGCCGAGGTGCGCGCCATGCTCGGCGTGCTCGGCCTCGACCCGCTCGACGCGCACTGGAGCGGCGAGGGCGGCGAGAAGGCGGAGGACCTGCACGGCGTGGTCGACACCCTGGTCCGGCTCGTCCTCGACCAGCGCGAGGCCGCCCGCGCCCGTAAGGACTGGCCCGCCGCCGACGCCATCCGCGACCGGCTCGGCCAGTCCGGCCTCGTCATCGAGGACTCCCCGGCCGGCCCGCGCTGGACCCTCGGTCCGCGCTGACCAGCACCGGTACGGGTCCGGCCGCCCCCGGCCCACCCGTACCGGCGCGGTCGCCCGCACACTTCCGTACGCTCGTAGGGGACGCGCGCTCTCCCGGGCGGGCACGACCGACCGACCGTAGAACCGGCATCCTCCGCACACCCGGACTCTCCAGCAACCCCGGACTTTCCAGAAACCCCGGACTTTCCAGAAACAGGTAGATCATGGCCGCGAACAACCGACGCATGTCCGGCAAGAAGGGCGCGCAGGTCGGCAGCGGTGGCCAACGGCGCCGCGGCCTCGAAGGCAAGGGCCCCACGCCGCCCGCCGAAGCACGCAAGGGGCACGTCAAGAACCGCCTCGCCAACGCCAAGGCCAAGCAGGCGCAGGCCCGCGCCCGCGCCGCCAAGGGCAGGGGCAACCGGTCCACCTCCGAGCTGGTCGTCGGCCGCAACCCGGTCTTCGAGGCGCTGCGCGACGGGGTGCCCGCGACGGCGCTCTACGTCCAGCAGTTCATCGACAACGACGAGCGGGTGCGCGACGCCCTCAAGCTCGCCGCCGACCGCGGCGGCATCCACCTCATGGAGGCCCCGCGCCCCGAGCTGGACCGCATGACCAACGGGCTCAACCACCAGGGCCTCGTGCTCCAGGTCCCGCCCTACGAGTACGCGCACCCCGAGGACCTCGCCGCCGCCGCGTACGACGAGGGCCGCGATCCGCTCGTCGTCGCCCTCGACGGCGTGACCGACCCGCGCAACCTCGGCGCCGTCGTGCGCTCCGTCTCCGCGTTCGGCGGCCACGGCGTGATCGTCCCCGAGCGGCGCGCCGCCGGGATGACCGCGGGGGCCTGGAAGTCCTCGGCGGGCGCCGCCGCGCGCACCCCCGTGGCCCGCGTCACCAACCTGACCCGCGCCCTGGAGGCGTACAAGAAGGCCGGGATCGCCGTCGTCGGCCTCGCCGCCGACGGCGACACCACCGTCGGTGAACTGGCCGCGCTCGACGGCCCGGTCGTCATCGTGGTCGGCAGCGAGGGCAAGGGACTGTCCCGGCTCGTCGGCGAGACCTGCGACTACCGCGTGTCCATCCCGATGCCGGGCGGCGCCGAGTCCCTCAACGCCGGGGTCGCCGCCGGGATCGTGCTGTACGAGGCGGCCCGCCGCCGCGCCTGATCCGCACGGCCCCCGGAAGCGCCCGCGGACGGGCAACGGGGGCCGTCCCGGTACGGGTTGGGAAGATCTTGACGCGGCCCGGACAGATCGTCCGCGTCAAGGCAGTGTCCAAAGCACCCATCACTCGGTTAGATGAGTGTGGACACAAGAACACCCCGCAATCCCACCGGGGGAACCTCGACGGGATTCGACGAGCCCCCACCGCTTGCCATGGTCAAGGTGGCCAGCGACCCGGCGCAGGTGATCGTCTCGCACGCGAGTTTCCGCGTGCAGCTCCCCTCCACCGCGCAGCCCCGCTCCGCCCGCGTCGCCGCCCGCCGTCCCGCGGGCGCGGCGGCGAGCGAGGCCCGCCGCGCCCCCGTCGTCGGCGGCTCGGGCGGCACAGTCGCGCGCCGCCGTGCCCCGGTGGTCTGGAGCGGCCGCTCCGCCCCCGGCGACACGGCCGCGACCGGCCTGCTCCAGGCGGTACGCACGACGGGCCTGCGCCACCCGGAGACCGCCGGCTCCGGCTACGAGGACGGCGTCCCGACGCAGGCCGTCCCGGCGCTCGACACCGAGGACACCCAGCCCTTCGGACGCCCCAAGGACCTTTTGGGGCCGCAGAGCGCCGCCGAGTCCCGCTCCGCCGCCACCGGCACCGTCGAGGCGCCCGCCAGGACCTCGCTCCTCCCGCACATGCGCAGCTACGGCAGCGCCTACGAGGAGAGCGGGTACGGCGGCGGGCCCGGCGAGGAGCCCGGCCGCCCGCACGTGGACCACGAGGACGCCGTCGCCCTCGACGACAGCACCCGCGAACTGCGCCGCGTCGAGCCGCTGCCCAACCGGGGCGGTGCCGCGACCCGCAAGTCCGAGGCGGCGGTGCGCCACGCGTACTACCCGGGCCGTCGCATGAACCTCGGCGTGGTCCTGCTGCCGCTGCGCGTGTTCCTCGGCCTGATCTCGGTGTACGCGGGGATGGGCAAGCTGTGCGACCCCGTGTACTTCGACGGCGGCGAGCGCGGCTCCATGGTCAAGTGGCTCAACTCCCTGCACCCGTGGGCGCTCGCCGAGCCGATGCGCGACTTCGCGCTCCAGCACCCCGTGGGCGCCGGGCTGACCATCGCCTTCCTCCAGGTCATCGCGGGCGTCCTGACGGTGTTCGGCCTGTGGCAGCGGGTCGCCGCGAGCCTCGGCGCGCTGCTGTCCGCGGCGCTGCTCGTGACGGTCAGCTGGAAGACCGTCCCGGCCTACGACGCGCCGGACTTCATCTACCTCGCCGCGTGGAGCCCGCTCATCATCGCGGGCGCCCCCGTGTACTCGGTGGACGGCCGGCTCGCGAGCGAGGCGTGGCGCCGGCTCGGCCCGCGCGTCACGCTCGCCGCGCTGCGCCGCCGTGTCCTGCGGCGCGGCACGCTCGCCGCGACCGTCATCCTGGGCCTCACCCTGCTCGTCGGCTCGCTGCTCGGCAGCGCCGTGCGCGACGCCGACCGGGTCACCGGCCCCGGGCAGACCCCGCGCAACGAACTGCCCGGCGTCCCGCTGCCGAAGGAGCCCGGCAAGAAGCGGGCCCCCAGGAGCAGCACCAGCCCCAGCACCCCGGGGACGCCCACGCAGGGCCGGCAGGACGGCAGCCCCGCCCCGCAGCCCTCGCGCAGCAGCGACTCCCCGGCGCAGCCGGAGGCCGGGACCGGGGCGGCCACCTCCCCGGGCTCGGGCACGGCGCAGCAGCAGCCCAGCGAGACCCAGGGCAGTTCCACCCCGGGCAGCGGCGGTGCGCA
This sequence comes from Streptomyces sp. NPDC007088, assembly GCF_042869355.1. Lineage (NCBI taxonomy): Bacteria > Bacillati > Actinomycetota > Actinomycetes > Kitasatosporales > Streptomycetaceae > Streptomyces > Streptomyces sp. NPDC007088. The sequence goes on from NZ_JBIAFO010000003.1 coordinate 101,002, forward strand.
GCAGGCGCCCCCGCCCCAGCGGCAGGCCCCGCAGCAGCAGGCCCCGTCCTCCTCCGGCGGGGGCGGTCCCACGTCCTCCGGGGGCGGTACGACGGGCGGCGGCGCGCCCGCCGAGACCGGCTCGGGCGGCGGCTCGGGCGGCGGCGGTTCCGACCCGGAGCCCGAAGGCGGTTCCCTGGGCGGCCTGTTCGGCTGATCCCGGACGGACGCGGGACGGCCCGCGCGGCCGTTCGCGGCCGGACGATACGAGAGCGGGGCCCCGCCGGGTGGCGGGGCCCCGCTCTCGTACGCGCGGGCGCGGGGCCGGGGCCGGAGGAGGTCCCGCGGTCGCGGTAGAGGGGCTAACGCCGGTCGCCGGCCAGCTCCTTGGCGGCTTCCTTGAGGTCCTTGGCGGTGTCGATGGCCCGCCAGTAGGCGCCCTGCGGAATGGGGTAGCCGGCGAGCCTGCGCTCGCGCGCGAGGTGCGGGAAGGTCGTCCGCTCGTGGTCGCCCCGGTCCGGCAGCAGACCGGCGAACTCGGGGGCGAGGACGTACACCCCGGCGTTGATCAGATACGGCGACGGGGGCGCTTCGATGAAGTCGGTGATGTGGCCGAACGCGTCGGTCTCGACGGCGCCCCAGGGGATACGGGGCCGGGCCAGTGCGAGCGTCGCGGTCGCGGCGCGCTCCGCGTGGAAGGCGGCCATGGAACGCAGCGGGAACCTCGTCCAGATGTCCCCGTTGGTGGCGTACCAGGGCTCGTCGGCGTGCGGCAGCCGGGTCGCGGCGTACTTCAGTCCGCCACCCCGGCCGAGGGGCTCCGTCTCGACGACCGTCCGTACGCGCAGCGGCAGTTCGGTGCTGTCCAGCCAGTCCTGGAGCACGTCCGCGAGATGCCCGCAGGACACGACGGCGTCCGTGACGCCCTCATGGGCGAGCCAGTCGAGCTGGTGGCCGATGATCGGCACCCCCGTACCGGGGATCTCGACCATCGGCTTGGGGCGGTCGTCCGTGTAGGGCCGCAGCCGCGAGCCCTGGCCGCCGGCCAGGATCACCGCCTGGCGCGGAAGGCCCGGAGTCCGGCCGGTGGGGGCGGCCGGCTCTGGGCGGGTGTTCGATTCGCCGTTCATGGCGGAACCCTACGCGGCGCCACGGGACGCCAGGGCGTGAACGGCGGGGTGTCCGTACCGGGTCAGCTCTGATGGGCGGCCACCCCCGTCGCGTAGGCGGTGTCGCACACGGGGCGGGAGAAGGACTGGGCGCGCGAGGGGCCGTAGGCGCGGACGGCGGCCTCACCGAGGGAGCGGGCGATGGACACGCAGTGCGCGGCGAGCGAGGGGCGCTCGTGGACCTCCTGCTGGAGGTGGGTCAGCGCGATCCCCGGGTCCTTCTCCTTCAGCTCGGTCAGGAGCCGGTCGCGCAGCCGGTCCTGCGGGGTGCGGGAGGCGGCGGGGGCCGAGATGTCGGTGGCGGAGGCGGTCAGCGTGGAGGACTCGACGGGCGTCGTGGTCCAGCTGACCCGGGTCACGGCGAGGGTTCCGGAGAGCACCAGGACGACGGGCAGGACGAGGGCGAGGGAACGGCCGATACGGCGAGCGGTGTGGTTCACGCGTGAGAGCGTAGCGGGCAGTGATGACGCGGCGACATTTAGTCACTCTCCCGAGTGACATTTCGCCGCGCCCTCGCTGTACGGAAGTTGACGCCGCAGGTCGGGACGACGGAACCGGAATCCTCAATTCGCCCCCTGTGGCGGGCTTTCCGCCACAGGGGCGCGCCTTCCCCCGGGGGCGGCGGGGGAAAACAGCGGGCGGGGCGGGGCGGGGCGGGGGTGTCGCGGGGGCCCCGGGGCGCGGGGGCTGCGCGTGGCTGGGGGCCGGGCCTCCGCCGGGCTCCCGGGGTACGGCCGAGGCCCCGCCCTCCGCTGGGGAGGACGGGGCCAGGGGTGCTGCTCGGTTCACCGCCGGAGCCCGGCTGACACCGGGCGAAGGCCGCGGCCGGGCGTCCGGCTGACGTCGGACGGGCGCCCGGCTGACGTCGGGCTTCCGTCGTCAGTCGCTGAGGCGCTCGCCGGTGGAGGTGGCGAACACGTGCGACTCACCCGGGCGCGGGACGACGTGGAGCACGGTGCCCTTGTCCGGGACGGCACGGCTGTTGCCGCGGATGACGAGGTCCTTGGTCTCGCCGCCGACCTCGACGGTGCCGAAGATGAAGGCGTCGGCGCCGGTCTCCTCGACGACGTTCACGGTGATCGGCAGACCGGCCGGGGCGTCCTTCGACAGGGCGGCCTTGTCGGCGGCGCTCGCGTGCTCGGCGATGTCGAAGTGCTCGGGGCGCACACCCACGGTCACGGTCTTGTCGCCCTTGTCGGCGGCGGCCTTGAGGGCGTCGCGGTTGACCGGGACGATCGAGTTGCCGAACTTCACGCCGCCGTCGGTGATCGGCACCTCGATGAGGTTCATCGCGGGGGAGCCGATGAAGCCGGCCACGAAGAGGTTCGCGGGCTTGTCGTACATGTTGCGCGGGGAGTCGACCTGCTGGAGCAGCCCGTCCTTGAGCACGGCTACCCGGTCGCCCATCGTCATGGCCTCGACCTGATCGTGGGTGACGTAGACGGTGGTGATGCCGAGCCGGCGCTGGAGCGAGGCGATCTGCGTACGCGTCGACACACGCAGCTTGGCGTCGAGGTTCGACAGCGGCTCGTCCATGAGGAAGACCTGCGGCTCACGGACGATCGCGCGGCCCATCGCGACACGCTGACGCTGACCACCGGAGAGCGCCTTCGGCTTGCGGTCGAGGTACTCGGAGAGGTCGAGGATCTTCGCCGCCTCCTCGACCTTCGCGCGGATCTCCGTCTTGTTGACGCCGGCGATCTTCAGGGCGAAGCCCATGTTGTCGGCGACCGTCATGTGCGGGTACAGCGCGTAGTTCTGGAACACCATGGCGATGTCCCGGTCCTTGGGCGGCAGGTGCGTCACATCGCGCTCGCCGATGCGGATCGCTCCGCCGTTGACGTCCTCAAGCCCCGCGAGCATGCGCAGGGAGGTGGACTTACCGCAGCCGGACGGACCGACGAGCACGAGGAACTCGCCGTCCTCGATCGCGATCTCCAGCTGGTCGACAGCGGGCTTCTCGGAACCCGGGTACACACGAGTTGCCTTGTCGAACGTCACAGTGGCCATGATGAGGCCCCCTTCACCGGCAGGAACGTGCCGGACGATCCGAGTAAAGGAAGATGAGTGGTGTAGTCCACACGGGTGAACCGGAGCTTGACGCTACCCCTGGGAACCCCACTTGTCAGTACTCCGGCTCATGTGATGTTCACCGACTTTTCGCCCGGACGGGACGAGGGAGGCCGGGGAAGGACGGCAGGGTGACGCGGAGCTGCGAGGCGGTGCGCTGTGGGTGACGGGGTGCGCCGGCCGCCGCGGACGGACGCGACGGGGGTGACCGGCGGCTGCGGTGTGCGCCGGCGGACGGGCGGACTGACCTGGCGGCCCCCGCGACAGCGCACCGCACACCCCGGCGGCCCCCGCGAATCCCCGCCCCCACACCCCTGACCCGCCCCCGCGCTCCGGTTACACTGCCGGAGCACGCCTCCTTAGCTCAGCTGGCCAGAGCAACGCTCTTGTAAAGCGTAGGTCGTCGGTTCGAATCCGACAGGGGGCTCAAGGAGACCTCGGGTCGCACCGTCTGCGGCCTGGGGTTTTTCTGTTCCGGGACCTTTCTCCCGTCGGTGTGCCCGCCCGGCGGTTCTGTCGGGCGGGTCCTGGTGGCCGCACGTGTGCGCGGCGCGTGGCGGCGGTGGGCCGGGGGCTGTGCGGGCGGGGCGGGACAGTGGCGGGTCCGGTTGCCGCACCGCGCGGATCGGTGAGCGCCGGGTGCGGGCCGCGCTGAGCTGGTCGGGAGCGTGCGCCCGGTTCACGAGCCTGCTTCCGTGCGGCGGCGGCGAGCGCCGGGCCGCGTTTCCTGATCCTGTTCGGTGGCGACGGCTCCGGCGGAGAGGAGCGTCGCGGCGGCGAGGCCGCCCCAGAGGGCGGCCGGGCCGTGGGGTGCGAGAGCGGTGATGGCCGCGGGGGAGACGGCGAGGCCGAAGCCCGTGGAGAGCTGGAAGCGGGCGAGGGCGCGTCCCAGGACGCGCGCCGGGGCGAGGGCGGCGACGAGCGCCGTGGCGCTGCCCGCGTAGAGGATCTCGCCGAGGGTGCAGACCACGGACACCGCGGCGAGGGCGGGGGCACCCCAGCCGTGTCCCAGGGAGGTGGCCGCGAGGAAGCCGAGGTAGGACGCGGTGAGCACCACCCCGGCGGTCGCCAGCACGGACCGGCGCGGGAAGCGGGACGTCAGGACGGTGACCGGAACCTGGAGGGCGATGACCAGCACCGTGTTGGCCGTGAAGACGGCTCCCGACCACACCGGGGAGGCGTGCATCCGCGTCACCAGGACGAGGGGAAGCGCGACTTCGGGGACGCTGAGGCAGAAGACGTAGACGACGTTGGCGGCCAGGAGCGCGCGCATCCGGGGCGCGGGCGCGTCGTCGCCGCCCCCGGCCGCGGCGGCGGCCGGACGGGCGTCCACGTGGACCGACCAGGCCAAGCCCGCCGCGGCGAGGTAGGCGAGCCCGGTGACGGCCGCCAGTGCCTGCAACACGGTGGTGCCGCCCGCGAGGCAGGCGGTGGCGAGGAGGGCGCCGGCGCCCAGGCCGGCGTTGCGCAGGGCGCGGCCCCCCGCGAGGGCGGCGTCCCGTTCCCTGCCGTGGGCGACCGTGGCCACGAGGGCCGCGTGGGCGGCCGGCCACGCCTGGTTGCCGATGCCGAGGAACAGCGCCGCCGCCGCGAACAGCCCGACGTGCCCCGCCGGGGCGGCCAGAAGCAGCGCCACGCCCAGCACCCGCACCAGCATCGACGCCGCCACGACGGTGCTGCGCGCGCCGCGGTCCAGCCATCGGCCGACCGCCGGCACGCACACCAGGCCCACCACGGCGCCGGCCGTCATGGCGACGCCGGTGGCCGGCGCGGACAGCCCCAGCACGGCCACCCCGTAGAGCAGCAGGAAGGGCCGCAGCAGGCCGGTGCCGAGGGCGTCCACGGCCAGGGCCACGGCGTAGCGGGGTCCTCCGGAGGCGCGGACGAGGGAACGCGGCTGGATCTTGACGGTGGTTGCCATGGCGCCAACGCTGCGTTCACCCGTCGGGCCGGCCACGCCGGTTGACGGGCACCGTCAATCGACGCGGTCGCGGGCCGTCCGGCCCGTGATGATGAGGGGATGACGTTGAGGATCGACATCGGCGGCCCGTCGTCCGGGCGACTGCGGTTCGCCGCCTCCCCGCTGGCCGAGCTGACCGCGATGCTGCACGTGCTGGCCGAACCCGCGCATCACCCGCGGCTCGCCGGCTGGGCGGCGGAGGTCTGGGCGGGGCTGCGGCCGGAGCTGGCCGAACGGCTGCGGGAGGCGGAGTTCCTGTGGCGCTCCTCGCGGGCCGACTTCCTGGTCCCCGCCCGTCCCCGGCCGACCCTCGCCGAGGAGCTGGACGAGGTGGACCGGATCGACGACGAGACCTATGTGGCCGCCGCGCTCGTCACCACGTGCGGCAGCAACCGGGTCCACTTCGCCGCGCGCTCGCCGCTCGCCGACGCGACGGCGCGCGAGCGGGCCCTGGACCTGGCCCAGGCGCGCGGCGCGCTCCAGGAGGCTTTCGCGGCAAGGCTGCTCGCGGACCCGGCCGTCGTGCGGGCGCGGGTGCGCGACACCTTCGAACAGTGCGCCGAGGCGTTCTTCGACACCGCCTGGAGGGGCGTCGCCGTGCGACTCGCCGCCGATCTGCGGGTGAAGAGGGACCTGTTGCAGCGCCAGGGCGTCGGGGCGGCCCTCGCGGCGGTCTCCAGCGCCGTGACCCTCGCGCCCGACGGCAACAGCATCGTCGTGGACAAGTTGCAGGACAACGCGACCGCCGCCGACGGCACCGGGGTCGCGTTCCTCCCCAGCGTCTTCGGCCGCCCGCATCTGGTGGCCGTCCACGCGCCCGGGTGGCGTCCCGTGGTGCAGTACCCCGTGGCCGAGGAGGACCGGCCGGAGCCGGTGTCGCTGGAAACGGTCACGCTGCGGCTGGAGTCGCTCGCGCATCCGGTACGGCTGCGGCTGCTGCGTACGCTGGCCCGCGGCCCGCACACCACCGGTGAGCTGGCCCACGCCTGGCAACTGTCGCCCCCGGAGGTCTCCCGCCACCTCGCCGTCCTGCGCCGCGCGGGCCTGCTCACGTCCCGGCGCCACGGTCGTTACGTCCGGTACACCCTCAACCTGCCCGAACTCACGGCGCTCGGGACCGACCTGCTGGCGGCCGTCTTGCGCTGAGCGGTGCCGGTCCGCCGGGACACGGGCGCCCGCCGCCCGCGCGAGGGGGCCGGTCCGACGCCCCCGTGGTCCGGCTCCGCGCTCCGGTCCCCGGGAAACTCTCCAGGTCGCCTCGGTACGGCTCATGCTGTACGGGGGCGGCCGCGCTGCCGGCCGGCCGTCCCGTCACCGCACGTGAGCCGACCGGCACCGGCCGGTTCCCGCCGACGCCGACTGACCCCGACCGACGAGGAGTTCCCGTGCCCGCCGTCCTCTTCCCCGCACTGCGCGACGCCCCGCACGAGGCCGTGCCCAAGCCCGCCCTCCGGTTCGGTGACCGGGGCCTCGACTACGCCCAGTTGGCGCGTACGGCGGGGGCGCTGGCCCGGGAGCTGCCGCCGGGACGGCGGGTCGCGGTGTGGGCGACGCCGAGTCTGGAAACGGCGGTCGCGGTGGTCGCCGCCCTGCTCGCCGGGGTCGCCGCCGTACCGCTGAACCCGAAGTCGGGGGAGCGCGAACTCGCGCACATCCTGGGCGACAGCGACCCCGCGCTCGTCCTCGCCGCCCCCGGCGAGACCCTGCCAGGCCCGCTCGCCGCGCTGCCCCGCGTGGCGGTGGACACCGATCCGGACGCGGTGCCGGAGACGGCCGCCGGCGCACGCCTCCCCGCCGAACCGGACGAGGAGACCCCGGCCCTCGTCGTCTACACCTCCGGTACCACGGGCCCGCCCAAGGGAGTCGTCCTCCCGCGCCGCGCGCTCGTCGCGACCCTCGACGCCCTGGAGGACGCCTGGCAGTGGACCGACCGGGACGTGCTCGTCCACGCGCTGCCCCTGTTCCACGTGCACGGGCTGATCCTCGGGGTCCTCGGGCCGCTCCGGCGCGGCGGGACGCTGCTGCACCTGGGGCGTTTCTCGGCCGAGGGGGTGCGGCGGGCGCTGGAGGAGGACGGCGCCACGCTCATGTTCGGCGTCCCCACGATGTACCACCGCCTCGCGCGGGAGGTCGACGCCGATCCGGCGCTCGCGGCGGCGCTCGCCAAGGCCCGGCTGCTGGTGTCCGGTTCGGCGGCGCTGTCCGTCCACGACCAGGAGCGGATCGCGGCGGCCACCGGCCGCCGCGTCGTCGAGCGGTACGGGATGAGCGAGACGCTGATGAACACCAGTGTCCGCGCCGACGGCGAGGCCCGGCCCGGCACCGTCGGCCTGCCGCTCGCCGGGGTCGGGCTGCGGCTCGTCGAGGACGACGGGACGGTGATCGAGGCCCTCGACGGCGAGAGCATCGGGGAGATCCAGGTGCGCGGCCCGAACCTGTTCACCGAGTACCTCAACCGTCCGGACGCCACCGCCGGGGCCTTCGACGGGGACTGGTTCCGCACCGGCGACATGGCCGTCCGCGAACCGGACGGCTACGTCCGCATCGTGGGCCGCCGGGCCACCGACCTCATCAAGTCGGGCGGTTACAAGATCGGCGCGGGGGAGATCGAGGAGGTGCTGCTGGAGTTCCCGGGCGTCCGCGAGGCCGCCGTCACCGGGGAACCCGACCCCGACCTGGGTGAACGCGTCGTCGCCTGGCTGGTCCGCGAGGACGCGGCCCTGGACGAGGAGGCCGTCGCGGAGCACGTGGCCCGCCGCCTCGCCCCGCACAAACGCCCCCGCGTCTTCCGCTACCTGGACGCCCTGCCGCGCAACGACATGGGCAAGATCATGAAGCGGGCCCTCCGTGACTGACCGTGCCCGCGCCCTCCTCGCCGCCCTCGCCCCGGGATACGAGGAGCTGCCCGCACCCGCCGGTACGGCCTCCGGGGACGGGCCGCTGCGCTGGCCGGGCTACGGCGACTCGCGCGAGCGGGCCGCGGAACGCACCGGGGAGAGCGAGTCGATGGTGTGCGCGGTCGGACGGGTGAAGGGGCGCGGGACACCGGCGGGGCCGGCCGGCGCCGACGCGCACAGCGGCACCGAAGCCGTGCTGATCGCCTCGGAGTTCGGGTTCCTCGGCGGCTCCCTGGGCGAGGCCACCGGTGACCGGATCGTGGCCGCGCACGCCTGGGCGCGGAGCCACCGCCTGCCCGTCGTCTCCCTCGTGGCCACCGGCGGCAGCAGGATGCAGGAGGGCATGCGCGCCCTCACCCAACTCCAGCGCGTGGCACGGGAAACCGCCCTCACGCGTCGCGCCGGCCTCCCCCAGGTCGCGGTCCTGCGCGATCCCTCGACCGGCGGGGGCTGGGCCACGCTGGGCGCCGGCGCCGACGTGGTCCTCGCCGTGAGCGGCGCGCAGATCGGCTTCGCCGGTTCCCGGGTGCGCCCGGCCGGCGCCGACCCGCACGCCTACACGGCCGAGGGACAGTACGAGAACGGGCACGTGGACCGCGTCGTGTCCGCCGCCGCGCTGCCGGACGTCCTCGCCCGCTGGCTCACCCTGCTGTCCGCCCCGGGCGCACCGGACCGGCCCGAGCCGCCGCGCGCGCTCACCCGGGGCCCGGCCCCCGCCGACGGCACCGAGGCGGTACGCCGCGCCCGCGCCCCCGAACGGCCGCGCGCCAAGGCGTACTTGGACGCCTACTTCGACTGGCGGGAGGAGATGCGGGGCGACCGCGCCGGGGGCGTCGATGCCGGGATGCTGTGCGGTCTCGGACGGCGCGCGGGCCGCACCGTCGCCTACGCCGCGCAGTGCGGGACCGCCAACAGCCCGGCGGGTTTCCGTACGGCGGCGCGCCTCATCCGTACCGCGGACCGCCTGGGCGTCCCCGTCCTGACCCTCATCGACACACCGGGAGCGGCGAACGACGCGGCGGCGGAGGCGGCGGGCGCCGGGCCCGCCATCGCCGAGGTGTTCGCCGCCGTGGCGGAGGCGACCGTACCGGTCACCTCGCTGCTCATCGGCGAGGGCGGATCGGGCGGCGCCCTCGCGCTGTCCGCGCCCGGCCACCTGTGGGTCACCCCCGACAGCTACTTCTCCGTCATCGCCCCCGAACTCGCCGCCGCCATCCTCAAACGGCCCCCGGCCGCCCTCGCCGCCACCACCGACGCCCTGCGCCCGCGCCCCCAGGACGCCGTGGAACTGGGCGTGGCCCGGGGTTTCGCCCCCGGGCCGGACGACCGGTGACGAGCCGGACGGGGGCGTGCGCGGGAGACAGACGGGGGCGTGCGCGGGAAACAGGGGGTCCCGGACCCGGTGAACCGCCCGGCCCGGGGCACCTGTCCGTCGTGGCACCGAGGCGTGCCCGTCGTCCCCGCGAGAGAAGAGAGTCGCCATGTACATAGGACTGGGCACCGTCGTGGTCATCGTCGTCATCATCGCCGTCGTGATGGTGCTGCGCCGCCGCTGATCCGGAGACCGGGGACGCCGCCGGCCCCCGCCCGCCCCCACCAGGCTCACAGCGCCTCCGCCCTCGGACGAGGGGGGAGGCGCCGCGCTTTGTCCACCGGGGGGCGGATGTTCCCCCTCAGGGGTGGTTTATGCCTCTGGGATATCCATCCGCACCCGGTATGGCTACGCTAGGTAGTTACAGCGAGGCAACGAGTAACCGGGCAGGTGGATGTGCGTAGGTCGATGGTGGTGGCTCTGGCCGCCGGTCTTTTCTTCACTGGCGTGGGCAGCGCGGTGGCCGGCTCGTGGCGCAGAATGCCGGATCTTCATAGCACGGGAGTCCAGTTCCGTGGTCAGTACCAGATGTACCCGAAGTTCACTCAGCACGGGGGCTTCGGTTTCCGGGGGAATCTGGCGGACACGGAGCCGACCGACGGCCACAACGTCTACGTACTGGCGAAGGTCGAGGGCTACGGCTGGAGGCGCTTCAACGGGGCGCAGCGCAAAACCGTGAAGCTCAACAAAGTCGTGTACGACGGGGCCGCTCTCTATGTCAGCAGGGCGGAGTTCCGCGCGTGCAGGGACCGCGGATCGCTGCGTCCGGACAACTGCTCGAAGACTCTGCACTACTCGCGCTAGCCGGGGAGACGGTGGACTCCGCGTTCACCGGTGAGGAAGGGTTGTGACCATGGGGACGCGGTCTGTGCTCCGCGCCGACGGAGTGGACGTCCGCTACGGCTCCCATCTGGCCGTGCGCGGTGCCTGTCTCGCCCTCGCGCCGGGTGAGGTGGTCGCCGTGACGGGCAGCAGCGGCTCCGGGAAGACCTCCCTGCTGCACTGTCTGGCCGGGATCGTGCCGGCCGCTGCCGGTGCCGTCGTCTTCGAGGGCCGAGGCTACGAGACCCTGAGCGACGAGGAGTTGTCCGGGCTGCGGCGTGAACGCTACGGGTACGTCTTCCAGCACGGGGAGCTGCTTCCCGAGCTGACCGTCGAGGAGAACGCCGCGCTGCCGCTGCGACTGGCGGGCCAGCGCAAGGGGCCCGCCCACCGGGCCGCCGCGCCCGTGCTCGACCGGCTGGGCCTCGCGGATCTGCGCGACCGCCGCGTCGCCCAGCTCTCCGGCGGGCAGGCCCAACGCGTCGCGGTGGCACGGGCGCTCGTCCACCGGCCCGCCGTGGTCTTCGCCGACGAGCCCACCGGCGCGCTGGACTCCGTCAACGCCGCCGCCGTCCTGGACGAGTTCCTGGCACTCGCCCGTGACCGCGGTACGGCCGTCGTCCTGGTCACCCACGACGAGAACGTCGCCCGGCACGCCGACACGCGCTACGTCATGCGGGACGGACGGCTGGGCGTCCCGGTCCCCGCGGCCGCCGCCGCTCCCGACGCGGCCCCCGGCCCCGCTGACGCCGACCGTCCCGCCCGGAGTTCCGCGTGAGCACCTTCGCCCTCGGGCTCCGGCTCGTGCTGCGCGGCAACCGCGCCACCCGGGTCCGCTTCCTGCTGATGACGGCCGGCTGCGCCCTCGGGGTCGCCTGTCTGGCCGCCGTGCTCACCATCCCCGCCCTGCTCGCCGCGCACGACGGGCGGGACGCGGCCCGGGACCTCGTGCCGGGAAAGGAGGCGCGGGCGGGCCGGACGTCCACGACTCTGGCCCTCAAGCGCACCGATCCCTACGGCTCCCACCTCCTCACCCGCGTCTTCGTCGCCCGACCGGAGAAGGAGAACGGCCCGGTGCCGCCCGGCATGGACCGGCTGCCGGGCCCCGGCGAGGTCCTCGTCTCGCCCGAGTTGCGCGATCTGCTGCGCGAGCACCCCGGGCTCAGGCCCAGCCTGCCGGGACAGGTGACCGGCACCATCGGCGCCGCCGGGCTCACCGGACCCCGCGAGCTGTACGCCTACGTCGGCCGGACGCACGCGCAGCTTCCCGACGGCGAGGCGGTGCGGAGCTTCGGGAGCCGCTGGCCGAGCACCCACGCGGTCGACTCCTCCACCCTGGACCCGTTGCGGTTCACGCTGTGCTGCCTCGTACTGCTCCCGCTCGCCGTCTACTTCTCGGTGTGCGTCCGGCTCTCCGCCGAGTCCCGGGGCCGCAGGCTCGCGGCCCTGCGCCTGCTGGGGCTCAGCGCCCGGCAGACCATGCGGGTGAGCGCCGTCGAGACCCTGTGCGCCGCCGTGCTCGGCGCCGTGCTCGGCCTCGGTCTGCACCTCGTGGTGAACACGGCGGTGGCGGGCACCGGGCTCCCCGGCCTCGCCTGGTACCCCTCCGACGGACTGCCGTCCGGGAGCACTCTCGCCGCCTGTCTGCTCGGCTGCCCGGCCCTGGCGTACCTCGCGGGGCGACGGCACGCGCGCGAGGCGGCGCTGCGCCCACTGGCCGTACGACGGCAGGCACGGCAGCGCCGGGCACGGTGGCTCGGTGCTCTGCTGCTGCTTCCGGGGCTCGGCATCGTCAGTACGTACTGCGTGCTCGGGGCCCTCGGCCGCATCGGCGTGTCCACCTCCCTCACCGCCGTGCTGGTGCCCGCGGGGGCGCTGCTCACCGGGGCCGGACTGGTTCTCGCGCTCCCTCCGGCCACGGGCTGGCTCGCCCGGCGGATCGCCTCCGCCACTCAGCGCCTGCCGCTGACCCTCGCCATGCGCCACAACGAGTCCCGGCCCGGGGCGGTCCTGCGCGTCGTGAGCGGCCTCGTCGTCCTGGTCTACGCGGGTTCCCTCACCCAGGGCGTACTCGTCGAGATCGATCAGGTCAGCCGGCGTATCGCACCGGTCCAGGAGTACGAACTCGCCTACGACAAGCTGACGGCCCGGCAACGCGCGGACATGAAGGCGGCGGGCGGCGTGCGGGGGCACGTGGTCACGGTCGAGTCCACGGCCGGTTCCCTCGGCGCCTTCGTCGGCACCTGCGCCCAGCTGCGTGCCTTCGCGGATCCCGGCAGCGTGCGTGGGTGTGTCGACGGCCGGCCTCTCGTTCTGCGGGACTCGCGATATCAGGTGGCGGAGAAGGCCCGGCCGGGGCGCCGTTACGGAATGCCCCTGCGCGGCGAGGACGGCCGCCCCGCGGGCACGTACCGCTACAGCGCCCCGCGCGAGAGCGTGGGGCTCACCGTCGTTCAGCCCTCGGCCCTGATGTCGGCCGACATCGTCCTCCCCCCGAGCGCCCTCCCCCCGGGAACCCACCCGGCGGGCGCCCACCTCGTGCTGAGCAGCGCCCCGGACCCCGGGACGGTCCGGCGCACGCTGGACCGGCTGGCCGGTATCGCCCCCACCGCCGAGATCACCCCGGTCGGCATCGTCATCGAGTCGCTGAGTCAGCTCGGCGTCATCAAGGGGCTGCTGGGGACGGGGATGGTCCTCGGGCTCGTGATCGGTGTGGCCGCCTTCCTCGTGTCGGCCGCCGACCGGGCCATGGACCGGCGTGGGCAGATCACGGCTCTGACCCTGCTCGGCGCCCGTTCGCGCACCCTGCGGGCCGCGCAGTGCGCGCAGGTGTTGCTGCCGCTCGCGCTGGGACTCGGCGGGGCGCTGGTCGCCGGGCGGCTGGCCGAGTCGAGCTATCTGGTCACCGGCGGCGGGGCGGTGTTCTGGGACGGCGAGGGGCTGCCGCTGCTGCTGCTCAGCACCCTCGGTGTCCTCCTCGTGGCCGGGCTGGCCTCGCTGCCGATGGCGCGCCGGCATCTGGACCCGGAGGTGCTGCGCGGCGACTGACCGGCGGCGGCCCCGCCCCCCGCCGGTCAGGCCGCCCGGCGCCGCAGCAGCCAGAACGCCCCGGCCACGGCGAGCGCGGTCACGGCGAGGAGGACGCCGCTCTCGGTGAGCTGGCGGGGCCAGAACTCCGGGGCCGGCAGGTAGGTGCGGCTGAAGCCGACCACGTCGTGCCGGGCGAGGCAGCGCAGGCTGTCGTAGCACTGCGGGTCGGGGATGTGCGCGCCGCTCGACGTGATCGCGCTGCCGCGCACCGGGACCTCGGGTGGCAGACGCGTGTGGGTGAAGGGCCAGCGGCCGCCCCGTACCGCCCCGGTGATCAGGTACTGCGCGAGACCGGCGACCAGCATCGCGGGCAGGGTGCGGCGCAGCAGCAGCCCGCAGAACACGCCGACGGCCAGGGCCAGCAGCGGTACGAGGACGGTGGCGGGGCCGACGGAGAAGTAGAGCGCGCGCGGGCCGATCCCGGAGAGCATCAGGTTGTTGTGGGCGGACCACAGCACGCGGTACAGCACGACGAGCAGCGCCGTGCCCACGACCAGGAACGCGGAGACCGCTCCGAGCTTGGCGGCGAGCCAGCGCCGCGGGGACACCGACTGGGACCACGCGAGGCGGACCGTTCCCCTCTCCAGCTCGCGGGCGGTGAGCGGGCCGGCCCCGTACAGCGCCACGCAGAGCGAGGCGAGGCCGAGCAGGGTGGCCGGCAGCTGGATGAGGTCGTTGTACGTGCCGAAGAGGAGCTGGCCGCCCGCCCCGTGCCCCCAGGCGGCCCCCTGGACTCCGCTGTAGCCGTACGTGTCGAACAGCCGCTGCGTCCCGTGCGCCCCGGGGCCCAGGAGCCACAGCAGCAGGGCCGCGGTGAGCGTCACGAAGGCGAGCCAGACCCACAGCGCCCCGCGTTGCAGGCGGATCTCGGAGCGGATCAGGTCGAGGGCGGAGGGCCGGGACACGGCCGGCGGCCCGTCCTTGGTCAGCTGCGTCGTGGTCATCGTGCGGTCCTGTGGGTGCTGGGAGGAGTGGGAGGGGGAGGGGAGAGGGAGTGGGGGAGGGGGGAGGAGGCAAGTGGGGAGCCAGGGGGCCGGGGGGCCGGGGGCACGCGGGGGTCTCGCTCCGCGCCGGGCGGCCGATCTTCGGCGTGGTCCGGCCCGGCGGCAGCCGGCCCGGTGGGCCCTCGGCCGGACGGTTCAGGCCGCCGTCGTGCCGGAACCGGTGTCCGTACTGGCGGCACCGCGCCTCGGCGCCCTGGCACCCGCGCTCGTGCCGGAGCCGGAGCCGGAGCCGGAGCCGGTGTCGGTGTCGGAGCCGGTGCTGGTTCCCGTCTCCGTCTCCGTCTCCGTCTCCGTCTCCGTGTCCGCGTCCGTGCGCAGGGCGGTCTCCGCGCCGGTGTTCATCTCCGGAGTGAGCAACGCGGGGGCCGACGGGCTGCGCAGGTGCGCGAGGATCAGCTCCTCCAAGGTGGGTGGTTCCGGCTGCCAGGCGTCGGGGACGGGGCCCCGGGGGCGGATCAGGGAGACGAGGCCGCGGCCCGCCGGGCGGGACTCGACGAGGGTGTGCGCGGACAGGTCCAGGCCCTTTCCCGTGACCACCCGGTGCGTGTCGAGCAGGGTGTCCACGGAGCCGCCGAGGCGGACCCGGCCGTCGGCCAGGAGCAGCAGGTGGTCGCAGCAGTCGGCGAGTTCGGCGACGACGTGCGAGGAGAGCAGGACGGTGGTGCCCCGGTCGGCCACGTCCGCCAGCAAAACGCCCATCAGCTCGTGCCGGGCGAGCGGGTCGAGATCGGCCATCGGCTCGTCCAGCAGGAGCAGTTCGGGGCGTTTGCCGAGCGCGAGGGCCAGGGACACGCGCGTGCGCTGGCCGCCCGAGAGCCGGCGGACACGGCGCCGGGGGTCGAGGTCCTCGACGATCCGGGCCGCGTGCGCCGCGTCCCAGTTCCCGGCGTTGAGGCGGGCCCCCAGGGCGAGCGCGTCCGCGACGGTGAAGTGCTCGTAGAGGGGCTGTTCCTGGTCGAGGTAGCCGACCCGGTCGCGGTGCGTGCCCGGCGCCGCGCCCAGGACGGAGAGGCTGCCGCCGGTGGGCCGCAACAGACCGGCCGCGACCTGGAGGAACGTCGATTTGCCCGCGCCGTTGGGGCCGACCAGGGCGCACACGCTGCCCGCCGGTATCCGGAACGTGCAGTCCCGCAGCGCGTGGGTGGTGCGGCGGCCCCGGCCGTGGCGTTGGCCGAGCCCCCTCGCCTCGATCGCGGGCGGGGTGCTGCTGGTGGTGCTCACGGGTCCTCCTTCGGGAAATGCGCGTCCAGAGCGGAGGCCATGAGCGCGGCGGCGGTCTCCCGGTCCACGCCGGCGGTACGGGCCCGCAGGGCCCAGTCGTCCAGCGCCGAGCGCAGCGGGGAGTGGGCGCCCTCCGCGCCGAGCGTGCGCAGGACGAAGGTGCCCAGGCCCCGCCGGCCCTCGACCAGGCCCTGCCGCTCCAGTTCGCGGTACGCCTTGAGGACGGTGTTCGGGTTGATGGCCGTGGCCTCGACGACCTCGCGGGCGGTGGGCAGTCTGTCGCCCGGTTCCAGGAGACCGAGCCGCAGGGCCTGCTGGGTCTGCGCCACGATCTGGAGATAGGTGGGGACCCCGCTGCGCCGGTCGACGCGGAACTCGACGCGCTGCTCGGCCACGACCCCTCCCTCCCTTTCCCTAATTAACTAGTGAAAGGTCTCATGGGGTGGAAATCCCGTCAAGTGGCGGAGAGCGGGACGCCGGGTGAACGGCGCCGCCTGGGCGGTCGGTGCGCGGTGATGGCGCCCCGGACGCGCCCCCCGGGTGTCGGCGCCCCGGCCGCGCCCCCCGGGTGTCGGCGCGGCCAGGATTCCTAAGTGGTAAGGTTGATTACCTAAATGCTTTAGGTTCAGTCGTGCGGCCCCGGACCGGGGGCGCCGGATCGAGGGGAGGGTGAGCGTGCCACGAGCAGGGCTGAACGCGGAGCGGCTGGCGCGGGCCGGGGCGGAGCTGGCCGACGAGGCCGGGTTCGACAAGGTGACCGTGCCGGCGCTCGCGCGGCGTTTCGGTGTCGCGACCGCGAGCCTGTACGCGCACATCAGGAGTTCCCACGACCTCAAGGTGCGGATCGCGCTGTTCGCCCTGGAGGAACTGGCCGACCGGGTAGCCGACGCGGTGGCCGGACGGGCCGGCCGGGACGCCCTGCTCGCCTTCGCCGGGGCCTACCGCGCGTACGCGAAGGAGCACCCGGGCCGGTACGCCGCCACGCGCCTGCCGCTCGACGCGGAGACGGCGGCGGCCAGTGCGGGCGTCCGGCACGCGCGGATGACCCGGGCGATCCTGCGCGGCTACGAGCTGGGCGAACCGGAGCAGACGCACGCGGTACGGATGCTGGGCGGGATGTTCCACGGCTTCGTCAGCCTCGAACTGGCCGACGGCTTCAGCCACAGCGCGCCCGGGGCCGAGGAGAGCTGGACGTGGATTCTCGGCTTCCTCGACGCCCAACTCAGCGAGCGCGCCCCCCACTGAGCGCCCGCCCCCTGTCCTTCCGGGGACCGAAGGGCCCAGGGGCGCAGGGGCCCAGGGGCGGAAGGGCCCGGGGCGAAGCCCCGGAGCCGAAGGGCGCGCACCCCCTCCCCTTCACCGAACCCACCCGGCGCACCGACCTTCGAACCCACCGGCCCCCGACCGGCCTCGGAACCCACCGGCCCCCGACCGGCCTTCGAACCCACCGGACTCACCGGACCCAACGAACGCACCGAACGCACCGAACGCACCGAACTCACCGAACGAGCTGGGAACATGACCGCCGATTCCGCACTGATCACCACCCCCGCCGCTCCCGGGCTGCTGCGCGGCGCCCTCGGCTTCGAGTACACCGCGCACGGACTGCTCCCGCACCGGCTGCCCGAGGCGGCCAGGTGGCAGATCCCCGACGAGCAGCTAGCGATGGCCGAGTCGCAGCCCTCCGGGGTGCGCGTGGCCTTCCGCAGCCGGGCCACCGTCGTGGAACTGGACACGCTGCCCACCAAGCGCGCCTACCGCGGGGCGCCCGCCCCGGCCGAGGGGGTGTACGAGCTTCTGGTGGACGGCCGGCTCGCGGGGCGGGCCACCGTGCCCGGGGGGCGGCTGCGCCTGATCGACATGGCCACGCAGGAGGCCGAGATCCAGGAGGGGCCGCCCGGAACGGCGCGGTTCGAGGGGCTGCCTCCCGGCGACAAGAACATCGAGATCTGGCTGCCCCACAACGAGACCACCGAGCTGATCGCCCTGCGCACCGACGCCCCGGTCGAGCAGGCGCTGCCGGACGGGCGCCGGGTGTGGCTGCACCACGGCAGCTCGATCAGCCACGGCTCCAACGCGGCCACGCCGAGCACCACGTGGCCCGCGCTGGCCGCCGCCCGCGGCGGGGTCGACCTGATCAACCTGGGCTTCGGCGGCGGCGCGCTGCTCGACCCGTTCACGGCCCGCGCGATGCGTGACACGCGCGCCGACCTGATCAGCGTGAAGATCGGCATCAACATCGTCAACACCGACCTCATGCGGCTGCGCGCCCTCGGGCCCGCCGTGCACGGCTTCCTCGACACGATCCGCGAGGGCCACCCGGACACCCCGCTGCTCGTCGTCTCCGCCGTCCTGTGCCCCGTCCACGAGGACACCCCGGGGCCGCTCGCGCCGGACTTCAGTGACGGGACGCTGCGGCTGCGGGCCACCGGAGACCCGGCCGAGGTCGCCTCGGGCCGGCTCACCCTGAACGTCGTCCGGGAGGAACTCGCCCGGATCGTCGCGCTGCGCGCCGGCCGCGACCCGAACCTCCACTACCTGGACGGCCGTTCGCTCTACGGCGAGGCCGACTACGCCGAGTTCCCGCTCCCCGACGAGATCCACCCCGACGCGGCCGGTCACCGCCGTATCGCGGAGAACTTCGCGGCCTCGGTCTTCGGGCCACGGGGGCCGTTCGCATAGGGGCGGGGGCCGTACCCGTACCGGGGCGCTCGCTGACCGCCGTCCTCCGCGTGTCCGGTGGTCCGGTGCGCCCCGGACACGGGCGGCGCGGCCGCGTACCGCCGGAGCGCGGGATCGGGATTCACCGGCCGGCCAGGAAGCGGAGGTAGGACTCCGGGTTGAGCGGGTCGCCGTCGGTGCGGGCGCGGCGCGGGGGCAGTCCGCGTACCGGGCGGTCGCGGCCGGGGCGGGACCACAGGGCGCCCTCCCCGCCGGTCAACCCGGGCAGCGCCGCCGTGAGTTCCCGCACGTCGCCGACCGGGACCTCCGCCGTGACGGTCCAGCGGTCCCCGCTCTCGCGGGTTTCGCCGATGTCCGCGCCGAGCGCCGCGAGCCGCCCGGTCACGGCGCCGAGGGCGTCCCGCGGCACCTCCGCCTCCACCGCGCGGCACGGTGCGTACACCCGCGTACCGGCGCGGTCCAGGGCCCGCAGGAGGACGAGCGGGGTGAGGTGGCGGAAGTCGGCGGCCGTACTCAACGGCGCCGCGTACCCGGTCCGGGTCAGGGTCACCACGCAGTCGGTGACCTCCCAGCCGTACAGCCCCTGCCCGAGCGCGCCGAGGGCCGTCTCCTCGATCGCGCGGTGGAAGGCCCGGGGCAGGGTGCCCCACTCCGTCTCCCGCGCCCAGCGCACCCCGCTGCCGTACGGCGCCGGGTCCACGCGCAGCCCGACCGTCGCCCAGAACTCCTCCGGCCCCGGGCCCAGCTCCCGTACGGCCTCGCCGGTCGCGACGGGCCGTTCGCGGTACACGGGGGTGACCGGGGCGAACTCCACCGCGAGGCCGAACTCCCGGCGCAGCCGCTCAGCGAGCACCTCGCGCTGCACGGCGCCGTGCAGGAGCACGGACAACTCGCCGTCCGCCGTAATCCGCGTCCGCACGAAGGGGTCCTCCTCGGCGAGCGCGGACAGCGCGGAGTGCAGGGCCGCGCCCCGGCCGGGACCGGCGGGACGCACGACGGCCTCCAGTCCGGGCGGGGCGAAGCGGAACACGGGGCGGCCGGGGCCGGGCGCGCCGAGCCGGTCGCCGACCCGGACCCCCGGCACACCGCGGAAGGCCCCGATACCGCCCGCGCGCAGGTCCCCCTCGTCGCCGACGACGTCGAGACGGGTGAGGCGGCCGGTCACCGGGGCCGTGGAGCCGTCCGGCTCGTCGCGGTGCAGCACGACCCGCTCCCGGGCGCGCAGCCGCCCGCCGAACAGCCGCACGTAGGCGGTCTTCTCGCCGTTCGCGCCGCGTTCGACGGCGAAGACGGTGCCGCGGGCGGGGGCGTCCTCGTCGGCGTCGGGGGAGGGCAGGAGGGTGGCGATCGCCTCGCCGAGGTGGCGGATGCCGGTGCCGGTGAGGGCGGAACCGAAGCACAGCGGGTGGACCAGTCCGGCGGCGGTGTGCCGTACGAGCGCCGCGCGCACCTCCTCCTCGGTGGGCGCGGGCCCGTCCACGAGCCGGGAGAGCAGCAAGTCGTCGTGCGCGGCGAGCAGTTCGGCGGGCGAGTGGTGCCCGGCGGACGACAGCGGCAGCGGCAGGGAACGCGCGGCCGGGGTGCCTGCCGCGCTCGTGGTGGCGAGCGGGATCACGTACGGGGCGAGCCCGCGCCGGATGTCGTCGAGCAGCCCGTCCTCCCGCGCGCCCGGCCGGTCGATCTTGTTGACGAGGATCAGGGTGGGCAGCCGCAGCCGGCGCAGCGACTTCATCAGGACGCGGGTCTGCGGCTGGACCCCTTCGACGGCGGAGACGACGAGGACGGCGCCGTCGAGCACGCCGAGGGCACGTTCGACCTCGGCGATGAAGTCCGGGTGGCCCGGCGTGTCCACAAGGTTGACGCGACGGCCGCCGACGGTCAGCGGTGCGACGGCCGAGCGGATGGTGATCCCGCGTTCGCGTTCGAGTTCGCCGCTGTCGGTGGTGGTGTTCCCCGCGTCGACGCTGCCGAGCGCGCCGAGTGCGCCGTACTCGAACAGCAGCCGCTCGGTGAGGCTGGTCTTACCGGCGTCGACGTGGGCGAGGACGCCCAGGTTCAGGGGGAGCGAGGGGGTGGTGGTCAAGGTGGTCCTCGGAGATCGGAGAGAGAGCGCGGGGCGTCGTGACTGCTCCGAAGTGACGGCGCATGGCTCTCTTCCTTCCGGTCGCGTCGCCGGTCGGCCGTGGTGTCGCGAGGTGGTGCTGCGACCTGACGGCGGTGCGGCGGTGCGGCGTTGCTGTGTTCCGAGGACGGCCCCGGGGGTCCGGGACCGGTCGGGCGAGTGGAGGGGTGGGTGGGGACCTCCCCTGGGGGCGGCGCACCCGCGAGACCGGCCCTCCACCGGGGGAGGGCCGGTCTCGCGGGCGGACGTTACCGCAGGGCGGGGCGCGGGGCGCGGCAATTTCCACCGGGCCGGATGCCCTCGTCGTCCGCCGGAGTGGTGCCTGGCGGTACCTGTGGTGCCGGTGGTGCCGGTGGTGCCGGTGGTGCCGGTGGTGCCGGTGGTGCCGGTGGTGCCGGTGGTGCCGGTGGTGCCAGAGGTGCCAGAGGTACCTGTGGTGCCGGAAGTGCCGGAGGTGCCGGAGGTGTCCGGCGATGCGGGGCCGCGCGGCGTCAGGCGCCGCGCGGCGTCAGGCGTCCGTCTCCTGGCGCGTCACGGGGAGGGCGCCGCGGCGCTCCTCGTTGATACGCCGGGCCTCCTCCAGCTGGTCCTCAAGGATGACGATGCGACAGGCGGCCTCCACGGGCGTTCCCTGGTCGACCAGTTCGCGGGCGCGGGCGGCGACGCGCAACTGGTAACGGGAGTAACGGCGGTGGCCGCCCTTCGAGCGCAGCGGGGTGATCAGGCGGGCCTCGCCGATCGCCCGCAGGAACGCCGGGGTGGTGCCGAGCACTTCGGCGGCTCGGCCCATGGTGTAGGCGGGGTAGTCCTCGTCGTCGAGACGGTCGAAGGAGTTCTCCGCTGTCATCTGCACCTCGTCCGCTTCTCGTCCGTCTCGTCCGTCTCGTTCATTTCACTCATTTCGTTCATCCGGTTCGTCTCGTCCCACACATTCGCCCCTCTGGCCGGGCCTCTGACCGGGCCTCTGGCCGGGTCTCCGGCAGGGGAACGCGTTGAGGGGCTCCGGTGCCGTGCGGCACCGGAGCCCCGAGGGATTGGAACACCATCCGCCGGCCTACTGCGGGGCCGGCCTTCTCATTCCGCTTCGTCTCCCGAAGGAGGGGGACGTGTGCGGGGATCGCGGTTGCGTGACCGTGGGACCACCTTCCGTTCCGGGGCCTGCGGTACCCGGGGCCGCTATGTCCTCGCCCCGGGCGATCCTGATGGCGTCTGCCTCCTTCTTTCCTCGTCCTGTCAACGTGATGGGTACCGCGTACTTCCGCGGCGGCTCCTGTCGAGCCGCCCGGCCCGGCCGTCAGCGAGGGGACCCCGGTGTCTCTCCGGCCCCGCCGCTCCACCACCGTGCCGACCTGCTGGTCCTGCGTGCGGGCAGTTCGTGTCTGCCGCGCCTTCGTGGATCTCTGGCTACGAGGAAAACGCTAACCCCATGGAGCGCCGCATGTCTACTCCCGCCACGACAGATTTACCGAACGGGTGAATGACGGTCTTCTGCCGTCGTCGGTCAGTGAAAGCGACACTGGAAACACGCGACCCCGAGGCATGGCATGGGCCGGGGCGGGGAAGACGAGTCGGCCCCCGCGGGTCGGCTGGGCCCCCGCGGGTCGGCTGGGCCCCCGCGGGTCGGCTGGGCCCCTGCCAGTCGGCTGGGCCCCCGTCGGCTCGGGGAAGTGGAGCGGGGCCGGGGCCCGGACGCTCCGCGTCCAAAGGCTCCGGCCCCGCGGTGGTGGCCTACGCGTCCAGGTCGGACATGTCCAGGACGAACCGGTAGTGGACGTCGCCCTCGGCGAGGCGGTCCAGGGCGGTCTCGATCTCGCTTGAGGGGACGATTTCGACATCGGCCGTGATGCCGTGCTCGGCGCAGAACTCAAGCATCTCCACGGTCTGCCGCAGTCCTCCCGTGCCGGAGGAGGTGAGCTTCTTGCGGCCGGCCCCCAGTTCCCAGAGCCTCGGTCCGGCCAGCAAGGGGTTCCCGAGGACGCACAGGGTCGCGTCGAGGCCGAGCATGCCGATGAACGGAGTGAGCTCGTGGTCGGCCGGAACGGTGTCGAGGACGAGATCGAAGCGGCCCCGTGCGGCGGCGATCTGGGAGTCGTCAGTGGTCACGAGCAGTCCGGTCGCCCCCAGGGCCAGCGCGTCGCGTTCCTTGGCCGTGCTGCGGCTGAGGACGGTCACCTCCGCTCCCAGCGCGGTGGCGAGCTTCACCGCGATGTGACCGAGCCCCCCGAGGCCGGCGACCGCCACGCGGCTGCCCGGTCCCACACCGGCGGCCCGCAGAGGCTCCCAGACGCTGACCCCGGCGCACAGGAGCGGCGCCGCGGCGGCGGGGTCGAGCCCGTCGGGCAGGTGGAACGCGAACTTCTCCCGCAGGACGTACTCGCGGCTGTAGGCACCCTGGGTCGGGGTGCCGTCGACGCGGTCGGTGCCGCCGTAGGTGGTGGTCGGACGCTGGTAGCAGTAGTTCTCCTGACCGGCCTCGCACATGGCGCACTCGCCGCACGAGTCGATGATCGTGCCGATGGCGACCCGCTCGCCGACGGCGAAGCCGGTGACCTCCGGGCCGGTGGCGAGGACGACACCGGTCGCCTCGTGCCCGGGAACGAGGTCCTTCTCCCCGAGCATCCCGTGGATGCGGTGCAGGTCGCTGTGGCAGACACCGCAGAAGTCGATCCGCACGGCGATGTCGTCGGGGCGCAGATCACGTCGCTCGACGGTGACGCGTGTCAGCGCGTTGGTGGCCGGGTCGAGGCTCTGCCAGCCGGTCGTGGTCCTCATGGCAGTCCATCCCTTCAAAGCGGAATCTGTATTCACTTTAACATGAAGGTGAATGCGGATTCCGTTTTGGTATCCTGGGGACGATGACCTCCCAGGCGAGCCCTCGGGCGAACTCCTCGAAAAGCCCTCGCGCACCGCGCCGGGACGCGCTGCGCAACGACGCGATCATCGTCAACGCGGCCCGGACGGTGTTCGCGGAACAGGGACCGCAGGCGAGCATGGAGTCCATCGCCTCCCGCGCCGGCCTCGGCGTCGGCACGATCTACCGGCGCTTCCCGGGCAAGGACGCCCTCCTCGACGCCATAGCGCGCCTGTTCACCCAAGAGATCGACCAGGCTGCGGCGGAGGCGCTCGCAGCCCCGGAACCAGGCACCGGGCTCGAACAGTTCCTCGACTTCGTGGGAGCCTTCAACGCGGAGAAGCGCCGCTACGCGTCATCCCTGGCCGACCGCGTCCCCGGCGACGACGAGGTGAGCACGAGGACAGCGGACCGGATCCGACGGCTCGTACAGAGGGCGGTCGCCTCGGGGTATCTCACGCGGAACGTGACCGCGGACGACATCAAGGCCCTCATCGTCGCGATCCCGGGAGTGGTCGCCGCTTCACCAGACGGCGACGACGCACCGTGGCGTCGTTTCGTCCGCGTCCATCTCGCCGGACTTCGCGCCGAACGATGACGTAGGCCGGCCCCGCGATCGGCCGAACCGTGCGGCGCGAAGGACCTGCCGTCGCGGGGGAGGACCGGGGAGGGAGGGCCGGGGAGGACCTTTCGTCGCCGGGACCGCACGCTCCGGGCATCTGGCCCGTGGCGGCCGGGGCCTTTGCCGCGTCCGGCGCCCTTGCCGCGTCCGGCTCCCCTTCACCGCCTGATTCGCCGTCTGATTCGCCGTTTGATTCACCGGCTGACGACCTGACAATCGGACCGCTTGTCCGCTGCCTCCCACGCTCGTGCTCCCTACGGCTGGGCCGCCGCGTGGAACACCGCCGACGCCTCCCCGCGCGAGCTGACGCCGAGTTTGCCGAGGATGTTCGCGACGTGGAACTTCACCGTGGACTCGCTGATGTGCAGGTCCTCGGCGATGACGCGGTTGCGGTGGCCGCGCGCGAGACGGCCGAGCACCTCCAGTTCGCGGCTGCCGAGCGCGGCCAGGGGTTCGGCGGGGGCGGGCGGCGTGCTGCCCAGCGGCAGGCTCGCCGTCACCGTGGTGCCCCAGCCCGGCACGGCGTCGATCTCCAGCCGGCCGCCGAGCGCTTCGAGGCGTTCGCGCACACGGTGCGGGCCCAGCCGGCACAAGGTCAGCTCGCCGGGCCCGTCGTCCCGTACCGTCGCGCGCAGGCTGCTCTCGGACACCGTCCAGCCGACGTGCACCCGGCCGACCGTCTCCTGTTCCAGCACCGTCAGGACGAGGGCGCGGACCACCGCGCGCGCCACGTGCGCGACCGTGTCCGGCAGCGGCCGGTCCGTGGCTGGCGGGCCCAGTTCGAGGCGGACCGGGCCGTGTCGCAGCAGGGGCCGCAGCGAGTCGGCGAGCCGGGTGAAGGCCCGGTCGGCGGGCTCCTCCACGAGGGCCTGGTCGAGTTCGCGTTCCGCGCGCAGGTCGACGAGGGCGCTCGCGGCCAGGTCGGTGGCGCTCGCGCGCGCCGCGCCGTCGTCCAGCCCCCGGCTGCGCAGGACGCCGAGCAGCGCCGACAGGGTGCTCGCGTGCGCCTCGGACAGGGCGGCGAGCACCCGGGCGCGCTCCCCGGCGGCGGCCCGCGAGGGCGCGAGCTGCCCCGGCACGGCCTCGGTGGCCAGCCGGTCGTAGTGGCTCGTGACCACGTCCCACAGCGCCTGCACGACGGTGCGGACCGGGGCGGGCACCTCCGCCTCCGGCGCGTCCTGCCGTACGAGGACGAGCAGCGCCCCGCGCGGGGTCGCGTCGCTGACCACGGCGAGGACCGGGCGCCGCACCCCGCCGAGCGCCAGCTCTCCCTGCCAGGGCGCCCCGGCCGGTACGTAGGAGAGCAGCGGGCCGAGCGCGGCGGCGGTGACACCCGAGGTGAGCGCGGTGTCCCCGGCTGTCTTCACGGGGGAGTGCGCGCAGTGCGTGGCCAGTTCGGCCGCGGCCGCGTGCGGGACGAGGTCGCGCAGGACGCGCGAGAGGGCCGGCAGGATCTCGCCCAGCGGCTGCCGCAGGACGTCGTGGACGGCGGACAGCGTCCGCGCCGCCGTGTCGGTTCCGGTAAGTCCCATGCCGTTCAGGCTAAGCCGGGACCGCGCGCGGACGGCTGTCCTTCCGGACGGGGCGGACTGTCCGAAAGGCGGGCCGGACAGGGGGCCGCCCCCGGGCAGTCTTGGGGGTGCCGCGTCCGGCAGGGATACGGCGGGTACCGCTCCGCGTCACGCGGTCACGGCTCCGGGCGCGGCGAGAAGGAGACAGTCATGCGAGCGAGTGTGTTCGAGGAGTTCGGCGGGCCCGAGGTGCTCGGGGTCCGCGAGGTCGAGCGGCCCGTCCCTGGCGCCGGGCAGGTCCTGGTCCGGGTGGTCGCCGCGGGAGTGAACCCGCTCGACGGCAAGATCCGGGCCGGCCGGATGCGGGAGGTCTTCCCGACCTCCCTGCCGGCCGTCCCCGGCCAGGAGTTCTCGGGGGTCGTCGAGACCGTCGGCGAGGGGGTGCGCGGGGTCGCCCCGGGCGACGAGGTCCTGGGCTGGGCCCTCGGCGGTTCCTGGGCCCAGTACACGCTGACCGAGAGCTGGGTGCCCAAGCCCGCCTCGCTGGACTGGGCCGCGGCGGCGGCCCTGCCGGTCGCGACGGAGACCGCCTCCCGCGTCCTCGGACTGCTCGCCCTCGCCCCCGGCGAGACACTGCTGCTGCACGGGGCGGCCGGAGCGGTCGGCACGGTGGCCGTCCAGCTCGCCGTCGCCGCCGGTGCGACGGTCGTCGGGACGGCCTCCCCCGCCAACCACGCCTACCTGCGCGAGCTGGGCGCGGTTCCGGTGGCGTACGGGGCGGGGCTGGTGGAGC
The DNA here is from genome assembly GCF_042869355.1 of Streptomyces sp. NPDC007088. Lineage (NCBI taxonomy): Bacteria > Bacillati > Actinomycetota > Actinomycetes > Kitasatosporales > Streptomycetaceae > Streptomyces > Streptomyces sp. NPDC007088. The sequence goes on from NZ_JBIAFO010000003.1 coordinate 127,167, forward strand.
GGGTACGTGAGGTGGCCCCGCAGGGTGCCGACGCCGTGTTCGACGCGGCGGGCCGGGGCGCGCTGCCCGACTCGCTCGAACTCCTCGGCGGCAGCACCGGACGGATCGTGACGATCGCCGACACGGACGCCGCCACCTACGGCGTGACCTTCTCCGCGAGCCGCACCGGCGACCCGGGCCCCGGCCTCACCGAGCACGCGCGACGCGCGGCCGAGGGCACGCTCGTCCTGCCGGTGGCGCGCGAATTCCCCCTGGAGGACGCGGCGGAGGCGGCGGCCGAGAGCGACGCGGGACACGTGCGGGGCAAGCTGGTGCTGCGGATCGCCCAGGCGTGAGGAACGGGCCGCCCCGCCGCGCTACTGCGGTTTCCGCGCCCGGGGGAGTAGACCCGCGGGGCGCCCGTGCCCCCGGCGGGAAGGGGAAGGGCCCGCCGCCGCGCTCGTGCGAACACTCCAGGCGCCGCCCCGCGCCGGCGGACGCGGTCGCGACCTTCCCGCGCCGGCGGACGCTGTCGCGACCTCCCCGCGCCCGTGCTGCCACCGCGCGGTGCGGCTCGCGGACGGCGGCTCGCCGACCGTGTGCGTGTGCGGGTGGTCGAAGAAGGCGGGCGGCCCGCGCGTGCTGTGAGGTCCTCCCCGACGGTGCGGCCGTCCTCACCGGGCACGTCCCTGGCGGGGGCGCCCGTCGTCCCCGCCAGGGACGTCCCCGGCCCCGGGTTAGGGGGCCTAACGAAAGCTAGGATGGGAAGCGAGGACGGCGGGCGTGCGGGGCTGTGCGGTGGCCCGGCCCGGCATCCGCGTGCGACGAGGAACGGACCCCTTCCCATGACATCGAGGACGCCGAAGGCGACGGCACCGCCGAGGACGCCGAGCAGTCCGAGGGACCGCTACCGCGAGCAGACCCGCGCCGAGATCAAGCAGACGGCGCTCGCGCAGCTCGCCGAGGGCGGCGTCGAGGCGGTCGCGCTGACCCGCATCGCGAAGGCCATGGGCCTGTCCGGCCCCGCGCTCTACCGGTACTTCGCCGGTCGCGACGAACTCCTGAGCGCTCTGATCAGGGACGCCTACGACGACGCGGCCGCGGCGGTCGAGACGGCACGGCAGTCCTGCGCGGGCCGCCCCGCCGCCGTACAACTCACCGCGCTCGCGGACGCCTTCCGCGCGTGGGCCCTCGCCCAGCCGCACCGCTACCTGCTGATCGCCGGGTCCCCGGTGGCCGGCTACCAGGCGCCGCCCGACACGGTGGACCGGGCGCGGGGCGCGCTCGGCCCCTTCGTCGGCGTCCTCGCCACGTCCCCCCGCCCGGCGGCGGAGTCCGGCGCCGACGCCCCGCTGATCGCCGAGATGTCCGCATGGGCGGCCGCCACCCCCGCCGTACGCGAGTGGGCCGCGCGGTACACCGGAGCGGAGGCGTCCCCGGAGGCGGTGGCCACGGGCCTGGCCGGGGCTCTCCTCGCGTGGGCGCAGGTGCACGGCACGGTGAGCCTGGAGGTGACGGGCCAGTTCACCGGCATGGGCCACGACCCGGCGGCCCTCCTGCACGCCCAGACCGAGGCACTGGCGGAACGGTTCCGGCTGGCGCGGGAGTGACCGGGACAGCGGGCGCGGTGGGGCCCGACTCGACCCGCGAGGTGGCGGGTTCGGCCCGGACCGGCGGCCGCGGCGACGGGCAGGGCGACTGCGTCGAGGCCGCCGTCCTCGGCGGCGGGCGTGTGGCCGCGCGGGTCAGAGGGAGCGGTCGCGGCAAGGCGACGCCGGCCCCGTCCGGGTGCCCCTTCTCTCTGACGGCCCCTTCTCCCTGACGGCCGTTTCTTCCCAACGGCCGTTCGCGGCGCGGGACTCGCAGGACGGTGGGCGCGGGCCCGTGCTCGTGGCCGCCGCCGTGTGGTGGGCCCGGTACACGGCGGGCCCGGCGCACGTCTTCCTGAGACGGTGGGCGCCGCGCGGCCCCCGTACGCCGTGCGCGGAAGCGCTCGTCCCCAGGCGGCGGGCGGGCGCCTCCGCCGCCCCGACCCGCCCCTGGTGGCCCCTGTATCCTCCGACCATGCCGCCGCAAGCCCCCTCCCACCAGCCCGGTCCGGCTCAGCGTGGGCTGCTGACCGAGCGGATCGCGCGGCAGCTGGAGCACGACATCCGGACCGGGGAGATCCCCGTCGGCAGCAAACTGCCCTCGGAGCGGGAGCTCTCCGCGCAGTTCGGCTCCAGCCGCAACGTCGTCCGTGAGGTGCTGCGGAGGCTGGAGGCCCAGCACCTCATCGAGGTCGCTCCCGGGCGCGGGTCCTTCGTACGGGAGCAGACCTCCGGGCAGGCGCGCGGGTACGACGCGCTGTACCGGGCCGGACGGCCCACCGTGCGGCAGCTCATCGAGGCCCGGCTGCCCCTGGAGGCCGAGACCGTACGGCTCGCGACGCTGCGGGCCACCGAGGCCGATATCGAGGTCATGCGCGCCGCCGTCGACGGGCTCGAAACCGCGACCGACGTCGTCGTGAAAGCGCGGGCCGACCTCGACTTCCACGACGCCGTCGCGGCGGCCGGCGGCAACCCCGTACTGCGGATCATGCTGTCCTCGATCAGCGGCATGATGTTCGAGATGATGCTGCGCTCCAACTCCGACCCGTCGATCGCCGAGCCCGGAGTGCCGCACCACCCCGAGATCCTCGCGGCCGTCGAGGCGCGCGATCCGGACCTCGCGAGCGAGCGGATGCGCGCCCACCTCATGCTCGGACTGCGCACCTACGGCGCCGACCTGGACGTCCAGGTCAACGTCATGGCCCGCCATCACATCGAGACGTTGCTCGGGGAGTCGGGGAAGCCCGGCGAACGGCGCGACGGGAGCGGGGCCGGGGCCGGTGGGGGGAGCGGGGCCGGTGGCGGGAGCGAGGCCGGGACCGGTGGGGGGAGCGGGGCCGGTGGCGGGAGCGGGGTCGGTGGCGGGAGGGGGGACGGCGGCGCGCGCTGAACGACCCCCGCCGTCTGTCGCTGGACCGCCCCCCCCGCTGTCCGTCAGGGGGAGCTGTCGGCCGCCGCCGGTCGCCTCGCCGGGAACGCGTGGCCGCGCGCGAGGACCACGACCAGCAGGGCCGGTGCCAGGAGCGCGAGCACGCTCCACGGGAAGGACAGTGGTCCGAAGCGGCTCAGGAGGAGGCCGCCTACGGCGCCCCCGACACCCATGAACCCGTTCCACACCGTCACCAGCAGCGGCTGCGCGCCCTCGCCCCCCGCGTCCGTGACCGCCGTCTGGAGCAGCGTCGAGACGGCTCCCCAGCCCAGGCCCCAGAGGATCGTCGCGACGTAGACCAGGGCTCCGTACCCGGCCGGTGCGGCCAGGATCGCGGCCCCGGTGGCGAAGAGGACGGTGCTCGCCAGGGTCAGGGTGCGCGGCCTGCGGTCGACCTGGGCGCCCGTGACGACCACGCTCACCAGCGAGGCCAGCCCGAAGACCAGGAGGATCAGGTCGACGGAGCCCTTCATGCCGTGCGCGTCGAGGAAGGCCGCGATGTACGTGTACAGGATGTTGTGCGCCAGCACGTAGGCCGCGACCACGAACAGGACCGCCTTCACACCGGGGCGGGCGAGGGCCCGCAGGACCGGCTCCCGGTTCGCCCCGCGACGCCCCGGGGCGTCCGGGACGGACACGAGAATCCAGCCGCCCAGAGCCGCGCCGAGGACCGCGACCAGGGCGAACGTCGGCCGCCAGCCGAGCGCCCCGCCGAGCAGCGTCCCCAGCGGGACACCGAGGGACAGGGCGAGCGGGACGCCGGTCATCGTGACGGCGATCGCCCGGCCCCGCAGACGCGGCGGCGCGAGACGGCGCGCGTAGCCGACGAGCAGCGCCCAGACGAGGCCCGCCGCCACGCCGGAGACCCCGCGGAACACCAGGGTCAGCGCGTAGGCGGGGGAGACGGCGCTGACCAGATTGCCCGCCGAGACGAGCGCCACGGCGCCCACGACGAGCCGTCTGCGCGGCCACCTCGCCGTCAGCGCGACCAGCGGGATCGCGGGGAGCGCCGTCGCGAGCGCGTACACGGTGAGCGACTGCCCCATGGCGGACTGCCCCACCGACAGGTCCCGGCTCATCTCCGGCAGCATCCCGGCGGGCAGCGCCTCGGTGAGGATCGCCAGGAAGGCCGCGCTGCCCAGGGCGATCAGCGCCGCCCACGGCAGCCGTCCCGGCTCCGGCCCCGGCTGCCCCCGTCCCTCCTGATCGCCCCGCTCCCGCTGCTGTGGCTGTGGCTGTGCTGGTGGCTGTGTCCGCCGCGTAGTCATGGCCGTATGCTCAAACCCTGCCATCGGTGTGAGGGTCAAGCCGGCCCCGGGTGAGGTGGGTCATATGCGGATCGGTCAGTTGTCCGAGCGGACCGGCGCGTCGCCGCGACTGCTGCGCTACTACGAGGAGCAGGAGCTGATCGGCTCCCGGCGCTCCCCCAACGGGTACCGCGAGTTCGACGAGGCGTGCGTGGACAAGGTCCTCCAGGTCAGGGCGCTGATCGACATCGGTCTGCCGACCCGGGTGATCCGGCGCGTCCTGCCCTGCCTCGACCGCCCCCGGGACATCCACTTCAGCGACGCGACGCCGGAGACGCTCGCCACGCTGGAGCGCGAACGCGACCGCATGGCCGAACGCATCCGCTGCCTCGTCAGGAACCGGGACGCCATCACCGCGTACCTCGAAGCCGTACGTCTTGCCGGGCGGGGCACGCCGCACGCGCCACAGGGCGGGGAGCGGGTGGACGGGGCAGGCGTGGGGCGGCCGGACGAGTCCGACGGGGCGCGCGTGGGCTAGCTAGTCCTCGTCCGCCGGTGCCCGGGGCGGCGCGGAGAGCGGCGCCGGGGGCGGTACGGGCGGCGGGTGCGGAGGGCCACGGCGAGGGCGGCACCGTGGGTCGTGGCCTCGGAGAACAGTGTGCCGGGGTCTGGTCACCGGCTTCTCTCTCCTGTTAGCGTCCCGTCGTCCGGACCCACTGGTCCTACCAGTTGGACCGGGCCTGACCGGAGACCGAGAGAGACGAGGACAAGGATGTCCACGAGGCGTCAGTCCCCCAGCCGTCGCACCCTCAGCGGCCCCGCCCCGAGGCTCCGTTCCTTCGGCCGGCTGACCATGGGCGTCGCGGGCGGGGCCGGGCTCGGGGCGGTCGGCGCGGACGCGCCGACCGGCGGGAGACGGCCCGCGCACGCGCCGCTGCGGATCATGGCGATCAACCACGTGTGGTCGCCGGCGGTCAGGAAGCGGATGAAGGCGTTCGAGGCTTCGGGGAACGGATCGGGCGCCGCGTCTCCATGACGCCGCTCGCCGCCGACCGGCTCGCCAGCAGCTACAGCGTCAAGCTCAACGCCTCCGGTACGGACGTCGAGGTCATGAGGGTCCGGGCCCTCCAGGAGCAGCCGGTGTTCGGGCACACCGGGTGGCTCGCCGATCTCAGCGACCGCGCCGGGGGCGAGAAGTCCTTCCGCCGGGGCGACGTCCAGCCGGAAGGCGCCGCCAAGGGCTGAGCGGGCTCTCCTCCTCGTCATCTCCTCCCTGTCCCGCGCTCCTCGTCCCACGCGCTCCTTGCCCTGTCCCGCGCTCCTCGCTCTGCCCCGCCTGCTGTCTGTCCCCCTGCTCTCGTCCTGTCTCCCCGATGCCCCTGAGACGGCCGCCGCGCGCGGCCGGAAAGCGAATGCCATGAAGATCGTCGACGCGAAGGTCGTCGTCACCAGCCCCGGCCGCAACTTCGTCACCCTGAAGATCACCACGGACGAGGGGCTCACCGGTCTCGGCGACGCCACCCTCAACGGCCGCGAACTCGCCGTCGTCAGCTACCTGCGCGACCATGTCGCCCCGCTGCTCATCGGGCTCGACCCGCACCGGATCGAGGACACCTGGCAGTCCCTGTACCGGGGGGCGTACTGGCGGCGCGGCCCCGTCACGATGGCCGCGATCGCCGCCGTCGACGTCGCCCTGTGGGACATCAAGGCCAAGGCGGCCGGGCTCCCGCTCTACCAGCTGCTCGGCGGCGCGAGCCGTGACCGCGTCGCCACCTACGGCCACGCGAGCGGCCGCGACATCCCCGAACTCCTCGACTCCGTCCGCGAGAAGCTGGCCCTCGGCTACCCCGCCATCCGCGTCCAGACCGGCGTGCCCGGACTGAAGACGGTCTACGGCGTCGGGGGCTCCGCCGCGCCCGAGGCGGCCGCCCCCACCGCGCACCCCCGCCCCGTCATCGAGGACTGGGACACCGCCGCCTACCTGCGCCACCTCCCCGGTGTCTTCGAGGCCGTACGCGCCGAGTTCGGCCCCGAACTGCCTCTGCTGCACGACGCGCACCACCGCCTCACCCCCCTCCAGGCCGCCCGGCTCGGCAAGGACCTGGAGCCCTACCGGCTGTTCTGGCTGGAGGACTGCACGCCCGCCGAGAACCAGGAAGCTCTGCGCCTCGTACGCCGTCACACCACGACCCCGCTCGCGATCGGCGAGGTCTTCAACACCGTGTACGACTACCAGAGCCTGATCACCGAGCAGTTGATCGACTACGTGCGCTCGGCCGTCACCCACTTCGGCGGGGTCTCGCCGCTCAGGAAGCTGTTCGACTTCGCCGCCCAGTACCAGATCAAGAGCGCCGTGCACGGGCCCGAGGACATCTCCCCGGTCGGCATGGCCGCCGCCGTCCATCTCGACCTCGCCGTCCACAACTTCGGCATCCAGGAGTACTCCGGCCACACCCCGCTCACCGACGAGGTCTTCCGCCACGCCTACACCTTCACCGACGGCCACCTCCACCCCGGCGAGACCCCCGGCATCGGCGTGGAACTCGACGAGGGACTCGCCGCCGCCCACCCGTACGCCCCGGACTACCTCCCGGTCAACCGCCTCCAGGACGGAACCGTGCACGACTGGTGAGGGAGTCGCCGGGGCGGTCCTCTCCTCGCCGCTCAGCCCTCGCTCGCGATGGACTCGGGGACCAGGAGGTGCCGGGCGCGGTGCTCGGCACCGGGACCTGACGGATCGGGTGCGGAACGGGCGGGGGTCGAGGGGCCGGGGCCGGAACGGGCGGGGGGCGAGGGATCGGGGCCGGAACGGGCGGGGGGTGAGGGATCGGGGCCGGAGGGGCGAGGGCTCGGGGCGCCGGGGTCTCTGCGGGTGTCCGGGACCCGGTGGTGCCCGTCGCTCCCGTCCGCGCGCCGCTCGGCGGCGCGGTGGTGTGCGCAGGCGGCGCAGTCCTCGAACCAGGCCGGCAGCACCCCGGGGTGTGCCCGTACGACGTGCTCGGCGAAACCGGACTGCGACAGCGCCGGCCAGTCGCTGTACGCGGCGGCGTCGGCCGCCACCGGATCGGCGCACGCCTCGACCATGTCCACCCGCATCCGGACGCACACGTCGCAGCCGGCCATCCACGGGTGCAAGGGCCACTCCTCGGGGGCGAGCGGGTCCCGGTGCGCCTGGGCGTCCAGGTGGGTCCGGGCGTCCTGGGACGTCCGGCTGTCCGCGAGCGCCTGGGGGTCCGGGGTGGCCTTCGCGTCCATGGTGGCCTTCGCGTCCGGGGTGGCCTTCGCGTCCGAGGGCGTCCCCGCTTCCGGGTGCGTCCCCTTGTCCGGGCGTGCGCCGGCGGCGGGGGACGAGCCCGCGTCCCGATATGCCTCCGCGTCCCGGCGGGTGTCCGGATTCGCTTCGGGCGCGGTGGCCCCGGCGGGCGCGACGTCCTCACCGAGGGCCTCGTGGACCTCGCGTCTGCTCCGGCCGCTTGGTCCCTCATGCCCGCCCTGGGCGTTGTGTCCGGTGCGCCTGTTGTGGCCGTTGTGCCCGTCCTGGTCGTTCACGGCGCCCACGGTAGTGGGTGGCGCGGGCACCCGTGCATCGCTTCCTGATCTTCGTCCACGACTACTCTCCGTGTCTGCCTGCCGGGCGTACCACCCCCGTCTCGTACGCGAAGATCGCCGCCTGGGTCCGGTCGCGCAGCGCGAGCTTGACCAGGATGCGGCCCACATGGGTCTTCACCGTCTGCTCCGCGAGGGTCAGCCGGGCCGCTATCTCCGCGTTGGAGAGCCCGCGTGCGATGAGTGACAGGACCTCCGTCTCGCGTTCGGTGAGGGGCGCGGGGTTCGTACGTCTCGGCGGTGCCTCACCCCTGAGACGAGTGAACTCGGCGATCAGCCGTTTCGTGACGTTCGGCGCGAGCAGGGCGTCCCCGGCGGCCACCACCCGGACGGCCTGGGCCAGTTCGGCGGCGGAGGCGTCCTTCAGGAGGAAACCTGAGGCACCCGCGCGCAGCGCCTCGTACACGTACTCGTCGAGGTCGAAGGTCGTCAGCACGAGGACCTTGGGCAGATGGCCGGGCACCAAGCCGTCGACGGGAGCGGAAACCGGGGCCGGGGGCGTGGTGCGCGGTCCCGGGGGAGTGGGGGTGAACGGTCCCGGCGGGGTTGCGGACGGACCGTTCGGTCCCCGCGGGGCGGACGAGCGGACTCCCGGGGCCTGCGGGGCGGGCGAGCGGACTCCCGGGCCCGGCCGGGCGGCGGTGAGTCTTCGGGTGGCCTCGATTCCGTCGAGGCCCGGCATGCGGATGTCCATCAGTACGACGTCCGGGAGCAGCCGGGCCGCCTGGCCGAGAGCGTCCAGGCCGTCCACCGCCTGCCCGACCACCTCTATACCGGGCTCGGCGTTGAGCAGCACCGTGAAGCCCTGCCGGACCATGATCTGGTCGTCCGCGATCAGCACCCGGACATCGGCTTCGGGAAGGTTCATGCTGGTGGCTCCTCGGGCTGGGCGGTGGAGGGGACAGGGGCGGCGGGGGAGAGAGGAGTGGGGGTGCCCGGGGTGGCGGTGGCCCGGGTAGTGGTGCCGGGTACCGGGGCGGCGGAGGGGGTGGTGCGCGGTTCCGAGGCCGGCAGGATCGCGGCCACCTCGTAACCACCTTCGGGTGTGGGCCCGTTCACCAGTTCACCGTCCAGCATCGCGATCCGCTCCCGCATTCCGAGCAGGCCGTGCCCCGGGCCCGGGGACGGTGCCACGGGCTGGTCGGGAGCGGTGTTCGTGACCCGCAACGACAGCGCCGCCCGGTGGTACCCGAGCTCTATCCGTACCGTCGCGCCGGGCGCGTGCCGCAGGACGTTGCTCAGCGACTCCTGCACGATCCGGTACGCCGACAGTTCGACCCCCGGCGACAGCGCCCGGCGGGGCCCGGCCACCGCGCAGGTCACCTCCAGGCCCGCGCCTCGCACACCGTCGAGCAGCTCGTCCAGCCGTTCCAGCGTCGGCTGTGGGGCGTGCGGGACAGGGCTCGCCTCGTCGGTGCCTGTGGCCCCGTCCGTGCCTCCTCCGTGTGTCCCGGCCCGCAGGACGCCCAGGATGCGACGCAGTTCGGTCAGCGCCTCCAGCGCGCTGCCCCGGATCGAGGCCAGATTCTCCCTCAGCTCCGGCGAGGGGTGCTCGACGAGGTGCGGAGCGACCTGCGCCTGTATGGAGATCACCGACATGTGGTGTGCCACGACGTCGTGCAACTCCCGCGCGATCCGGCTGCGTTCCTCCAGTACGGTGCGGCGCGCGCGTTCCCCGGCCGTCAGTTCCTCCTGCACCACGAGGGCGCCGCGCGCCTTGCGCAGCCCCCGCAGCGCGGCACCGAGGACGGTGGCGGCGATCAGGTAAGGGACGACGCGTCCCACGCTGTCGTTGTACGGCTGCGTCGCCGCCGCCCGGCACAGCAGCCCGGCCAGCACGCTGATCCCGAGGGCCAGCGCCGCCCGGCGCGCTCGCACCCGCAGGGACAGCAGCAGCAGCGCCCCCGCCTGGATCACCGCGCCGGACACGCTCCACGGACAGAGCGATCCCGCCTCCGTGAACACCGGCAGCCGCGCCACCACGACGAACAGCACCAGTCCGCCCCACCACGCGGACACCGGGCGGAACACGCCCGCGACGAGCAGCGCGGTCTGCGCCAGGCCGAACAGCAGGGAGGGGCCCGCCACTCCGCCGCCCGGCGAGTTCAGGTCGTTGACGACGAGCACGGCCAGAAACGGGGCGAACACCGCCAGAGGCATCAGCAGGACCGGCCGCCACGGCGCCTCGCTCGCCGGGCGCCACGGGTCGGCCGGCTCGGACCACAGGTCGGCCCACACGGCACGTACCGCCCCACGAAGCAGGGCCCGCGCCGAACGCGCGGCGCGCGGCGACGGTGAGTCACCCGGCCCGCCGGCCGGCCGGCGGACCCCGGTCGTCGCACTCCCCGCCGCCCCGGTCCGGCCCACCCCGGCCCGCCCCAACCCGGTCCGGCCCACTTCTGCCCGCGTCACCCCGGCCCGGCGCGTCCCGCCCCCGTCCTTCCTCGTCGGTACGTCCCGCACCCCTGCCACCTTCCCCGCGCCGTGTCGGCGCCTCACCCTAGGCATGCCCGCCCCTTTCCGTCCCGGCCGCCGGGTGCCCTTGGCGCACCACCCTCGTCCCACAGCACACTTGACCGGCCATCACTTGTCCCCCGCCCCGAGTCCGGCCCCGCCGCCCCTGCTCGTACGTGCGGAAGGCGGCCCAGCACACCAGCAGGGCGAGAGCGAAGACAGGGAGCCACAGCAGGCGGGCCAGGATCCAGGCCGGGCCGTCCGGCACCGTATGCAGACCGGGCAGCGGGCCGACGAGCCGCAGCGCGCTCACCGTGACCGTCATCATCGCCGTCTGGTGCCACAGGAACACCGTCATCGTCGAGAGGTTCAGCAGCGCCACCCCGGCCCACGCGAGCGGGCGCCGCAGCAACCGGCGTAGCGGCCCCACCAGCAGCAGCGCCCCGCCGCACTGCGCCAGCCCGAAGGCGACCGCGGCCAGAGTGGGCGGGTCCAGGTTGGACACGGCCCCGCCCGGGACCCCGACCATCGAGGCCGGATAGCCGCCGACGCCGACCAGGAGAGCGGTGCCCACCGCGCCGCCCAGGAGCAGGACCAGGCCCGGCCGGCGCCCGTCGAGTTCGCCGCGGGCCCAGCGCGCCCCCAGGCAGTACGGGACGAGCCAGCCCGCCAGGACGTTGACCCCGCCGAGTTCGTCCGCCCACCCGGGCCCCGCCCCGCCGCCGGCCGCACCGAGGCCGAACCGCAGCAGGTCCACGAGCAGGACGACGGCCAGCGGCCACAGCGGGTGCAGTCGTGCGACGAGCGGGGTCACGGCGGTCAGCGCGGCGAACACCAGCAGGAACCACAGGGGGGAGACGACCAGTTTGAGGAGCACGTGCAGCGTGGCCGGCTCCGCCCCGCGGCACAGGGCGACGACTGCCACGACCGCCCATACGACGAGCAGGGCGGCGACCGGCCGGAACAACCGGGCGAACCGGGTGCCGAGCCACCGCCCGTAGGGCACCCGCCGCGCCCGCGCCGACATCCAGCTCAGGCTTCCGACCCGGCCGCCCACGAAGAAGAACACCGCGAGGGTCTGGAACACCCAGGAGACGGGCGTCAGGTACCGCAGGTGCTGGAGAGGGCTCGCGCCGTGCAGGTCGCCGCTGCCGGAGACCAGAGCGGTCACGAGCCAGTGCCCGAGGACCACGCCGAGCACGGCGAGCGCCCGCAGTCCGTCCACCGCACGGTCCCGGTCCTGAGGAGTCGCCCTCTCCACGCGCGCCGCGAAGAACCGCAGCCGGCCACGGAGAGAGGAGGGCAGGGAGGACGGGAGGGGGCACGGAGGCGGGGGTGGGACCGTGGGTGGGAGCGAGGCCCGGGGCGGCGAGGTGACCGGCCGGCCGGCGTGCGCCGCCGGGCGGGAGGGGCGCGGGCGCGGTTGCTCAAGCACGACGTGCCACCTCTCGACACTGAGCGGGTTGACTGGTCCGGGCCGGCTGAGCGGACCGCGGGTACGGAGTGGCGCGGGCGACGGTGAGCTGGAGTGGGGGCCGGGGTTGATCCGGGCGGGTGGGACGTGGTTCCGGCCTCGTCTCGTGGGCCTGTGCGGCACGGCCCGGGGTGGTCACGGGTTCCCGGCCCGCCACGAGGCGCGCGATGTTCCTCAGCGAGGCCGTGCCCGGTCGCAGGTAGTCGCTGTGGGCCGCGCGCCCCGCGTCGAAGACCCGCGCGCCGAAGGCGGGAGACAGCGGATCGGCCCCGAGTCCCAGCGTCGTACCCGAGAACGGCAGGTGAAGGGCGGTGTGCGGCACGGAGGCTATCCAGTCCCGCGCACCCCGTGCCACCCACACCTGTGCCCCCGCGCGAAGCCCCAGCTCCGCCGCCGTGGAGTGCCCGGTTCCCGGACTGCCGTACAGCACCAGCCCGTTGACCGGCAGTCCGTGTGCCGCTCTGCCGCACACCACGGAACCGTAGGAATGGCACACGAGGGAGAGCCGAGCCCCCGGCCGCGCCCCGCGCAACGCGCCCACGAAGTCCCGTAGCGCGGGGGCCCCCTCGTCGGCGCGGCCCGGGGTGAGGACCGACGGGCCGATCGTGCTGGGCGTCGCGTAGCCGAGCCACGCCACGACCGCCGACCGGGGACCGAGTTCACGCGACAGGGCACGCGCTCCGCTCAACAGCCGGCCGTACCGGTCGAGTCCGGTGTCCGAGCCGGGCACCAGCACCGCGATCCGCTCCGCGCCCGGCAGATCGCCGAACACCTCGGCCGACCGGCCGCCGTCCCGCCCGTCGAAGGAGAGGAACCGTCGGCCGGGGACGGCCATGGCGTGCAGGGACGCCGCGCGCCGTACGTCCCCGTGCTCCCGGGCGGTGCGCTCGGCCGCCCCGATGTCGGCGCGCGTCGTGGCGTACCGGACGGTGAGCCGCTCCACCGTGGCCGGCCGCAACGCGCCGAGCGGACTGGGCGCGGGAGCGGGCACGGCGACGGGCCGTGCGGCACCCGTCACCCCGACCGCCACCAGCGCCGTGACAAGGAGGGCCGGCAAGGCCCGCCGTACCCGGCCTGGATCGCGCGACGGCGCCGCGCGCCTGCGGCCCGGCCAGTGCGGTGGCCACCGCGTTCGGCTGAGGTACGCCGCCAGAGGGGCGCGGGTGGTGCGGGATCGCGCGCGCCGCGTTCCGTCGTAACAGAGGGGCGCCCGCAGCGTGCGGCCGGAGGGAGACAGCGTCATGGCAGGTGCCTTTCCGTGACGGACGCGCCGGTCTGGAGCGCGATCGCACAGGGCGGGCCGGGTGGCCTCGCCTCAGGCCCTGAAGGTAGGAAAGGCAAGCCCCCCGGCGCGTCACACCACGGAGCCAACTCGCCCGTAGCTCTCAGGTATGGGGGGTATGAGAGGGCGTCATGCTGGCGCTGTGCTTGACCATCCGGCCGCCCCCACGACCGACCACCGGAACCCCCCACGACCGGACCACCGGAACCCCCAGACCGACCACCGGGACCCCATACGACCGACCACCGGAACCCCGTATGACGAGGACCGGAACCCCACTTGAGACTCCCGTGAAGCCCACGCCCGGCCGGCTGTGAAACCCGCGTCCGAACAGCCGGCCGGGAAACCCGCGTCCGAACAGTCGGTTGTGAAACCCGCGTCCGAACAGTCGACTGTGAAACCACGTCCGAACAACCGGCCCGGAAACCCGCGTCCGGACAAACACGCATCCGGACAATCCCCGTCCGGACAAACCCGCGTCCGGACAACGAGGGAACTCGCGGGCGAACGACCGGGAAGCGCGGACGGCACACGTGTGTATGGATCAGGTATCGATGGGGTCAAGCCTCTTTCCGAGGACTGTGTGATGCGCGTAGACAAGTCCCGCACCCACGGCATCTCCTCCCGGCGCCCCGCGTGGTGGCCGGTTCTCCGAAAGGCAGTCCCCATGCGGAAGTCCCTTCAGGTGGCGGGCGTCACCGCCGCCTGCGCCCTGACCGGAACGCTGGTCTACGGGGCCGGCGCGGCAGGCGCGCACGGCGGTACGCAGCAGGCGGGTCACGAGCCGCAGAACATCGGCCTGCTGGTCGGGCAGATCGACGACTACTACGGCGCGCGGCAGCAGGACGACGGCACCTGGACCGCGTCCGAGCACAGCGACTACGCGAAGGACCTGGCCCGCGTCGAGTCCCGCGCGAAGGCCGACATCAGGCAGGCCACCGCGCGGACCGGGCACGGGGCGCGGGGCAAGCACGGCGGGGCGAAGGCCAAGCCGGCGATCGTGCTCGACATCGACGACACCGCGCTGCTCAGCTTCGACTACGAGCGCCGCACCAACTACGTCTACAACAACGACACCTGGAACGCGTACGTCGACCAGGCGAACCGGCCCGCCGTCTTCGGCATGCCGGAACTCGTGAGCTACGCGAAGCAGCACGGCGTCGAGGTCTTCTTCCTCACCGGGCTGAGCGAGCCGCAGCGACCGGGGGCCGCGAAGAACCTCGCCAAGGCCGGCTACGACACGCAGCTCGACAAGGCCCACCTGTTCCTCAAGGACAAGGCGAACCCGCCCGCCTACCTCAAGGACTGCGCGAGCGCCGCCGCCTGGAACTGCACGACCGTCCAGTACAAGGCGGGTACGCGCAAGCACCTGGAGGACTCCGGGTACCGCGTCATCGGCAACTTCGGCGACCAGCAGTCCGACCTGACCGGCGGCTACGCCGACAAGGGCTACAAGCTGCCCAACCCGACCTACTTCGTGGAGTAGGGGCTACGCGAGGAGCGAGGGAGCGAGGAAGCGAGGGAGCGAGGAGCGGCGGAGCGCCGGAGCAGGGGATGCGGGAGGTGGGGGCAGGAGGCTCAGCCCCCGGCCCCGCTCCCCTCGCCCCTCCCGGCCTCAGCCGGCTGCCAGCCCTGGCGGCACAGTTCGGCGGCGATGTCCGGCGCGCGGTAGTGCGGGCCCTTGAGTACCTTGCCGTCCGCGCGCCGCTCCGGTTCCCCGTCCGGCCCGAGCTTGCTCATGTTGGCGCGGTGGACCTCGGCGAGGACCGCGTCGAGATCGATGCCGTGCACCAGGGCGGTGCCGTAGGCGACGTACACGAGGTCGGCGAGTTCGTGCGCGAAGCGGTCGAGCGGTCCGTCCACCGCCACCTCGGCGACCTCCGCGTACTCCTCCGCCAGCAGGTCCTGGCGGTGCGCGGCGAGCCGGGGCGGCAACTCGGTGGGCACGTGGCGGGCGTCGAGTCCGACGGCGGTGTGGAAGGCGCGTACGGAAGCGGCGGGAGAAGGATGCGTCACGCGCCCGAGCCTACGAGAGGTGAGCGGCGCGCCGGTGCGGAAGTACGCGTACGCTCGCGGGTACGACGGGAGCGGTTGTCCGGGCGGGCCGGTCCTTCTCCCGGTCCCACGCCCTCGTACGCGGGTGTGGGACCGGGAGACGGACCGGCCGGCGAAGGCCCCGGCGTGACCGGGTGCCGGGTCCGGGCGTACCGGGACGAAAGCGGTCCCCGTACGCTCGCTGACATGACTCCGAACCCGCACAGTGTTCCAGGTCCCGGCACGCCGGCGGCCCCCGCGAGGGCCGGGGACGGCGAGGACCTCGATCTCGCCGCCTACCTCGACCGTCTCGGCCTGGGCGGCCGCGTGCCCGAGGGGACGGCCCTGGAGGTACTGACCGCCGTGCACCGCGCGCACCTCGTCGCGGTGCCGTTCGAGAACATCGATCCGGTCGCCGGGACCGTCCCCTCGCTCGCGCTCGCGGACATCCAGGACAAGCTGATCCGTCGTCGCCGGGGCGGTTACTGCTTCGAGCAGAACACCCTGCTGGCCGCCGCTCTGGAGGCGCTCGGGTTCTCGGTGCGGCGGCTCGCGGCCCGCGTGGTCCTCGGTACCGACCGCTTCGACAGCCGGCCGCTCACGCACATGGCGCTGCTCGTCGAGGTCGAGGGCGAGCCGTTGCCGTACCTCGCCGACGTCGGCTTCGGCACGATCGGGGCGCTCCCGGAGCCCGTGCCGCTGACCGTCGACGCGGAGCACCACGCGCACGGCCGCCGTCACCGCCTGGCCCGCACCCGCGCCGAGGACGCCTCCCTCGACACGTGGGTCCTCCAGGCGTACGGGCCGGACGGCTGGGTCTCCCAGTACGTGTTCACCACCGAGCCGGTCCCGCAGCCCGACCGCGTGCTCGCCAACTGGTACGTCGCGACGCACCCGCGCTCCCCCTTCAACAGGCGCCTCGGCATCCAGCACACGACCCACGACAGGCACTACTCGCTCTTCGCGGACGAGGGCGGGGCCCGCGCCGAACTGACGGTGACCTACCTCGACGGGCGCACCGAGGTACGCGTCGTCACCGGGACCGAGGACGTGCTCAGGTGCCTGGTGGAGGACATGGGCCTGCCACAGGAAGTACTGGCGCACTGACGCCGTCTCCCCACCCGCTGTCCGGCGCGGAGGGGACGCGAACGCGGGGCACCGGACGCGGGGACGCGGACGCGAGGACCCGGACGCGAGGACGCGGGCGCGAGGACCCGGACGCGAGGACGCGGGCGGGGGGACACCGGCCACGGCGGCGCGGTGAGCGCGGCGAGGGACGCGCGGCGAGGAACGCGCGGCGAGGGACGGCGCCGGCATCGGTGCGCGTGCCGCCGCCGCGTCCCGCGCCGCGGCACGGGCCCTCGCGAAGTCGGCGGCCGCGCCCCCTCCGGCCCCCCTCCCCGTCCCGTTCCCTACGCCGAGCCCGGACCCTCCTCCGCGACCGCCACCACGTCCACGAACAGTTCGAGTATCGGCCTCGGCTCGGTGCCGTCGAGGTGGCGGTACTCGGAGCTGACGGTGACGACGAGGCGTTCGGGCAGCGCGAGCCGCGGGTGGCGGGCCTCGGCCACGATGGCGCGGGCCGCCTCCAGCGCCGTGCGGCCGCGCGCGTGGTAGGCGTGGGCACGCTCGCGCACGTACGCGAGATAGTCGATGTGCGCGAGGACACCGGACCGGTCCAGGAGCGGGCCGTGGCCCGGGACGAAGGTGTCCGCGCCCGTGTCGAGCGCCTGTCGGCAGGCGTCGATGACGCTGTCGAGGGGCCCCGCCCAGTGCACCGGGTGGTCGCCGGGCTCCGCGTCGGTCGAGGCGAACACGACGTCGCCGGTGAACACGACGCCCTCGTCCGGAAGGTGGACCATCAGGTCGCCCGTCGTGTGCGCGGGCGGCAGGGGGACCAGCCGTACGGTCACCCCGCCCACGGACAGGACGTGCTCCGCGTCGATGACCGTGTCGGGACGGACCGCGTCGGCCGTCGACCAGTCGAAGGCCCCGAAGTGCGTCCGCAGGTAGTCGCCGAGCGGGCCGGCGCCCCCGGTGACCAGCGCGTGCAACTGGGCGGGGCTCGGCTCGTAGTCGATGTGGTGCAGCGCCTCGCGGGTCGCGAGAACCTCCGCCTCCGGCAGCGCGCCCGCGCCCCACAGATGGTCGCCGTTGGCGTGCGTCACCGCTATCCGGTCCACGGCCACACCGGGTGGGAGGACGTCGGCCGCCTGCTTCAGCAGCGTACGGGCGAGGGAGTGGTCGTACGGCGTGTCCACGAGCAGCGCCTCGTCGCCCGCGGACACCAGCCCGCAGTTCGCGAGACCCCAGCCCCTGCGGGGCGGCAGCCACACGTGCACGGAGTCGGAGACACGGCGCAGCCGTGCCGGAGTGAGCGTCATGATCCAGAAGTCTGCCCCGCCCCTCCCGGCCGCCCCGCGCCGGGGGACCTCTCCGGGCCGGCGAGACGGCAGAGCGGGGGCGAGGAGAGCCGCGGGGCGGCGCGGACAGGGCCGACTACCGGTGCGGAGGTCATTCAAAGGTGTGAAAGACGGCCTTTCGGCGCACCCGTACAGGCGGAACGAAACCACACCGGGTGTACTCCGGCCGAAGGATGTACACACCGGAGCGCGCGCCGACACCGGTCCGGACCGGCCGCCCGCAGGGGCGACCGCCGGGACGGAGCCTCTCAGGAGTCTCCCCAGGAGCCGACGCGCCGGAAACGGAAAGGTGCATGCGGATGAGCGCGGCACAGGGCACACCGGGCGGAGCGGCGGCGGACGGGCAGTCGAAGGCGGGTGGTAAAGCGGTCGGTGTGTCGATCGCCGCCGCCGTCGGCGGGTTCTTGTTCGGCTTCGACTCGTCCGTCATCAACGGCGCGGTGGACGCGCTCGGCGACCACTTCCACCTCGGCGACTTCCTGTCCGGCTTCGTGGTCTCCATCGCACTGCTGGCCTGCGCGGTCGGCGCCTGGTACGCGGGACGGCTCGCCGACAGCTGGGGCCGACGCCGCGTCATGGTGCTCGGCGCGGCCATGTTCATCATCAGCTCGGTCGGCTCCGGGCTCGCCTTCTCCGTGCCGGACCTGCTGGTGTGGCGCGTCATCGGCGGTCTCGGCATCGGCATCGCCTCGGTGATCGCCCCGGCCTACATCTCCGAGGTCGCGCCCGCGAGCGGCCGGGGC
The DNA here is from genome assembly GCF_042869355.1 of Streptomyces sp. NPDC007088. NCBI lineage: Bacteria > Bacillati > Actinomycetota > Actinomycetes > Kitasatosporales > Streptomycetaceae > Streptomyces > Streptomyces sp. NPDC007088. The sequence continues at coordinate 145,427 of NZ_JBIAFO010000003.1, forward strand.
GCGCTCGGCTCCCTCCAGCAGCTTGCCATCACCATCGGCCAGCTCGTCGTCCTCAGCTCCAACAAGGGGCTCGCGGGCGCGGCGGGCGGTGCCTCGCAGGACCTGTGGTTCGGGCTCCCGGCCTGGCGCTGGATGTTCCTGGTCGGGGTGATCCCGGCCGCCGTGTACGGCATCCTGGCGCTGCTCATCCCCGAGTCGCCGCGCTATCTGGTGCTCAACGGCCGCATGGACGAGGCCGCGAAGGTACTGGAACGGGTCTCGGGGGAACGCGACGGGGCGACGAAGGCCCGGCAGATCAAGGACACGCTGCGCAAGGAGCACAAGTCGAGCTTCGCCGACATCCGCGGCAGCCGCCTCGGACTGCACCCCCTGGTGTGGGTCGGCATCCTGATGGCCGCCTTCCAGCAGCTCGTCGGCATCAACGCGATCTTCTACTACTCGACGACGCTGTGGAAGTCGGTCGGTTTCAGCGAGTCCAGCTCCTTCACGACCTCCGTGATCACGGCCGGGATCAACGTCGTCATGACCGTGGTCGCGATGCTCTTCGTGGACCGGGTCGGCCGCCGCGTACTGCTGTCGATCGGTTCGGTCGGCATGTTCCTCGCCCTCACGCTCACCTCGATCGCCTTCTCCCAGCAGCAGGGCTCCGGCGACGACGTGACCCTGCCGAGCCCGTACGGCCCGCTCGCGCTGGTCGGCGCCAACATGTTCGTCGTGTTCTTCGCGCTGTCCTGGGGCCCGATCATGTGGATCATGCTCGCGGAGATGTTCCCGAACCGGATGCGCGCGATGGCGCTCGCGATCGGCACGACCTCGAACTGGCTGTTCAACTTCGTGGTCACCTTCTCCTTCGAGCCGATGACCCGGCAGGTCGGCCTGTCCTGGCTCTACGGCGCCTTCGCGTTCTTCGCCCTCGCCAGCTTCGTCTTCGTCCGCACGAAGGTCCCCGAGACGAAGAACGTGGAGCTGGAGGACATGACGGGGGAGACGCACCAGCGGGTCGCCCGGTCCTGACCTGTCCCGGTTCTGACCGGTCCCGGTTCTGACCGGTCCCGGTTCTGACCGGTCCCGGTCCTGTCCGGTCCCGGTCCTGTCCGGTCTCGGTCCTCACCCGGCCCTTTCCGTCCCGCCGCCCGCCACGCGGGGAGCGCGCCTGTCCTGGGAGGACGGGCGCGCTCTCGCGCGGGCTGCACCCCGGCGGGGGCGGCGTACGCGGGCGGCGTACGCGTACGGCGCTCCGCCGCGGCCCGGTCCTCAGCCCTGTCGTCGCTCCCGTCCTCTGAGCCCCGTCGTCAGTCCCGTGCCCTGCCCTGCCCTGCCCTCGCTCCCGCCCCCCGCAGCCCCGTCGTCAGTCCTGTGGTCCGCCCCGTCCCTTCGGCTCAGCCACGTTCCGCGAGAGCCGCGACGAGGTCCCTGCCCTCGGCCGCTCCCCGTCGCAGCAGCAGCGAGGCCGTGGTGTGCAGCTCCTGCCACGCGTGCGGACGGCCGACGGCGTCCGCGTCGGGGACGGTGGCCAGGGCGGTCGCGAGGGACTGGGCGGCCTCACCCGCGCCGGCCAGGGCGTGCGCGAGACACGCGCGGTACCAGGCGCGGTCCCGCCGGTAGGTCGCGGGCAGCGCCGCCAGCCCGGTCGTGAGCTGGTCGACCCCCGTCCGCCACTGCCGCAACTGCATCGAGGCCATGCCGCGCTGGAGCGTGAACCACGTCTCGTCGTAGAAGTACATCCACGCCGGTTCGTCCTCCGGGCGCCCGGCGGCCCGGACGATCAGCTCCTGCGCCTCGTCGAGCAGCCGGTGCGCCGCCGCCGCCTCGCCGGCCATCGCGTGCCCGCGCGCCTCCATCTGCGCGGCCATCCCCTGCACGCCGGGCGAGGCACCCGGCGCCGACCAGCGGGCCGCCTGGGCGAGCCGTACGCACTTCGGGGCCTCGCCGCGCGACCACGCGCCGTGCGCCTTCATGCTGAGCGTCGTGGCGGCCATGTCGGCGTCCCCCGCCTCCAGCGCCCACTCGTGCGAACGGTCGTACCAGGACAGGGCCGTGGCGGTGTCCCCCTGGTCCTGTGCCATCCAGGCGAGGAACTGGGCGTGCTCGGCGGCCAGCCGCACCACGCGTCCGGTGAGCGGCCCGCTCGTGCGCTCGTACAGGCTGGTGACCGTGCGCAGTTGCCTGCGCATGATGCCCACGAGGGGCCGCGAGCCGATGGTGTCCTCCGCGCGCCGGTGCTCGGCGAGCAGCCGGTCGAGCCAGTCGAGGGTCGCGGCGTCCACCCCCCGCCGGCCCGGGACGGAGGCGATCGTGCCGCCGAGCCTGTCGGCCAGGTCCTCGTCGGGTTCCGTCCCCGGCAGAGCGAGCCCGGCGACCGGGGGCCGCGGCGCGCGGGCCGGTGCCTCGCCCGGCCGGGCCCGGCCGGGCCGCGCCTGCTCGGGGATGCCGACGACCGGTACGCCGAGCCCGGAGACGATGCGTGAGCGCACCTCCACCGACGTCACCCGGCGCCTTCCGCGCTCGATGTCCGACACGTCCGACTGCGCCAGGCCGACGCGCTCCCCGAGCCGGGTCTGGCTCAGGCCCGTGAACTTCCGGTACGCGCGGAACACCGCACCCCAGTCCGCGCGGGCGACGGCCGCGTCGAGCTCCGGATGTGACCAGACGGAATCCGAAATCTGCCCCATGTCGCGAATATAGGCCGGTCCCATAGGTCCTTCGGATGGGAACCGGACGCCCGGAGCGGAAGCCTTGCTTCCGCCGACGCCCGCCACGGCAGCAGGCCGTGAGTCCGGGACGTCGCCGGGAGAGAGGAGCGCGACGGACATGGACGACGAGCCGAGGAGCCGACAGCGGGAGAGGGGGCACGGCGATGCGACTGCTCCCGTGGACCGGTGAAGGGGGCAAGGACTGCTACCTGATCAGCGTCGGTGACGCCGAGGCCGACAGCGTTGTCTCCCGCCTGGCGGACAGCGTCGAGGCCATACAGCTCACGATGGCGCAGGAGCTGCTCGACCACGTGCGGAGCGCCCTGCGCGAGGGCGCGACATCCGAGACGGAACTGCTCTTCTACGTCACCCATTTGAGTTCCGCCCTGAGAGACGCCCTGCGCGTGGCGGAGAGCCGCGGCGGCCGGCTCCAGGTGTCCGGCGCCACGAGCGAAGCGTCCTGACCCGCGCTTCGTGTGGTTGCTCTTCTGCTGCGCCGCGGCTTGAAACCACTCGTTCGCGTGGGGTTCCCCGACGGCTACCGCAGGTAGTTTTATGGATGCGGGGAGTTACCGAGTCCCCCCTTCCCGCACCCGCCGCCACCCTCGCCTCTCGCCGCCCCGCGCTCCTCCACCGCCCTCTCCTGCCGGCCGCCCCCGGGCACGGCAGGGGAGAGCGGCGGTGCGGCGGAAGGCGGCGGGTGGTGGTCGGGGCGCACCTTGACAACTGGAGAGCGCGCGCACGGCGAGAACGGGCGGGCGGGGGCGCGGCGGCGAGGTGAGTGGCGCACGACGCGCACGGCCCGGTCTCAGCCGGCGGGCCGTGCCGGAAGGGTGGTGCCGGAGCGCCGCCTCGGTGGCGCCCCCAGGACCGCCCCCGCCCCTACGATGCCCGGATGAGCGACATCCCGGTTCCCCCGAGGCCGTCCGGAGGGGGCGGCGCTCCCACGCCCTCCGGCGGCCCGGTTCCCGTCCCCTTCGAGGTGCCCGCGGCCCTCGTCGAGTCGCAGATCCGGTACGAGAAGGAGGCGGGGCGGGCGTTCGTCGGGCAACTCCCCTCGCGGGCGGCCCACTTCCTGGACCGCTGGGATCTGCGACCGGACGGCACCCCACTGCACGGGGCGGCCGCCCTCGTCCTCCCGGTACGCAAGGCGGACGGCACGCCCGCCGTCCTCAAACTCCAGTTGCGCACCGAGGAGAACGAGGGGGAGGGCGCGGCCCTGCGCGCCTGGGAGGGCCGGGGCGCGGTCCGCCTCCTCGCCGAGGACCCGGGCACGGCGACGCTCCTGCTGGAACGTCTCGAAGCGGGCCAGGATCTCGACTCCGTGCCGGACGCGCTGCGGGCGAGCGTGCGGATCGCCGAACTGCTGCGTCTGCTCCACTCGGTGCGGGCCCCGGCGGGCCTGCGGACCCTGGCCACGGTCGGGAGCGCGATGCTCGACGCGCTGCCCCGGGCCCTGCCCCGCGTGGCCGACCCCGTGGCGAGGGACCTGCTCGCGGACTGCGGCGCCGCCCTCCGCGGCGTCCTGCCGGAACCGGGGGACCGGCTGCTCCACTGGGACCTGCACTTCCAGAACGTCCTGGCGTCCGGCCGGGCGCCCTGGCTCGCCATCGACCCGAAACCGCTCGCGGGCGACCCCGGGTTCGACCTGCTGCCCGCGCTGCACAACCGCTACGACGCCGGGCAGACCGCCCGCCGCTTCGACGCCATGACCGAGGTCCTGGGCCTGGACCGGCGACGGGCCGCGGCCTGGACCCTGGCCCGGGTACTCCAGAACTGCCTGTGGGAGATCGAGGACGGCCGCCCGCTGCCCGCACGCCAGGGGGAGATCGGGGCGTTGCTGCGCGCACGGGCCGGTTAACCTGCGCCCATGAGCGACAGTACGAGGACAGCGACCACGCCCGGCACCCCCGCCACCACGCGTGGCCCCGGCGGCCTCGTCAGGCCGGCGACCCGCGGGGACGTGCCCGAGATCCACGCCATGGTGCGCGAACTGGCCGCGTACGAGAAAGCCCTGCACGAGGTCCGCACCACCGAGGAGCAACTGACCGAGGCACTGTTCGGCGCGCACCCCGCCGTGTTCGCCCACATCGCCCAGGACGCGGCCGGCGAGCCCGTCGGCTTCGCCCTGTGGTTCCGCAACTTCTCGACGTGGCGCGGTACGCACGGGATCTACCTGGAGGACCTGTACGTCCGCCCCGCCAGCAGGGGCGGCGGTCACGGCAAGGCCCTCCTGACCGAACTGGCCCGCATCTGTGTGCGCGAGGGCTACGAACGCCTGGAGTGGTCCGTCCTGAACTGGAACACGCCGAGCATCGCCTTCTACGAGTCCCTCGGCGCCCGCCCGCAGGACGAGTGGACCGTCTACCGGCTCACGGACGAGGCGCTGGCGGCAGCGGGGGCCCGGCGCGAGGCGCCGGGGAGCGTGCGGGAGGGGTGACGGGGCGAGCGCCCCGTCCCTCGGCCGTGACGGGGGAGCGCCCGGCGGTCCGTGAGGTGCTTCACCCCGTTCACCGCGCCCTTCGCCTGCCCCATACGTCGAGTGCCCCGGTCGCGGAGGCCGGAGCCGGGTCCAGGCGCCCCAAAGTGGTCCAGCCCCAGGACGTGAAGGCGTGGTGCGCCGGGAAGGCGTGCGCCGGTACCCCCGCGACGGCCCAGGCGGTCTCCGTCCGGGTCAGCAGAAGCTCCAGGAGCCTGGTGGCCACGTGGGCGCGGCGCTCACCGGGGCGCACCATCAGCTCCGCGACGAGGAAGACCTGCCCCGCGGCGGTGAGTTCCTCGGCCTCCGGGTGCGCCCCGGTGAACCCCTGCCACCAAGTGCCGGCGCGATCGACCGTGTAGCCGTAGGCGCAGCCGCCGAGTTCGGCCGCCCCGGCGATCACCATCTCGAAGCCGGTGCGCTGCACGTCCTCGGCGTACCGGTTCAGGAAGCCCTGCCGGTCGTGGAACACCTCGCCCGGCGCGCCCTGGTACGCCTCGACGTACAGGTCGGCCATGGCCTCCCGCTGGGTCTCGGCCTGCCAGCGGGACAGCCTGCGCAGGAACACCTCGGTCACGGAACACTCCTGTCGTACGGCCTGTGGGGGCGCCTTGCGCGCCCCGGCGTCGGGTATCTACCCCCCACCGGCCGGGCCAGCCGAATCCCGGCCCACCAATGTCACCGGCGTACGGGCCTCTTGGGGCCCGGCGGGGGAGTAGCCTCGGTACATCGGGAGTTCTTCGCATTCCGGCTCCGCCGGCGTCGCTCCCGGTAGGTGACAATGCCGGGCACTCGCCCGGAGACAGGTTCGCGCCATGTCCGCGACCAATGTGTGGCCCCCCTCGACGCTTTCCGTGGTGCCCGGCCCTCCGGCCGGGGCGTCCGCGTCGCCGCGACTCTCCCTGAAGGACCCCGACGCACCCCGCGGTCTCCTCGACGGGGCCTGGTGGCCCCGCTCCCGCGACCTGACCCGTGAGATCCCCCAACTGGTCGAGGCGCTCGACTCCCGGTGGGGGAGGATCACACGGATCGCGGTGAACTCCCGTACCTGGCCGGCCGTCCCGCGCCGGATCGCCGTCCCGGGACACATCGTCAAGGTCGGCTGGTTCACGGCGGAGCTGGACCCGAACAAACTGCTGCTGCTGTCCTACGACGTCGGCCGCTGGGACCTGCTCGTCGTACCGCCCGGCACGGAGCCGGCCGTCGCGGCGCGCCTCATGGCGGCGGCCTCCGACGCCTCGGGGCCCGCGCTCACGGCGACCGAGCACCTCGCGGTCTGCCTCCCGGCGGACACGCCCCTGGGCGCAGCGGCCCCGGTCGGCCCCCGCCGGGCGGACCGTCGCGCCCCGCGAGGACACGAGGACGGACCCCTCGTACCGGCCCCGGTCGCCGGTACGGGCTCGTCCCCGGCGACGTGACCGGCCGCGGCAGGCCATGACCCGGACCGGCCCGCGGACCACGGCACCGGCCGGCCGGCAGGCCACGCCCCGGCCGGCCGGCGCCCCGCTCCGGGCCCGCTTCCCCGGGTTTCCGGCCCGGGGCCGGTGGGACGGCGGGCCGCCTCACCCGTCCCCGTGCCCGTTCCCCCCAGCCCCAGCCGCCCGCACGCGCTTTTTGGTTCCGTCCCCGGTCGTCCGCGCCCCTACTGGTCCCCGTCGGACCACGCGTTGGCCCACCCGCACAGAGGGCAGGCGTACCGGCCGTTGAGCCCGGCGATGACGGTGCCGCACTGACGGCAGTCGGTCTCGGTGATGTTCAGGGCCGCGAGCCGCTCCGGGGTGGAGAGCGGGGCCGGAGCCGTACGTGACGACCGTCCGGACCGCGCGGGACGCGGGACGGTGACGGCCCGGCGCGCGCCCGGCCGTGCGGTGGACGGCAGCGCCGGCGAGTGCTGCTCCGGGACGGACGCCCCGGTGTGCGAGGGGGATAACTCGCGGGATGTCGGGCTTTCCTGGTGGGAACCGGCCATGCCCGCACCCTAGCGGCCCGCGGCCGGTCCGGGGCGGGGAAGGGCCGGGACCGGCCCGGCCGCCACCCCGGACCGGCGCGCCCCCGGGGTACGGAGCCGGCTTCGCGAACCGTGCGGGGGCAGGGTGGGTGCCCGTGGCCCGCGGTCCGGGCGGGTCACGGCTCCAGCACCACCTTCCCGACCGTGGCCCTGCCCTCAAGGGCGCGGTGGGCCTGTGCCGCGGCGGCCAGCGGGAACCGGTCGGTCCCCGGCCGCAGCCGGCCGGCCGCCGCCTCGGCGAGCGCCCTGCTCTCCAGAGCCCGCATCGGGTTCTCGCCGCCCTCCCTCGCCGTCATCGCCGGGCCGAGCACCGACTGGGAGGTGATGCCGCGCTCGGCCAACTCGCTCCTCGTGAGGACGAACCCGCTGCCGTCCGCGCTGATGCCCCGGCTCGACCAGCCGAACACGAGGTGCCGGCCGCCGGGAGCCAGCAGACGCACGGCCTCCTCGGCCGCCGCGCCGCCGACCCCGTCGAACACGACCGTCACGGGCCGCTGACCGCCCAGGGACCGGCGTACGGCGGAGGGCCAGCCGGGCTCGTTGTAGTCGAGGGACAGATCGGCGCCGTTCCCGGTGACCAGCGCCGTCTTCCGCGCCCCGCCCGCCAGTCCGACGACGGTCGCGCCCGCGTTCCTCGCGTACTGCGTCAGGAGCGTGCCGATCCCCCCGGCGGCCGCGAGGACGAGGGCGACGTCGCCCGGCCCGAGGGCGGCGAAGTTCAGGACGCCGAGCGCGGTCCGCCCCGTGCCGATCATGGCGACGGCAGCGGCCTCGTCCAGCGTGCCCGGGATCTCGTGCAGCCTCGCGGTCTCGGCCGCGGCCAGTTCCGCGTAGCCCCCGGGCGCGAAACCGAGGTGCGCGACGACCCGCTTGCCCAGCAGCCCGGGATCGGCGCCCGCCCCCAGTCCCACGACGGTGCCCGCGATCTCCCGCCCCGGGACGGTCGGCAGTTCGGGCGGCGTGGGCATCGGTCCCGTCGTGACGCCCGAGCGGATCGCCGTGTCGAGCAGGTGCACCCCGGCGGCGGCGACCGCGACGAGCACCTGCCCCGGCCCGGGGACCGGATCGTCCACCCGCTCGTACACGAGTACGTCCGGAGCGCCGAACGTGTAGTGGCGGATCGCGTGCATGGCTGTCTCCGTGGGCTCGGCGGGAGTCGGTCGGTGGCGGGTGCCGGAGCCCAGGCTGATCCCTCGATCGCGCTTGAGGTCAAGGGCGCCGAGGCAGGGGTGGAGGGGGACACGGCACGGGCGGGGGACGCGTTGTCAGTGGCGTACGTCACGATGGGGACATGGCTCTACCTCGCTCCTCGTCACCCCGGCAGGGCTCCGCGCCGCACGGCGGTACCCGTCGGCGGCCCGCCGTGCCTCCCGCCCGCCGTCCGGCGCTGCGGCTGCCGCCGCTCAGCCCGCTGCCACCCGGTGGTCTGTCCCCCGACGGTGACTACGACGGGCTGGAGCTGCGTGGACTCGACCTCGGCGGGGAGGACGGCGGCGGCGCGGGCTTCCTCGACTGCGCGCTGGTGGACTGCGATCTGACCGAGACCCGGCTGACCCGCGCCCGGTTCGTGGACTCCCGGCTGGAGTCCGTACGCGGGGTGGGCACGGACCTCGCGGAGGCCACGCTGCGGGACGCGGAGATCGTCGAGCCCCGGCTCGGCGGAGTCCAGCTGCACGGCGCGGTGCTGGAACGTGTCGTGGTGCGCGGCGGGAAGATCGACTACCTGAACCTGCGCGCCGCGCAACTCAAGGACGTGGTCTTCGAGTCCTGCGTCCTGGTCGAACCGGACTTCGGCGGCGCCACCCTCCAGCGGGTCGAGTTCGTGGACTGCGCGCTGCGCGGGGTGGACTTCGGCGGGGCCGTCCTGAAGGACGTGGACCTGCGCAGCGCCGGCGAACTGCTCATCGCCCGCGGGGTGGACCGCCTCTCCGGCGCGGTGATCAGCCCGCAGCAGCTCATCGACCTGGCCCCGGCCTTCGCGGCGGAACGGGGGGTGCGGGTGCTGGACCACGGGGAGTAGGAGGAGCGGGGCGGGCGGCTCAGGGCGTTCTCAGGGGGCTCAGCGGCCTCAGCGGCCTCAGCGGCCTCAGCGGCCTCAGGGGACTCAGGGCACTCCGCGGCCTCGCGGCCTCCGCCGCCTCAGCGGCCGCCGCGTCCGGCCGGCAGGCGGGGGAAGCGGGCCTGGAGGTCCCAGATCACCGGGTTGTCGGCGAGCGCCTCGTGCATGTCGAAGAGGTCGGCGAGCAGATCGTGCAGGAAGTCCCGGGCCTCGCCGCGTAGTTCGGCGTGCGGGAAGGCGAGCGGGGGGACGTCGGCGGGCAGCCACTCCGCTTCGATGTCGACCCAGCCGAAGCGCCGCTCGAACAGCAGCCGGTCCGTGGACTCCGTGAAGTCCAGTTCGGCGTACTGCGGCCGGGCGGCCCGGCTGCCCAGCGGGTCCTCGTCCAGCAGCTCCGCGATGTCGCACAACGCCCAGGCGAAGTCCAGCACCGGAACCCATCCCCAGGCTGTGGACAACTCGCGGTCGCTCTCGGTGTCCGCGAGATACACGTCCCCGCTGAAGAGATCGTGCCGCAGCGCGTGCCGGTCCGCCCGCCGGTAGTCGGTCTGCGGCGGGTCCGGGAAGCGGCGGGAGAGGGCGTAACCGATGTCGAGCACGGGTCGATGGTGCCACGGGGGCCGGACGGGAGCGGGCGGGAGGGGCCGCGAGGCGTCGGGAGGCGGCGGGAGCGGCCGGGAGGTGCCGGGAGGGGGGCAGGAACGGGCGGGAGGCGTCGGGAGCGCCGGGAGATGCCGGGAGCGGCCGGGAGGTGCCACCGCTCCCGCCGTCCTCCCCGGAGTCAGCCGAGCAGCCTCCGCTCCTGGGCGACCGCGACCGCCCCGGCCCGGGTGTCGACGCCGAGCTTCTGGTAGATGCGGCCGAGGTGGGTCTTCACGGTGCCCTCACTGATGAACAGGGCACGGGCGATCTCCCGGTTACCGAGGCCCCGGGAGAGCTGGGCGAGGATGTCGCGCTCGCGTGGCGTCAGATCGGGCAGCGGGCTGCGCAGCCGGGCCATGACGCGGCCCGCGACCGGGGCGGACAGCGCCGTCCGGCCCTCGGCGGCGGCCCGGATCGCGGGGAACAGTTCCTCGGGCCGCTCCGCCTTCAGCAGGTAGCCGGTCGCCCCCGCCTCGATCGCACGGGTGATGTCCGCGTCCGTGTCGTACGTCGTGAGCACCAGGACGCGCGGCCCGTCCGGCAGCGAGGTCAGCCGCCGGGTCGCCTCGACCCCGTCGATCCCGGCGCCGAGCTGCAGGTCCATGAGCACGAGCGCGGGCCGCAGCTTCTCCGCGAGCGCCACGGCCTCCTCACCGCTGCCCGCCTCCCCGGCCACCTCGATGCCCGGGGCGCTCGCGAGCAGCGCGCGCAGGCCGGCCCGTACGACGGCGTGGTCGTCGCACAGGAGAAGGCGCACGGGGGAGGCGGCGGCCGACTGCCCGCCGCCCGTGCGGCCACCGTCCTCCGGGGAAGTCTCCGGCGAAGCCTCAGGGGAAGCCTCGGGTGGGTGCGAGGGCGCCCTCGCGGCGTCCTGCGCGCTCGGTACGTCCCGGGCGTTCCGCGCGTCCGGCGCCTCCGGTGCGTTGTGCGTGTCCCTGGCGTTCCGTGGTGTTCCCTGCGGTTCCGTCGCGCTCATCGTGGTCCGCCCTCCTCCGTCGTTTCCGCTTCCGGCCCGGGGCGCGGCTCGGCACGCTCTCCCGGGGCCGCCCCCACACCGGCGTCGGCGCGCGGGTCCGGGGCCGTGTCCGCCACGGGGGCCCGGCCCGGCCCCGCCGGAGTGAGCGGCACCGTGGCCGTCAGGACGGTTCCCTCGCCGGGGGCCGACTCGATCGTCAGAGTGCCGCCGACCTGCCGCAGCCGGGCGCGGGCGGCCGGCAACCCGTGGCCGCGCAAGGCGTCCGGCCCGTTCCCGGCCGTGGCGGGGTCGAACCCGTGGCCGTCGTCCGCGACGTCCAGGACGACCGCGTCGTCCAGCCGGGTCAGGGTCAGCGCCGCGTGCCTGGCGCGGGCGTGCTCGCGTACGTTGGCGAGCGCGCCCTGCGCGGTGCGGAGAAGGGCCGAGGCCACACGGTCGGGGAGCCCGTCGTCAGGCCCCTCGGCGTGGAAGCGGACCGCCAGCCCGTCCCGTGACTCCCGCGCCGCGAGCGTCCGCAGCGCCTCGGCCGGCCCGACGCCTCCCGCGAGGTCGGCGGGGCCCAGGTCGTGCACGAGACGGCGGGCCTCGGCCAGACTGTGGGCGGCGATCGACGAGGCGCTGCGGACATGGGCGCGCGCCGCCTTCGGATCACTGGTCCACTGCCGGTCGGCGGCCTGGAGCAGCATGGTCTGGCTCGACAGGCCCTGGGCGAGGGAGTCGTGGATCTCCCTGGCGAGACGCTGGCGTTCGGCGAGCGTCCCTTCGCGGCGTTCGGTCGCGGCCAGTTCCCTGCGGGTGCGGACGAGGTCGTCGATGAGGCGCTGCTGCCGCTCCGTCTGCCGGCGCATGTGGACGAAGACCCCCGTGGCGAGCGCCGCGACCACGGGCGGCAGCAGGACCAGATTGGGGTCGACGCCGTCCGCCAGCCGCAGCTGTGCGGCCACCACCAGGGCCGACAGGGCGCTGACGAGTACGACGGCGGCCCGGGTGGGCAGGGTGCGCAGCGCCGTGTGCACGAGCGGCACCGCGCACCAGGCGAAGCTCGGCGCCAGCAGGACGATCACCACCCAGCAGCCCACCACGGCACCGAGCCGCAGCACCTGCGTGCGCCGCGCACCGGGCCGGATCTCCCCGCTCACCTGGACCACGGCGAGTACGGCGCCGAGCGCGCACACCCACGGCAGCCGCTCGCTGTCCCCGTGCCGCAGGACGTAGCGCAGCAGCGCCCCGGCCAGCAGGACCAGGAAGGCCGCCGTGAGCAGCGCGGACAGCCTCCGCTCACCGGCCTCGGCGGTCCCGCCGGACGCGCTTGGCTCCCCGGGCTCACGGAACCCGGCCTCGTACCGCCCCCAGGTCCCGAGGGCCCCGGGGGACCCGCGCATCCCACGTGATGCCCGCGTCCTCTCGCGCCCGGCCGTCGCGCCGTTCCCTGCCGCGAGGTTCGCGGAGGCGCCGGGGCGCCCGGTCCCCCCGGGGTGCGCGAGCGCGTCCGGGGGACCCGGCTCGGGCGGTTCCGGCCGTTCGGAGGGGGTGGCGGGGGGCATGGGGGCTTCCAGTCGGCTGTGTTCGGTCGGCTGTTTTCGGTTGGCGCAGTCCGGCTGACGTGTGTCCGGGTTGGCGTGTGTCCGGCTGACGTGTGTTGGGTGGGCGTGTGCCCGGTTGGTCCGCGTCCGGTTGGTCCGCGTCCGCTTGGTCCGCGTTCCGTCGGTCGTGTGCGGGCCGTGCGCGCGGGCGACACGGCTCCCTCCGCATCATCACCCGGACCCGGGGCCCTCCGCGTCAACCGATCGGCCGACCCGCGTGTCCACCGGCCGGAGCGCCGGTCGCGGCCGGGCGGAGGAGCCGGAGGCGGCCCCCGCGCCACCAGGCTGGAGACAGGCCGCCCGACCGGCGGCGCCACCACCCGGCCCGAGGAGTCACACCATGTCCCGCTTCACCGCTCACCGCTCCACCCGCGACGGTTCGCGTCCCGGCTCCCGTGCCCGTCTGCTCGCCGGAGGCGTCGCGGTCGTGGCGCTCGGCGCGGGCGTCCTCGGCACGGTCTCGGCGAACGCCGACGCCCCCGCCGCGCCCCGTCCGGCCTCCGCCGCACCGGCGGACGCCGCTTCGCGCAACCTGACGAGCACCCCGCACCTGACGACGGCCGCCGCGACCCGGGCCGCGCAGGCCGCCCTCGACGCCGCCGTGCGCGACCACCAGAAGGTGTCCGTGGCGGTCGTCGACCGGGACGGCCGTACGCTCGTGACGCTGCGCGGCGACGGCGCGGGCCCGCAGTCGTACGACGCGGCCGCGAAGAAGGCGTTCACGGCCGTGTCCTGGAACGCGCCGACCTCCGAGCTGGTCAAGCGGCTCGACGGCGCTCCCACGCTCAAGGACATCCCCGGCACGCTGTTCCTCGCGGGCGGCGCGCCGGTCGCCGCCAAGGGAGCCCCCGTCGCGGCGGTGGGCGTCGCCGGTGCCCCGAGCGGCGACCAGGACGAGAGGTACGCGCAGGCAGGTGTGGCCGCCCTCGGCCGCTGACCAGCGGGGACATCGGCGTAGCAAGGCGTACCGCGGCGTACGGAATCCGGGTGGTCCGCGTGATCGGAGCCTCCGTAACGTGGCTCCGTAACGCGTACGACACGAGGCAGGAGTGCGGGAAGATGACCAGCCACAGCCACGGCGGGAGCGGTAGTCACCAGGGCGGGGCCGGGGCCCGGCTGCTGGAGGCCGCCGCCCGTGGAGACGAGGCCGGGGTGCGGGAGGCCCTGGACGCGGGCGCCGATCCGGCGGTGCGGGACGCCGCCGGCCGGACGCCGCTGCTGCTCGCCGCGCTCGGTGACCACGTGGCGGCGGCCGGGCCGCTGGTCGCGGCCGGGGCCGATCCGGACGCGCAGGACGAGCAGCTCAACAGTCCGTGGCTGGTCACAGGGGTCACCGGCAGCGTCGCGATGATGCGCGCCCTGCTGCCGGCCCACCCCGACCTGACCCTGCGCAACCGGTTCGGCGGGATCGCGCTCATCCCGGCGTGCGAACGCGGGCACGTCGCGTACGTCCGCGCGGCGCTGCGCGAGACGGACATGGACGTCGACCACGTCAACCGCCTCGGCTGGACCGCCCTCCTGGAGGCGGTGATCCTCGGCGACGGAGGAGCCGCGCACGAGGAGATCGTGCGGCTGCTGCTCGCGGCGGGCGCCACGCCCGACCTGCCCGACGGCGACGGCGTCACCGCACGGCAGCACGCGCGGCGCCTCGGTTTCGACCGCATCGAGGGCCTGCTGCGGGCGGCCGAGGCTACGGCCGGTTGAGCTGACTGACCGGCCGGCCGGCCGGCTGGCTGGCTGGGTGGCTGAATGGTCGGCTGACTGGCCGGCTGAGTGATCGGGCGGGCGGGCGGAAGAGGACGGAAGAGGGCGGCCCACCACAGCGGGCACGGTGGGGTAAACCTCAGTAACTCTGTGCGGTACACCTCATGGTGGAGCGGTCCGGTGGCCCGGCAAGCTGAACGCATGGTCCTCAAGCCGCGTGTATCCAGCAGCCGTTCGGGTTTCCCCGACTACTCGGCTCCCTCTGCCCGCTCCTCCCGCCCCGGCACCGGCCTCGTGCCCGCCGCCGTGCTCCCGGGCTCTCGCGGCTCCCGCGGGGCCGCCCGCGCCGCGTTGTCGTCCGCCTTCGTGGTGCTCGTGGCCGGACTGCTCACCGGCTGCGGTGCGGGCGACGAGGAGCACGCGAGCAAGGACTTCGCCTACGACGGCACCCGGCTCACGCTCCAGACCAGCAACATGAAGCTGCGGATAGTCCCTTACGACGGTGCCACTGTGAAGGTCGACCGGTGGATCAAGGGGTCGGGCCTGCGCAGCCCGAAGGCCCGGTGGTCGCTGGACGGGGACCGGCTCAAGGTCGAACTGAACTGCCCCGGCATCAACTTCTCCTGCGAGGGCCGGGCCGAGGTCAGGGTGCCGAGGAAGCTCGCGGTCGACGTGGACAGCCAGAACGGAAGCGTGCGGGCCGCCGGGCTGCGGCACGCGGCGACCATCACCTCCCGCAACGGCGGTGTGACCCTCTCCGACGTCAGAGGCGCCCTGAACGTCACGACGTCCTCGTCCTCCGTCACCGTCGACCGAGTGACCGGAGCGGTACGCCTGACGACCCGGAACGGAGGTGTCACCGCGCGCCACGTCGACGGCTCGCTCCACGTGCGCACGACCAACGGAGGAATGGACATCGAGGAGGTCACCGGGGACAGCGACCTCCAGACCTCCAACAGCGGCATAGACGCCAAGGCCCTGCACGGCGACGCGGAGGCCCGCGCCACCAACGGCAAGGCCCGGCTGGCCTTCGCCGATTCCCCGGCGCGCGTTGTCGGCCGCGCCGTCAACGGGCAGGTGACCGTGGTCCTCCCCGACGACGGCACGCTCTACCGGACCGGCGGCTCCACCACCAACGGCCACCGCTCCCTCGACGTGCCCCACGCGAAGAGCAGCGCCGAGCCGCACCTCCTCGACCTGTCGAGCAGGAACGGCGACGTCCGGGCGGAGGTGGAGAAGGCGAGCTGACCGGAGGCGGGAAAAGTGAGCCGGTCGGCGCGGGAGAACGCGGGAAAAGGGGACTGGCCGGAGCGGAAGGGGAGCGGACGGAGACAGGAAGACGAGCTGACCGGAGACAGAAAGACCGGACTGACGTACGGGAGGCAATCGGTTGAAATGCCGTAAATCACCCACCATGGATCGTATTATCAGCCGGTGCCGAGACGACCGTGCCCCCATTCGCTCCTCCGCAGGACCACCCGGGCCGGTGCCGCCGTCCTGGCCGTGCTGTCCCTCGGGCCGCTCGTCTCCTGTTCGCACGCGCGGGGTGTGCACGGCACCCCGGGGGCGGCGGGCCTGCGCGACCCCTACTTCCCGCGGCTCGGCAACGGCGGGTACGACGTGCTCCACTACGGGCTGCGGATCACCTACACCCGTAAGAACGCGCAGAGTTCGGGTCAGCACCTGCGCGGGGTGGCCACCCTCCGGGCCCGCGCGCAACAGGACCTGACCGCCTTCCGCCTGGACCTGCACGGACTCGACATCGAGAAGGTCACGGTGGACGGGGAGACCGCCCGGGTCAGCAGGGATGCCGACGACGTGACGATCCGTCCCCGGCGCGACCTCGGCAAGGGCCACGCGTTCCGCACCGTCGTGCGCTACTCGGGCACCCCGCGGACCATCACCGACCCGGACGGCTCCCAGGAGGGCTGGTTGCCCACGGCGGACGGGGCCCTCGCGCTCGGCCAGCCCACCGGGTCCATGGCGTGGTTCCCGGGCAACCACCACCCCAGCGACAAGGCCACGTACGACCTGACCGTCACCGTCCCCAAGGGGCTCCGCGCGCTGTCCAACGGCGAACCGCGCGGAGAGCGGCGCGGCGCGGACGGCCGGACGACGTACCGCTGGCACACGGGGCAGCCCATGGCGAGTTACCTGGCCACTCTCGCGATCGGCGCGTACGAGGTGCGGGACACGACGATCGACGTCGCCACGCGGTCCGACGGCGGAAGCGGCCCGGCCCGAGGGCCCCGCCCGGCCCGAGGGCCCCGCCCCGCCCGCGGTTCAGGTCCCGTGGCCGGCCCCCGGGGCAAGGTGCGCTCGATCACCGCCTTCGACCCGCGGCTCGGTCACGCGGCGGCCCGCAAGGCGCTCGACCGGCTGCCCGAGATCCTGGCCTGGGAGGCGGAGGCATTCGGGCCGTACCCCTTCTCCTCCGCCGGGGCGATCGTGGAGCGCGAGCGGGACGCCGGCTACGCGCTGGAGACCCAGACCCGGCCGGTCCTCACGGGCGTCCCGAGCGTCGGTCTCCTCGTGCACGAACTCGCGCACCAGTGGTACGGCGACTCCGTCACGCCCGCGAGCTGGCGTGACATGTGGCTCAACGAGGGCTTCGCGACCTACGCGGAATGGCTCTGGCAGGAGAGGCACGGGGGGCCGAGCGCCCAGCACACCTTCGACGCGCTCTACGCGGGTGAGTACTTCGAGGACGACCCGGGTGCGAGCGCCGCGGTCTGGGAGTTCCCGCCCGCCAGACCGCCCTCGGCCCGCGACATCTCGAAGGCGCCGGTGTACCAGCGCGGCGCCATGGTCCTGCACAGAGTGCGCCGGCAGGTGGGTGACAGGGCGTTCTTCTCCCTGCTCAAGGACTGGGCCACCGACCACCGGCACGGCAACGCGGACACCGCCGACTTCACCGCGTACGCCGAACACGCCACCGGCGAGAACCTCGGCGGCGTGTGGAAGGACTGGTTGTACGGGGACGGGAAACCGTCCAGGCCGTGACGGGAGCCGGTCGCGGCAGGCGGGAGCAGGTGGCGCCGGGCGGGAGCCGGGCCGCCCTGTGACGGGAGCCGCCCTGTGACGGGAGCCGCCCTGTGGCCTGGGCTCAGAGCGCCCCGGCGGGTGCGTCCAGCTCCGGGCCCGGGGCGAGTTCCTTGCGCAGGACGACGGTCGGGCGGCCGAGCGTCAGGTCGGGGCGGTGGTCGATGACGGCGTAGCCCAGGGCCGTCCAGAAGGCGAACGCCCTGGTGTTGTCCTCCAGCACGGCGAGCCGCACCCCGGTACGGCCCTCCTCCCTGAACCGGTCCTCCACCGTGTGCGCGAGCCGGCGGCCGAAACCGGAGCGGTGCGCGCCCTCGTCGATCATCAGCAGCCCGATCCAGGGGTCCGGATCGTCGAAGCGCGAGGGATGACGGCGCCGGGTGACCGCGATCCCCACCAGCCGGCCCCGCGAGCGGGCGAGCAGCACCTCCGCGTCCGGGTGCGACAGTTCGTCGGCGAGGGAGGCGGCGACCTGCTCCGGCCGGATGTCCTGCGGGTCGGGGAACTCCCCGCTCAGCTGCTGGAACTCACGGTTCGAGGCGTACAGCCCGGTCAGCTCGGTGAGGACCGGGCCGGGGATGTCGTTGTCGACGGGCACGAGGGTTTCGACCATCATGCCGGGAGGTTAGCGGCGTCGCGCGGGGGCGCCGGGCGCCGACACCCGCCCCTCGCCCGCCCCTCCACGCGCACGGGCCGAGGGCTGAGCGGCGGCGAGCGGCGTACGGCCGACGGCCACGGACCCGGAACGGCTCCGCCCACGCGACGCCCCCGCTCCGTCCGTGGCCCATCCGCCTCCGCGCACGCTGCTGTTTCCCGCACGCGTCCGCCTCCGCGCATGTTGCCGTTCCCCGCACGTGTCCGTCTTCGCGCACGCTGCCGTTGCCGTTGCCCGCACGTCTCCCTCTCCGCGCGGCTCCCTCCGTTCCGTGGACAGCGCGACGGGGGTGTCGTCCCTTTCGATACGTTGGATGCCATGAGCACTGTCGTCGCATACCAGGGTGAGCCCGGCTGCAACTCCGCAGCCGTGAGCGCCGCCATGTTCCCCACCAGCCGCACGCTTCCCTGTTCCACCTTTGCCGACGTGCTCTTCGCGGTCTCCGAGGGCAAGGCCGACATCGCGCTGATCCCGGTGGAGAACTCCTCGGCGGGCCGGGTCGCCGACGTGCACCAGCTGCTCGCCTCGTCCGGGCTGCGGATGTTCGCCGAGTCCTTCCTGCCCATCCGCTTCGACCTCGTGGCGCTGCCCGGCACGACGATCGAGGAGGTCAGGACGGTACGCAGCCACGTGCACGCGCTCGGGCAGTGCCGGAAGATCACCCAGGAGCACGGCTGGCGGACGCTGGTCACCGAGGACACGGCCGGCGCCGCCCGCGAGATCGCGGAACTCGGCGACCCGCACGAGGCCGCTTTCGCGCCGCCCGCGGCGGCCGGTCTGTACGGTCTGGACGTCCTCGCCGAGGCGGTCGAGGACGAGCACCACAACACGACCCGCTTCCTCGCGCTGTCCCAGGGCGCGCCCCGCCCGGAGCGTGCCGAGGGCACGGCCTACATCACGAGCCTGTTGTTCCGCACCCGCAACATCCCCGCCTCGCTCTACAAGGCGCTCGGCGCCTTCGCGAGCAACGGCGTCAACCTCACGAAGATCGAGAGCTACCAGCTGGGCGGCAGCTTCTTCGCGAGCCAGTTCTACGTCGACATCGAGGGCCACCCCGAGGAGCCCTCGGTGGCCCTGGCGTTGGAGGAGCTGTCCTTCTTCTCCGCCGAGGTCCGGGAACTGGGCGTCTACGCCGCCCACCCGTACCGCGCTCAACTCCTCACCGACTGATCCCAGGGGCGGGCGGCCGCGGGGCCGCCCGCCCCTGGGCCCGGTGACACGCGCCGTACCTGTGACCCGCACTCCGTGCCACGGCCCCGGTCCCCGCGGCGGGCGACAGACCCGCCGCGGGGACCCCGGGCGGCGCGGTCAGACGTTGACGCCGAAGTCCTGGGCGATGCCGGCGAGGCCGGAGGCGTAGCCCTGGCCCACGGCACGGAACTTCCACTCCGCGCCGTTGCGGTACAGCTCGCCGAAGACCATCGCGGTCTCCGTCGCGGCGTCCTCGCTCAGGTCGTAGCGGGCGATCTCGGCGCCACCGGCCTGGTTCACGATGCGGATGTACGCGTTGCGGACCTGGCCGAAGTTCTGGCTGCGGTTCTCGGCGTCGTAGATGGAGACCGGGAACACGATCTTGTCCACGTCGGCCGGGAGACCCGCCAGGTTGACGTTGATCGCCTCGTCGTCGCCCTCGCCCTCGCCCGTGCGGTTGTCGCCGGTGTGGACGATCGTCTGGTCCGGCGTCTGCTTGTTGTTGAAGAAGACGAAGTGGGCGTCCGAGTAGACCTTGCCCTCCGGGTTGACCGCGATCGCCGAGGCGTCCAGGTCGAAGTCCGTGCCGGTGGTCGTGCGGACGTCCCAGCCGAGGCCCACCGTGACAGCGGTCAGGCCGGGGGCCTCCTTGGTGAGGGAGACGTTGCCGCCCTTGGACAGGCTTACAGCCATGGGAAGTCCCTTTCGTCGAGATGCCGGGCTCCGCACCGGGGGCGGAGCTGCCGTCACCTCTATGAACGCGGACACCCGGCCCGTAGGTTCCTGCCTTCTTTGCTTTCTTTACCGTTCCGTCCCGGGGGCCGCTCCCTTCGCACGGGTCCCTTCGCACGGGCCCCGGGACCGCGGCCGGACACCCGGCCGTAGCGGCGGGAAAACGATGTGACGTCGCCGTCCGGACGCGCGACCATGGAGCACATGTCCGGTCCCCACGTCATCCGCGGTTCGGTCGTGCTCCCGGAGTCCGAGCTGTTGTGGCGGTTCTCCCGCTCCTCGGGGCCCGGCGGCCAGCACGTCAACACCTCCGACACCCAGGTCGAGCTGCGCTTCGACCTCGCCCGCACCGAGGCGCTGCCCGAGGTGTGGAAGGAACGCGCCCTGGAGCGGCTCGGCAAACGCCTCGTGGACGGGGTGGTCACCGTGCGCGCCTCCGAGCACCGCTCCCAGTGGCGCAACCGGGAGACCGCCGCGGTCCGCCTCGCGGCGCTGCTCGCCGAGGCCACGGCCCCGCCGCCGCGTCCGCGCAAGGCCCGCAAGGTCCCGCGCGGCATCAACGAGCGGCGGCTGCGGGAGAAGAAGCAGAAGTCGGAGCGCAAACGCGGCCGCTCCGGCCGCGACTGGACCTGAGCAGCCCCGGCCCGGCCGGCCCTCAGCCCAGGTGCCGGTACTTGCCCCGGAAGTACAGCAGCGGTTCGCCGTCCCCGCTCGGCAGCCGGGCGCTCAGTACGCGGCCTATGACCAGCACGTGGTCACCGGCCGGGACCTGCCGCTCCGTACGGCACTCCAAGGTGGCGAGCGCGCCGTCCATGAGGGGGGCCCCGGTGTGCTCCCCGCGCTCGAAGGACAGGTCCTCGAACAGCAGCCGGTCGCTGACCCGGCCCTTCATCGCGAAGCGCCCCGCGATCTGGCGCTGACCGTGCGCGAGGACGGAGACGGCCCACAGGGGCTGCTCGGCCAGCAGGTCGTCCATCCGCCCACCGGCCCGCAGGCTCACCAGGACCAGTGGGGGATCGAGGGAGACGGACAGGAAGGCGGTCGCGGTCATGCCCGCGTCCTCGCCCCGGGGGCCGTCCGGGTCGGTCTGCGGCTCGTGCGCCGTCACCAGGACCACACCGGCCGCCAGCCGGCCCAGCGCGGCCTTGAACTCGTCATCGCTCACCCCCACAGCATGCGGGGTGGCGGACGGGGCGGGGGAAGCGGACAGCTGAGACTTGAGCACGGGAAAACGCTAACGCCGTATCCGTGCCCCCCGCATCGGACCTGCGCCCGAGAGCGGACCTAGGACCCCCCTCCGTCCCTGGCCCCGGGGAGACGGGTCCCGGTGGTCCGGGGGCGGACGGTGCGCGAGAGGTGTCCGAGTTCCGTCGTCGCGCGCGGGGCGGCCGTCGCTTTCCGTGTGCCTGGCGAGCGGGAGTCGCGTACAGAGAGTCGCGAAGTCCCCGGTTTCTGCTGTGACTTGAGTCACAGGAGCGAGATTTTGCTGACCCTGAGTACCGGCGGCGCAGCTCACTGTGATTCAGTGGCACAGGCCATTCAAGCCGGTGTGATCGAACGATCAGCGGCCCGCACGGCGCGCGGCTGATCCACTGGTGAGTACGCGCGAATCCTGGAGTTGCTGTCGAGGTCTCGGGGAGAGCGAGCATGGAGACCGAGTCGGAGCCCTACGTCCGTCTTGCGACCATGCGACAGCTCCATCAGGTGGTGGCGGACCTCAACACCGCCCGTAGTCTCGCCGACACGCTCCAGGCGGTCGCCGACGGGGTCGTCAACGGCATCGGCTACGAACTGGCCGCCGTCAACCTCGTCCGCCCGGACGGCGACCTCGTGGTCGCCGCCTTCTCCGGCGACCAGGCCGCCGACTCGCTCCTGACCGGCCGGATCGGTGCCCGCGAGGCGTGGGAGCGCCGGCTCGCGGTGGGCGAGGAGTGGGGCTCCCTGCGCTTCATCCCGTACACCACGGCGCGCATGCTCGGCGAGTACGAGGTGCCGACCTGGCACACCCCCGGACCCGAGCCCCGCTTCGAGGGCGAGTGGCACCCCGAGGACCTGCTCCTCGCCCCGATGTACGAGGCCGGGACGGCCGGCGGCGAACTGATCGGCGTGCTGTCCGTGGACCGCCCCCGGGACGGCCGGCGCCCCGGCGCCTGGGGCTGCGAGGCGTTGCAGATGTACGCCTTCCAGGCCGCGACGGCCATCTCCAACGCGCGGCTGCGCGCCAACATGCAGCGCGCCCTGGTCCGGCTGGAGCGCGAGCAGCAGGCGCTGCGGGCCAGTGAGGAGTCCTTCCGGCAGGCTTTCGAGTACGCCCCCAGCGGTATGGCCATCGCGGAACTCGGCGGTGAGCAGCACGGGCACGTCCTGCGGGCCAACGACGCGCTGTGCCGGCTGCTGAACCGCTCGGCCTCCTCGATGCGCCGCTGGTCCTTCGCCGACCTCGCCCACCCGGACGACCTCGGCACCCTGCTGCGCACCTCGGCCGAGGGCGGTCACGCCGAACTGCGGCTGCGGCGCAGGGACGACCACTACGTGTGGGTCCACATGCGCAACTCGGTCGTCGCGGACGCCGCCGACGGCCCCCGTTTTCTGCTGACCCACGTCGAGGACATAGGGGAGCGCAAACGCCGCGAGCAGCACCTCGCGCACCGGGCCAGCCACGACGCGCTCACCGGCCTCCCCAACAGCGCGGAGCTGCGCGCCCGGCTCGCCGCACGGCTGTGCCGGCGTCCCATGTCGCGCCCGCCGAGCCCGGTCGAGTCGCTGGACGCCGCGTACGGCGACACGCCCCCCGGGGGCTACCCCGTCCACGACCCGGCGGGCGGCCTCTACGCGTCCGCGCCCGGCGACCCCTACGCGCCGAGCGCCGTCCACGACTCGGGCGGACACACCTACGACCTCGCGCCGGACGGCTCCGGGGGCCCGTACGGCACCGGGTACGGGAGTTACGGGCACCACGTCCACGCGGTGGCCCCGCCGCCCGAGGGGCAGCCGGACGACGGCACCAAGGGGCTCGCGGTCCTCTTCTGCGACCTGGACGGTTTCAAACCCATCAACGACCGCTTCGGCCACCACGTCGGGGACGCCGTGCTGATCGAGGTCGCGCGTCGCATGACCGGCGGGGTGCGGGACGGCGACACCGTGGCGCGGCTGGGCGGCGACGAGTTCGTCGTACTCGCGGACGGGGTGGGCCGCAGCGACGCCGAGGACCTCGCGGTGCGGCTGCGCACCGCCATCACGCAGCCCATCAGGGTGGACGGGCGCGCGGTCCGGGTCGGCGCGAGTTTCGGCATCGGCTGGGCGCAGTGCGGGGAGAGCGCGGACGAGGTGCTGCAGTCGGCGGACCAGCGGATGTACGTCGAGAAGCGTTCCCGCTCCCGCCAGCACCGCCGCGCGGGCTGAGCTGAGGGGAACGGTCCGCCGTCGGCAGCGGCTGAGAGGCCGTCTCCACCGTCGAGCGGGCTGAGCGCCCTCCCACGGGCCGGGCGGGCCTCACCCGCGCCGCTCCCACCCGCGCCGCTCCCACCCGCGCCGCTCCCACCCGCGCCGCTCCCACCCGCGCCGCTCCCACCCGCGCCGCCCCGCATCGCCGGTCGCGCTTCGCCCGGTGCCGGGGCGCGCTGCGGTGTGCGCCCCGGCTTGTCGTGTCTCGTGAGTCCGGTCACCACCCGGGCCCCGTGTGCCCGTGTGCCCCGCGGGAACCGGCTCCGGGGGCAGGCGGGGCGTCCATGTGAAGCGGGTAGGCTCGCCGGATCGACCGATGACGCTCCCGCTCATCCGATCCGCTTGTCCCGCACCGTGAGCCCGACCGTTGAGGAGTGACCAAGGGATGACGCCCGGCAACAACGGCGAGAACCCGCCCGAGGGCGAGAATCCGCCCGCGGACCCCGCCGCCGACGACCCGTTCGGTTACCTGTACGCGGACGGCCAGGCGGCAGGCGCGACCCCGCCCGGCGGGGGCGGCGGCTACGGCTACCCCGGTCCACGCTCCTACCATCAGGTCCGCCCCGTCGGCGAGCGCCAGTACGGCTATCCGCCGCAGCAGGCCGCGCAGCAGCCCTACGACGGTCAGGCGGCGGGCGGCCCCGGGTACCCCCAGCAGAACGCGCACTACGCGGCGCCCGAGACGCTGCCCGGCGGTCCGCCCGCGGGTGGCCGGCGCGCGCAGCAGCAGACCGGTGGCCGGGGGCGCGGCCCCAACACGAAGGGCCTGCTGATCGGGGCGATCGCCGTGGTCGCGGCCGTGTGCGTGGGCATCGGTATCGCGCTGGGCACGGGGGACTCGGGCGACGGCAAGGACAACAAGGCGGAACAGCCGCCGGCCCCGACCGCCCATCAGTCGCAGCCCGGCGAGGACGACGACAAGCCCTCCGCGAACCCCTCCGAGGAGCCCGAGGACCTGCCGAAGTCCGACGCGAAGGCGCTCAAGCTGGACGGCGGCACGACCCTCTCCTCCGACGTCAAGGGCGCGAAGGCCGGTGACGGGATCTACGTCGCGGGCTTCAACAAGGTCGGCGCCAAGCTGACCTGGACCGTGAGCGGCATCCCGGAGGACGGCGACTACACGATCTTCCTGGACTACGGCGTCCCCGGGAAGGACCAGCAGGCCAGTCTCATCGTCAACGGCGGTGAGCGGCGCGAACTGCCGCTCAAGAACTGGGCGGGCGCCCCCGAGGGCGACTGGGAGAAGGGCTGGACCAACTCCTACGTCTACACGCACCTGACGAAGGGCACCAACAGCATCGTCTTCAGCTGCGAGGACGGCGACAAGTGCGATGCGAACTTCGACCGGTTGTGGCTCAAGGAGGGCCAGGTCAAGAACTGAGGGGCCCCACGAGCCCCTTGGGCACGGAACCGGCCCGGTGCGCGCGCTCCTCGTGGGCCGCCCCGGGCCGCTCCCGTACCCGGCCGCGCGAGCGCCGCGCGCCCGCCGTTGCGTGGCCGCCCCGGCCGAGTGCCCCGGGCCCCGGCTCCCCGCCCGAGGTGCGAGGCGGGGGCTGAGGTCCCCGCCCGCCTCACCCCGCCCGCGACTCCGTGACCAGCACGCGCGGCAGCAGCTCGGCGTAGACGCCCCGGTCGAACTCGCCCGCGACCGGCGCGTGCACCGTCGCGCAGGCCAGCGCGGTGGCGCGGGCCAGCCGCTGCGGCCACGGCAGCCGTTCGGCGAGCGCCGACAGCAGTCCCGCCACCACGGAGTCGCCCGCGCCCGTCGCGTTGCCCTCGATCCGGCGCGGTACCGCCGCCCGCCACATGCCCTCGGCGGTCGCCGCGAGCAGGCCCTCCGCGCCCAGCGAGGCGACCACGGCCCGCGCGCCGCGCCGCCGGGCGTCCCGGGCGGCCCTGTCCGGGTCCCTGGACCCGGTCAGCTGTGCGAGTTCCTCGGTGTTCGGCTTCACCATGTCGGGACGCGCCGCCACCCCCCGGCGCAGCGCCTCCCCGCTCGTGTCGAGCAGGACCGGGACGGAGGCGGCCCGCGCCTCCCGTACGAGACTCGCGTACGTCCCGACCGGCAGGCCCGGCGGGAGACTTCCGCACAGTGCGACGGCCGTCGCCCCGCCCAGCAACTCGGCGTAGGTCCGGCGGAAGATCCTCCACTCCTCGGCGGCCACGAGCGGCCCCGGCTCGTTGAACACCGTCGCCCCGGCCGGCCGCGCGGCGCCGGGGCCCTCGGTCACGGTGACGGTACGGCGGGAGGGCTCCCGGATCGACACGAGGGCGTCCTCGACGCCCTCGGCCCGCGCGAGCAGTGCCCGTACCCGCTCGCCGGTCGCTCCTCCGCACAGGCCGGTCACCGTCGTGCGGTGTCCCAGCGCGCCGAGCACCCGGGCCACGTTGAGCCCCTTGCCCCCCGCGCGTTCCGCCACCTCGCCGACGCGGTGCGAGGCGCCCGGGACCAGTACGGGGACCTGATAGGTCAGGTCGAGCGCGGTGTTGAGCGTGACGGTGAGGATCACCCCGGCGCCCCCCTTCCCCTCCGAACGGTCCGCGACGTGCGCGCGCCGCTCGCCGGCGACCGCGCGTCGGCCGGCACGCGAACTGATCATGCCAAAACGGAGGCGGCCCGCCCAGGGGTCCGGGCGGTCCGCCTCCACTCGAATCCCGCGCCCGGGGCAGAAGTGAGCGCCGATCAGTTGTCACACAGTTCAGGAGAGTTCGGGCGCGACCACCCAGGCGCCCTTGCGCAGGACCCCCTTGACCCGGAAGTCGGCGTCCAGGACGACGGCGTCCGCGTCCTTGCCCGGCTCCAGCGAACCGATCCGGTCCCCGAGCCCCAGCAGCCGCGCCGGGTTCGTCGAGACGGCCCGCACGACCGACTCGACGGGCAGCCCGTCCACGGTCACCCCCCGCCGGAAGGCCCGGTCCATGGTGAGCGTCGAACCCGCGATGGAGCCGCCCTCCGTGAGCCGTGCGACCCCGTCCACGACGTCGACCTCCAGCGGGCCGAGCAGATAGCGGCCGTCCCCGAAACCGGCCGCGTCCATCGCGTCGGTGATGAAGGCGACGCGGTCCGCGCCCGCGTGACGGAACGCCAGGCCGAGAGCGGCCGGATGCAGATGCGTACCGTCGTTGACCAGCTCGACGGTGACCCGCTCGTCCTCCAGCAGCGCCGGGACCGGCCCGGGGGAGCGGTGGCCGAGCGGCGGCATCGCGTTGAACAGGTGGGTCGCCACGGTCGCGCCGGCCTCGATGGCCTCCCGCGTCTGCTCGTACGTCGCGTCGGTGTGCCCGACGGCGGCGATCACGCCCTGTTCGGCCAGCAGCCGTACGGAGTCGAGGCCGCCGGGGAGTTCCGTGGCCAGCGTCATCATGCGGGCCTGTCCGCGCGCCGCGTCGATCAGCTTGCGCACCTCGGCGGGGTCCGGGTGGCGCAGCAGGCCCTCGCTGTGCGCGCCCTTGCGGCACGGGGAGATGAACGGCCCCTCGAAGTGGATGCCGGCGATCGATCCCTGTTCCGCGAGCTCCGAGAGGAGGCCGGCGCGCTCGGCGAGCGAGTCCATCTCCCCGGTGACCGTGGAGGCGACGAGCGTCGTGGTGCCGTGCTCCAGGTGCGTGCGGACGGCCTTCAGCGCGTCCTCGGCGGTGCCGGCCCCGAAGGCCGCCCCGCCCCCGCCGTGGTTGTGCAGGTCGACGAAACCGGGGACCAGCCAGTGGCCGGACAGGTCCAGTTCGGGGGCGCCCTCGGGGGCCCGCTCGGCGAACCGCTCGCCCGCCACGACCACCCGCCCGTCCGGGACGGGACCGGAGGGCAGGACCGCGGTGGCGCCGGTCAGGACGGTGTACTCGGTGCTGGCGGCCATCAGGCGCGTACCTCCGTGTCGAGTAGATCCCAGGCGAGCAGCGCCGCGCCCAGGCAGCCGGCGGTGTCCTTGAGGGTCGCCGGAACGATCGAGGGGAGCTGCTGGAACGTGATGCGGGAGGCGACCGCCGCCCGCAGCGGGACGAACAGGGTGTCCCCCGCCTCGGCCAGACCGCCGCCGATGATCAGGGTGCGCGGATCGAGCAGGGTGATCGCCGTGAGCAGCCCGTCGGCGAGCGCCTCGACGGCCTCCTCCCAGACCGCGAGGGCGCGCGGGTCCCCGGCGTCCACGGCCCGCGAGCAGTCCGCCGCGGTGGCCCGCGGGTCGCCGGTGGCCGCCGACCAGGCCGCGGTCACCGCGGAGGCGGAGGCGAGCCGTTCGAGACAGCCGCGCTGCCCGCAGCCGCACGGGACGCCGCCCGGCCGCACCACGACATGGCCGATCTCCCCGGCGCCGCCGTGCGCGCCCGGTTCGATGACCCCGTCGATCCCGATGGCCCCGGCGATCCCGGTTCCGAGAGCCAGGAACAGGAAGCGGTCCGCGTCCCGGCCCGCGCCGAGCCGCCCCTCGGCGTACCCGCCGGTCCGTACGTCGTGGCCGAGCGCGACGGGCAGGCCGCCGAGCCGTTCGGTGAGCAGGTCGCGCAGCGGTACGTTCTCCCAGCCGAGGTTCGCCGCGAAGACCGCGACGCCCTTCTCGGCGTCCACGACCCCGGGGATCGCGACCCCGGCGGCGCTCGCAGGCTCCCCGTAGTGCTCGATCCCGTAGCCGCGCAGCTCGGCGGCGAAGGCGAGGATGCCCTCGACCACCGCCTCCGGGCCGCGTTCGCGTCCGGTCTCCCGCCGTGCCTCGTACAGCAGCTCGCCCTCCGCCCCGACCAGGGCGGCTTTCATCCCGGTGCCGCCCACATCCAGGGCGATGACATGTTTCACGTGAAACAGTTTCGCGCCTCACCCCGCGAGAGGTCTAGTCCATTCACCCGCCCAGTGGGTGACTCACCGGGGAAAACGTCAGTGCGCCCGCCTAGGCTGGCCGCTGTGGACGAGGAAGAAATCGGGACGGAGCCGGAGGACGCCGACGTCGCCGGGGCCGGGAGCACCGCCCCGGGGCCGGGCGACACCGAGCCGCGCGAAGCCGGTACGGAGACCGTCGACGCGGGCACTGACGGGGAGGCCGCCGAGACGGGGGCCGCTGACGGGGAGGCCGTCGAGGCGGAGGCGGCTGACGGGGAGGCCGTCGAGGCGGGAGCCCAGGGCGCGGAGGCCGGGCTTTCGGCGCGCGACCGGGCCGTCCTCGCGCTGGAGCGGGCCGGGCTGCCGGGCCCCGGCGCCAAGGAGCGTGCCGTGCGCGAACGCCTCGGCATGTCCCCGACGCGCTACTACCAACTGCTCAACGCGCTCCTGGACGACCCCCGCGCCCTGGAGCACGACCCGGTGACCGTCAACCGGCTGCGCCGCGTACGGGACGCGCGGCGTGCGGCGCGGTGAGGCCGGGTGCGCCGAGGCGTGCGCGGCGGTTCACTTCCCGGCGCGGCCGGGCCGAGTGAGGAGCGCCTCGCGTGGATAGGCTCGTTCCATGGTCAGCCACACGCCGGAGCCGTCCGAGTCGTCCGCGTCCCCCGAGGCGTCCGGGCCCCCTGAGGCGCCCGGGTCCTCCGGGGCGCCGGGGGCCCTCCCCGTCCCGGACGGGCTGCCCCGGCCCGTGACGGAGGCGGGCCGGGCCGGTCTCGCCGCGCTGCTCGCCCACCCCGAGCGGGCCGTGATCGCCCTCGACTTCGACGGCACGCTCGCCGACATCGTCCCCGACCCGGACCTGGCGCGGGCCCGCCCCGGGGCGGTCGAGGCGCTCGCCGCACTCGCCCCGCACGTGCGCTCCGTCGCGGTGGTCACCGGCCGCCCGGCCGCCGTCGCGGTCCGCAACGGCGGCTTCGCCGGGGTCCGGGGCCTGGAACACCTCGTGGTCCTCGGGCACTACGGCGCCGAGCGCTGGGACGCCGTCAGCGACGCCGTGCGGACCCCGGAACCGCACCCCGGGGTGGCCGCCGCCCGCGCCGGACTGCCCGCTCTCCTCGACGCGACCGGCGAGGCGAAGGGCTCCTCGATCGAGGACAAGGGCCAGGCCGTCGCCGTCCACACCCGCAGAGCCGAGCAGCCGAAGGCCGCCTTCGACGCGCTCCTCGCACCGCTCACCGACCTCGCGCACCGCAACGGCCTGATCCTCGAACCGGGCCGGATGGTCCTGGAGCTGCGACCGCCGGGCGTCGACAAGGGCCGGGCGCTGAGCGGCTACCTGGACGAGGTCTCCGCCGGCTCGGTTCTGTACGCGGGCGACGACCTCGGGGATCTCGCCGCGTACGCCGCGGTGGAGCGGGGCCGGCCCGGACTGCCCGGTGTCCTGGTCGCGAGCGGTACGGAGGTCACGGAGCTGGTGGACCGCGCGGACCTGCCGCTGCCCGGCGGACCGGCCGAGGTCGTGGCCCTGCTAGCGGCCCTGGCCGAGGAGCTGGCGGGACGGGCGGCCGGACGCTGACGGCGCGCGAGCGCCGAGCCCTCGTGCCCCCTGGAGCGGGTCCGGGCCACCGTGAGGGCGACGGGGCTCAGGGGCCGGTGGACCGAGGCGGCCTTGCCACGGCCACCCCGGCGCCGGGGCCCGCCCGCGTGTCAGTCGCCCGGGGTGAGCGCGTGCAACTGGTCCAGGAACCACTGCGCGGGCGGCAGGGCGGTGGCCGCCTCCGCGAGCCGCTTGGAGCGCTCGGCCCGCTCCCCGTACTCCATCGTGAGCGCGGTGTGCAGGGCCTCCGAGGTCGCCAGGAGGTCGTACGGGTTGACGACCACCGCGTCCTCACCCAGCTCCTCGAACGCCCCGGCCTCCCGCGACAGGACGAGCGCGACGCCCTCGTCGGAGACGACCGGGACCTCCTTGGCGACGAGGTTCATGCCGTCCCTGATCGGGTTGACGAGCGCCACGTCCGCCATCCGGTAGGCGGCGAGGGAGCGTGCGAAGTCGTCGTCGACGCGCAGCAGGACCGGGGTCCAGTCCGACGTGCCGTACTCGTCGTTGACGAGATTCGCGACCCGCTCCACCTCGGCCGTGTACGCCCGGTAGCTCGCGAGGTCCTGACGGGAAGGGTAGGCGAACGCGATGTGCACGACCCGGCCGCGCCACTCGGGACGCTCGACGAGCAGCCGGTGGAAGGCGTGCAGCCCGCGCACGATGTTCTTGGACAGCTCGGTGCGGTCGACCCGCACGACGGTCCGGCGCGGGTGCCCCTCCTCGTCCGTGCCGACCTGTTCGCGCAGCTTCTCCAGCCACTCGTCCACGTCCTCGCGGTGCGCGCGCTCGCGCAGGAAGTCGGCGTCCGCCCCGAGGCCGTGCACGCCGATCCGGGTGTTGCCGACCCCGTCGACGAGCGCGTCGGCGCAGGCCACGAAGGCGTCGGCCCAGCGGCGGGTGAGGAAGCCGGCCCGGTCGGCGCCGAGCATGCCGTGCAGGACCTCGCGGGCCACGTCGTCGGGCAGCAGCCGGAAGTAGTCGACCGGGGCCCACGGCGTGTGCGAGAAGTGCGCGATACGCAGATCCGGCCGCAGCGCCCGCAGCATCCCGGGCACGAGCACCAGATGGTAGTCCTGCACCAGGACGGCAGCCCCGTCCTCCGCCCGCGCCGCGAGCGCCTCCGCGAAGGCCCGGTTGTACGTCTGGAAGGAGGCCCAGCGCGCCCGGAACTCCGGGCCGAAGGCGGGCTCGAAGGGCGTCTCGTACAGCATGTGGTGGACGAACCACAGCACCGAGTTGGCGATGTCGTTGTACGCCTCGGCGTGCGTCTGCGGATCGATCCCCAGCATGTGGACGCGCTGACCGCCGCTGTCCGCAGGATCGAGATCGCCGCCGGAACGCCGCACGGCCTCCCGGTCCCCGTCGCTCAGCGCCGCGCACACCCACACCGCGTCCGACTCCGGGCCGATCGCGGACAGCCCCGACACCAGCCCGCCCCCGCCCCGCCTGGCGCTCAGCGAGCCGTCCTCGCGCAGCGTGTAGGAGACGGGGCCCCGGTTGGACGCCACCAGGACGGAGGCGCGCGACTGATCAGCAGACGTAGACATAGATCCTTCCTAGCCGCACCGTTATGCGCTCAAACGTACGAGTTGTATACGAGGGGCCGGGAGAGGGGCCGGAGCGACGCGCGAGGACGCCGCGAGGACGGGTGACGGGAGGGGCGGAAGCGGAAGCGGGAACCGGAACGACGGCCGCCGGGGGGCGCCGGGGGAGTCCTGCTCGACGGCGCCTCCGGCTCTGGCGAGAGCAGCATCGGGAGGGCTCGGCCGGCGGGCGCCTTCCACGCCCTGCGCGGCGGTCGCGCGGACGTGACGGCCGACCTCCGGGCCGAGGCCGACCGCACCGCCGGGGTCCCCACCGCCTCAGTGTCGTGTCCTCGACCCGCTCGTGCCCGAGGACACGACACTGGGGCGGTGCGCCGCCCGCCGCCGGAACTGGAACGCCGCGAGCGCGCACGCGCCTGGGACGCCGCGAGCGCGCACGCGGCGACCGGGAGCCAGGCCCGGCCGCCGCCCAGTACGAGGCCGTACCCGCCCAGCGCGTGCGCGGTCCCGAGCCGCCCGGCGTCCTCAGGCCGCCCGGCGCCGGCTCTCGTACTCGGGGATCTCCGTCATCGGGGGCCGCTCCCGGGTGTCCACCTCGTGGGTGTGGTGGACGTAGCCGCCGTCCGGGTGGCGTTCGAACTGGGTCAGTTCGGGGCGTACGAGGTGGCCCCTGGCCAGCCGGAGCTGCGCGGTGCGGTAGATCGCCGCCGACATCCGGCCCAGCGCCTGCCCGTCCTGGTGACGGTGTTTGCGCACCCCGACGTCCACCTGGGCGAGCGCGTCCAGGCCCACGGTGTGCAGCGCGTCCACGAGCAGGCCCAGCTCCACGCCGTAACCCACCGGGAACGGCAGGCGCTCCAGCAGGGAGCGCCGCGCCGCGTACTCCCCGCCCAGCGGCTGCACGAAACCGGCCAGCCGCGGCCAGTGCATGTTCAGCAGCGGGCGGGCCATGATCTCGGTGACCCGGCCGCCCTGCCCCGAGGCGTCGCCCAGTGGACGCTCGTACATCGCCTTGACGAAGTGCACGTCCGGATCGGTCAGCAGCGGGCCCACGATGCCGGACACGAAGTCCGGGGAGAACTCCTTCAGGTCGGAGTCCACGAAGCACACGATGTCACCCTCGGTGACGAGCAGGGAGCGCCACAGGACCTCTCCCTTGCCGGGCACCGCGGGCAGGCCCGGCAGCACGACGTCGCGGTGCACGACCCGGGCCCCGGCCGCCGCGGCGACCTCTCCCGTACAGTCGGTCGAACCGGAGTCGAGGACCACCAGCTCGTCCACGAGCGGGACCTTCTCCATGAGCTCTCGCCGGATCACGGTCACGATGTCGCCGACCGTGGCTTCCTCGTCCAGTGCGGGCAGGACCACGCTCACCGAGGACCCGGTTGCCCGCTTCGCCGCGAGAATCTGCGGCAGCGTGCGGTCGGCTGCGGTCCAGGAACGGCGGTCGAGCCAGCGCTCCACCTCTTCGAGCACGTTGTGCGTCCCCTCGTGCGGGTACTGCTTGCGGAATACCGGATACCGGAACTGACTGACCTGGGAGGCCGGCCCGGCCGGCCGGCCGTGATCTCCATCTCGGCGTGCGGACGACTATCTCAACGATCCGGTGCTTCGGTTACAGTCTTGGACAGTGCCGGTGACCATCCCGTGTCGGGCTGTGCCACCCGCACCGCGTGTCATGACAGACACGTGACACCACGTGCCGGACACGTGACAAACGCGGTGGATCCTCAGGGTCCGCCTGCCATACCGCTCATCCAGAGGGGCAGAGGGATACGGCCCGTTGAAGCCCCGGCAACCCTCCGGCCGAGTCTCCTGGCGGTACGTCCGCCACCGAGGCCCACGGCTCGGGAAGGTGCCAATTCCGTCTCGTGGCGAGATGCGTCGCGAGGAAGATGAGGAGAAAGGGCCTCCCCACCATGGCTGTGCAGACCGCCGAAACCTCCGCTCCCGCGAAGACGGGCGTCGATCTCGGACCCGCCGCCGCTCTCTCGTGCCGCGAATGCGGCGAGCGCTTCCCGCTCGGACCCATCTTCGCCTGTCAGAGCTGCTTCGGCCCGTTGGAGGTCGCCTACGACCTCCCCGAGGGCGACGCCGAGGCCCTGCGCGAGCGGATCGAGGCCGGTCCCGACAACATCTGGCGCTACGCCCCGCTGCTGCCCGTCCCCGCCGACGTGGCCACCCACCCCAGCACCAACCCCGGCTTCACCCAGCTCGTCCGGGCCGACCGTCTCGCCCGCGAGCTGGGCGTCACCGGCGGCCTGTACGTCAAGGACGACTCCGGCAACCCGACGCACTCCTTCAAGGACCGCGTCGTCGCCATCGCCGTCGAGGCCGCCCGCGCCTTCGGCTTCACGACCCTCTCCTGTTCCTCGACCGGCAACCTGGCCGGCGCCGTCGGCGCCGCCGCCGCCCGCGCCGGCTTCCGCTCCTGCGTGTTCATCCCGCACGACCTGGAACAGGGCAAGGTCGTCATGGCCGCCGTCTACGGCGGCGAGCTGGTCGGCATCGAGGGCAACTACGACGACGTGAACCGTTTCTGCTCCGAGCTGATCGGTGACCCGCTCGGCGAGGGCTGGGGCTTCGTCAACGTCAACCTCCGCCCGTACTACGGCGAGGGCTCCAAGACCCTCGCGTACGAGATCGCCGAACAGCTCGGCTGGGAGCTGCCCGACCAGATCGTCATCCCGGTGGCCTCCGGCTCACAGCTCACCAAGATCGACAAGGGCTTCCAGGAACTGATCAGGCTCGGCCTGGTCGCCGACAAGCCGTACCGGATCTTCGGGGCCCAGGCGGAGGGCTGCTCGCCGGTCTCCACCGCGTACAAGGCCGGCCACGACGTCGTACGCCCGCAGAAGCCGAACACCATCGCCAAGTCCCTCGCGATCGGCAACCCGGCGGACGGCCCGTACGTCCTGGACATCGCCCGGCGCACCGGCGGCGCCGTTGAGGACGTGAACGACGAGCAGGTCGTGGACGCGATCAAGCTGCTCGCCCGCACCGAGGGGATCTTCGCGGAGACCGCGGGCGGCGTCACCGTCGGGGTGACGCGCAAGCTCATCGAGTCCGGGGCGCTCGACCCGAGCCTCACCACCGTCGTCCTCAACACCGGTGACGGCCTCAAGACGCTCGACGCGGTGGCCCCCACCACCGGTCCGACCGCGACCATCCGCCCGGACCTCGACGCGTTCCGCGCCGCGGGTCTCGCCCGCGACTGACCCGGCGCGCGACCACGGGGCCGCCCCCGGCGCTCCCGCGCGCCCTCGGCGCGCCCCCGTGTCCGCCCTCCGCCTGATGCCGTCCCCGTGCCCCTTCGGCCGAGCAGGCCGAGAAAGGCTGTACCCCATGAGCGTCAACGTCCGCATCCCCACCATCCTGCGCACCTACACCGGCGGTAAGTCCGAGGTCCCGGCCGAGGGCGCGACCCTCTCCGAGGTCATCGCCGACCTGGAGAAGAACCACACCGGCATCGCCGGCCGCGTCCTCGACGACCAGGGCAAGCTGCGCCGCTTCGTGAACGTCTACGTCAACGACGACGACGTCCGCTTCGAGCAGGGCCTGGAGACGGCGACCCCCGACGGCGCCGGGATCTCGATCATCCCGGCGGTCGCCGGCGGCTGCTGACCACTGCCGACCCCGCACGTCCGTCGCCCCCTCCGCGAAAAAGCGGAGGGGGCAATTCCATGTGATTGGCGGAGGTACAGTTGGGGATAATGATTCGCCGTTTCCCCGCACCTCGAAGAGCGTCCGGGGCGGCGGCCCGGGAAACGCGCCGCAGGGCTTCTGTGAGCCGGTGTTCCCGCTCCTGAATCTCTTGCCTTTTTGCGGCTTTGCGTTCCTTTTGCCGGGCCCGAATTGCCCGGAACTTCCGCCGATTCCGGCCTATAGGTCCATACCTGATGCCTGGATTTCTCGTCCGATTGACCTGTTGCAGACGGCAGTTGGGCAGATACATTCAGCGGCGGTCGACGCGTTCCGGCGCACACCCCCATACGTCTGGGGGGTGAGGTCTGACCCGGGTTCGCGAAGTGCGTTCCTGTGCAAGGGCCAGTAATAGGGGAGTTAGGCATGGCTCAGGGCACCGTCAAGTGGTTCAACGCGGAGAAGGGGTACGGCTTCATCGCGGTCGACGGTGGTGCGGATGTTTTCGTCCACTACAGCGCGATCCAGATGGACGGTTACCGCACCCTTGAAGAGGGCCAGCGAGTCGAGTTCGAGATCTCGCAGGGTCAGAAGGGGCCGCAGGCGGACATGGTCCGTCAGGCTGCCTGAACAGCGCTCGACCGATAAACGGACGACGTGGCCGAGGGCCCGCACCCCCAGGGGTGCGGGCCCTCGGGCTGTCGGGGGGACCGCCTCCCGGGGGCCGCCCCTTCGGGGCACCCGTTCCTGGGAGGCTTGCACTCTCCTGGGCCGAGTGCTAATCATAGGCGTTAGCACTCTGACGTTGAGAGTGACAGAAGGACCGGGTCGGTGAGGCCCGCAGGCCGTACGGGGCTAGGAACCGTGCGGTGCGCAGGCCGTCCGTCGCGGGCGCCACACGGTCCCTCAGCCCACCCCGTCCTGGGAGGACCACTTCACATGGCCAAGATCATCGCGTTCGACGAGGAGGCGCGGCGCGGCCTTGAGCGCGGTATGAACCAGCTCGCCGACGCCGTCAAGGTGACCCTCGGCCCCAAGGGCCGTAACGTCGTCCTGGAGAAGAAGTGGGGCGCCCCCACGATCACCAACGATGGTGTTTCCATCGCCAAGGAGATCGAGCTGGAGGACCCGTACGAGAAGATCGGCGCCGAGCTGGTCAAGGAGGTCGCGAAGAAGACGGACGACGTCGCCGGTGACGGCACGACGACCGCGACCGTCCTGGCCCAGGCGCTGGTCCGTGAGGGTCTGCGCAACGTGGCCGCCGGCGCCAACCCGATGGCGCTGAAGCGCGGCATCGAGAAGGCCGTCGAGGCGGTCTCCGCCGCGCTGCTGGAGCAGGCCAAGGACGTGGAGACCAAGGAGCAGATCGCCTCCACCGCCTCCATCTCCGCCGCCGACACCCAGATCGGCGAGCTGATCGCCGAGGCCATGGACAAGGTGGGCAAGGAAGGCGTCATCACCGTCGAGGAGTCCCAGACCTTCGGTCTGGAGCTGGAACTCACCGAGGGTATGCGCTTCGACAAGGGCTACATCTCGGCGTACTTCGCCACCGACATGGAGCGTATGGAGGCGTCGCTCGACGACCCGTACATCCTCATCGTCAACTCCAAGATCAGCAACGTGAAGGACCTCCTTCCGCTGCTGGAGAAGGTCATGCAGTCGGGCAAGCCGCTGCTGATCATCGCCGAGGACGTCGAGGGCGAGGCCCTGTCGACCCTGGTCGTCAACAAGATCCGAGGCACCTTCAAGTCCGTCGCCGTCAAGGCCCCGGGCTTCGGTGACCGCCGCAAGGCCATGCTCGGCGACATCGCCATCCTCACCGGTGGCCAGGTCATCTCCGAGGAGGTCGGCCTCAAGCTGGAGAACGCCGGTCTCGACCTGCTGGGCCGCGCCCGCAAGGTCGTCATCACCAAGGACGAGACGACCATCGTCGACGGTGCCGGTGACAGCGATCAGGTTCAGGGCCGCGTCAACCAGATCCGCGCCGAGATCGAGAACAGCGACTCGGACTACGACCGCGAGAAGCTCCAGGAGCGTCTGGCGAAGCTGGCCGGCGGCGTGGCCGTCATCAAGGCCGGTGCCGCCACCGAGGTCGAGCTCAAGGAGCGCAAGCACCGCATCGAGGACGCGGTGCGCAACGCCAAGGCGGCCGTCGAGGAGGGCATCGTCGCCGGTGGTGGCGTGGCGCTTCTCCAGGCTTCCTCGGTCTTCGAGAAGCTGGAGCTGGAGGGTGACGAGGCGACCGGCGCCGCCGCCGTCAAGCTCGCCCTGGAGGCCCCGCTCAAGCAGATCGCCGTCAACGCCGGCCTTGAGGGCGGCGTCGTGGTGGAGAAGGTCCGCAACCTCACCGTGGGCCACGGCCTGAACGCCGCCACCGGCGAGTACGTCGACATGGTCGCCGAGGGCATCCTCGACCCGGCCAAGGTGACGCGCTCCGCGCTCCAGAACGCCGCGTCGATCGCCGCGCTGTTCCTCACCACCGAGGCCGTCATCGCCGACAAGCCGGAGAAGGCCGCCCCGGCCGGTGCTCCGGGCGGCATGCCCGGCGGTGACATGGACTTCTGATCCCCCCGCCGGCCCCGGCCGGCCGGATCGGAATCCTGAGGCAGTACGCAGAGGGCGGTGTCCCCCACGGTTGTGGGGGACACCGCCCTCTGCGTTCGTGGACGCGGGTGTTTCGGGGGGCCTGGTCCCGGGGGTTCCGAGGGTCCTGGGGGTTTTGGGGGTCCTGGGGGTTTCGAGGGTTTCGGGAGTTTCGAGGGTTTCCGGGAGGCGATACGGGCCTGGGCGCCCTCAGGTTCCCGGGGCGCGTACGCCGAAGACGTTGAGGAGCTGGAGCTTCTCGTGGCTCTCCGTGCCGGGGGTCGCGGTGTAGACGAGGAGGGTCTGCGCCTGCTCGGGGTCCATGAGCTTCTGGCAGTGCAGTTCGAGGACCCCGAGGTCGGGGTGGACGATGCGCTTGGGCTCGTTGCGCGGCAGGCTCACCTCGTGGGCCGCCCAGAGCGCCGCGAACTCCGCGCTGCTGTCGCGGAGCAGCCCGGCGATCCGCTCGGCCCGCCCGCCCCTGCCCTGCCGCGAGTACGCGGCGCGCAGCTCCGAGGTGAAGAAACGGCTGTGCCGCTCGTGGTCCGCCTCGGGGTACAGCAGACGGGTCGCCGGATCAGTGAACCACCGGTACACGAGGCTGCGCTCCAGCCCGGAGAAACGGGTCTCGTCGCCCAGCAGCGCCGCCGCCGGACGGGTCTGCGTCAGAGTCTCCGCGAGGTCCGTGACGACCTGGGCCGGGGTGTCCTCCAGCCGGTCCAGGACGCGCATCAGCCCCGGCGTGATGTGGTCGCCGCGCAGCGTACGGCTCGGGGTGTTGTGCCCCGCGAGCCGGAACAGGTGGTCGCGCTCGTCCAGCGAGAGATGCAGGCCCCGCGCGATCGACGCGAGCATCGGCTCCGAGGGCTGCGGCCCGCGCTGCTGCTCGATCCGGCTGTAGTAGTCGGCGGACATCCCGCACAGCGAGGCCACCTCCTCGCGCCGCAGCCCCGACGTACGCCGGCGCGGGCCGCGGGGCAGGCCCACGTCCTCGGGTTGCAGGGCCTCACGGCGCGTGCGGAGGAAGTCCGCGAGTTGAGCTCGGTCCACGGCTCCAGTCTCCTCTCTTCTTCCGGGCGCGGGGCGGGGCCGTCCCGGTCGGGGGCGTGTTCCGGACCGGGGCGGGGGGTTCTGAGCCGTGTCCGTGGTGGGGGTGGTGGGGGGTGGGGGGGGCTGGGCCGCGTCCGTGGTGCGGTCCGGGCGGTGGTGGGTGGTCCGGGGCCGTGGTCGTGGTCCGGTCCGTGGTGCGTGGGGGTGTCATGCGGTGGTCAGCCCGTTCCTGCCCCGGGGACCGTCCCTCCCCCGTACCCGGGTCATGGGCCCCGCCCCGGCCCGAGGCGCGGACCACTGGTTCAGAGCAGCATGCCGCCCGAGGCCTCGATCCGCTGGCCGGTGATCCAGCCCGTGCCGTCGGCGAGGAGGGCGGCGACGGCCGACCCGATGTCCTCGGGGTCACCGACGTGGCCCATCGCGGTGACCGCGCCGAGGTGCGCGCGTACCTGCTCGTCGTCGCGCAGCGCTCCACCCCCGAAGTCGGTGGCCGTCGCGCCCGGCGCGATCGCGTTGACCGCGATGCCGCGCGGGCCGAGCTCCTTCGCGAGGTAGCGGGTCAGGACCTCGACCGCGCCTTTCATGGAGGCGTACGGCGCGGCGTTCTCGGCGGTGAACCGCGTCAGGCCGGTCGAGAAGTTGAGGATGCGGCCGCCGTCCTTGATCAGGGGCAGCAGCTTCTGCGTCAGGAAGTACGGGCCCTTGAAGTGGACCTGATACATCAGGTCCACCTGCTCCTCGGTGGTCTCCGCCACGGGGGCCATCGCGGCGGAGCCCGCGTTGTTGAGCAGGAAGTCGAAGTCCTCCCTGCCCCAGTGCTCGCGCAGCGCCGACCGTACGTCCTCGGCGAAGGCCGGGAAGGCGGACGGCTCCGTCGTGTCCAGGCGGAACGCGACCGCGGTGCGGCCCAGCTCGCGGGCGTGCGCGAGGACCTCCTCCGCCTCCTCGGCGTGCGAGCGGTAGGTCAGGATCAGGTCGGTTCCCGCGGCCGCGAGGTGCTGTGCCGAACGACGGCCCAGCCCCCGGTTGGCGCCGGTGATGAGCGCGATCCTGCCGGAGGGGGCGGTGGCCCTGGGCGTGCGGTGGTCCGCGGTCTGCTCTGTCATGTGTACTCCTCGGGATGGGTGAGGCGCCGGACGGCGCCCTGCCAGGTCTTCCTGTTCCTTTACGAGAGTCGCCCCGGCCGGTCCCCGGATGAAGGCCGCACCTGTCCAGGGACCGGCGGTCCCCCCTTTCGCCCACTCCGCGCCGCCCGCTCCTCTCCCCGATCCTCGCGGCGCCCGGAGAGGAGCGGGCGGAGGGGGCAGGTGCCTGCGCGCCGGCCGGTGATCCTCGCGTCACCCGCGCGGGTAGCGGCGGGGACATTCCGGTCCTCCGCCCGGGGTTCTGGCGTACATTCCCGACTTGTGCCTTTTCACTTCGTCGAGTGCAGCTTCCGTTACAGCCGTCGCATCCCGGTGCTCAACCGGCTGAACCTGGAGTTCGGTTCCGGTAGCTGCGTGCTGCTCGGGCCGCACGGGGCGGGCAAGAGCACGCTGCTCGGTCTCGCCGCCTCCGCGCTCGTACCGTGGTCGGGCGCGGTGCGGTTCCGGGGCCTGGACGCCTCAGACGGACGCGACCGGGCCCAGTACCGGCGCAGCGTCGGCTGGCTGCCGGAGGAGACCCGTCCGATCCCGGGGCTGACGGTACGTGAACAAGTCGCCCACGCGGGCTGCCTGAGGGGGCTCACGAAGGCCGAGTCCTGGGCCGGCGCGCCGCGCGCGCTCGCCCGGTCCGGGCTCGCCGCGCTCTGTGCGCACCGCACGCACCAGCTCGACGCGGAACAACTGCGCCGGCTCGGGCTCGCCCAAGCCCTCGTCCACGGCGCCGAGGTGCTGCTGGTAGACGAGCCCGCCGCGGGCCTGAGCCCCCGCCAGCGCGACCGCTTCTCCGGACTGCTCGCCGGGCTCGGCTCCGAACTCCCG
Organism: Streptomyces sp. NPDC007088; assembly: GCF_042869355.1. Lineage (NCBI taxonomy): Bacteria > Bacillati > Actinomycetota > Actinomycetes > Kitasatosporales > Streptomycetaceae > Streptomyces > Streptomyces sp. NPDC007088. Next base: position 185,825 of record NZ_JBIAFO010000003.1, read on the forward strand.
GTGATCGTCTCCACGGAACGCCCCGAGGACCTGCGGCAGACCGTCTCGCTCTACGACGAGGTCGTCGTCCTTGAGGCCGGTCTGCCCCGCTACCAGGGCCCGGCGGACGACTACTGGGCCTCGCTGACGGCCACCGCCGCGTACGACGGGGGGAGCACGGGACGCGGGGTGTACGAGGTGTGACCGCGGGCGCCGACCGGTGTCACGGCCTCACCGCTGCCTCCTCCGGTAGAGCACGCCGGTCACGGCGGTCGGCACGGCGAAGCCGAGAGCCCAGCCTGCCTGGCGCTGGTGGTCGGCGTTGCAGGAACTCGCGGTGGGGCCACCGGACTCCCCGGTCCCGAGAACGCTCCCACAGCCGGAGCCGCCCACCGGCCACATCAACAGGGCGAGAACAACGGCGAGCCCGACGAGTGCGGTCACACCCAGCAGGCGACGGGACGATGTGCGCATAAGCGAAACGCTACGGCAGGGACCCGTCCGCCGGAAGAGGGATCGGGCTTCGTTCGGAAGAGGGGCCAGGCGGCCAGGGAGGAGAGGGGCCAGGCGGCGTTCGGAGAAGGGATCGGACGGCGCTGCTCACGGGGAACGTGGCAGGTGAGGACGGGCTGGGACGGGCCGAGGGGGCCTGAGGGACCTGGAGGACCTGGGGGACCTGGGGGACCCTGGGGGGCAGTCCGGGGAAGGAGCGAGGGATGGACGAGGGCGCGGCCCGGGTACGGCGTTCCGCGGCGGGCCCGGACGTGACAGCGGCCCGGGTACGGCGTTCCGCGGCCGGCCGGATCTGGGAGCGGCCCGGGTACGGCGTTCCGCGACGGGCCGGACCTGGGAGCGGCCCGGGTGCGGCGTAACCTAGCGGCCTCCCGCCGGTCAGTGAGCGGTTTCCCCGGCTCGGGTGGGCGGTGTGCCCGGGGTGGAGGAGGCCGCCGCAGTGGTGTTCCCGCCCTGTCGTGTGCGCCCGTGTCGTGTGGCGGCGCCCCAGCCGAGCCCCGCCGTCACCACCACCGCCGTGAGCGCCCACGTCGCCCCGACGACCGGCCCCGGCACGAGGGAGACCCGGCCCCCGTCCGCGTACGCGCACACCCGCTGTGGCGGGAACAGCCGGTACCCCGTCCTCGTCGCCGGCCCGGCGAGCCCCGTACGGCTCGCCCGGCACGCCTCGCTGCCCTCCGTACCGGCGAGCAGGTACCCGATGCCGCCGACCATCACCAGCGTCAGCCCCGCACTGACCACGACGGCCCGCAGCCGGCGCCCGGCGAACACGTCGCTGAAGCCCCACAGTTCGCTCGCCAGGGCGAGCACCCCGCACAGCAGGGCGAGAGCCGTGGCCACCCAGAAGACCGGAACCAGGAAACCCGCCGAGGACAGGGTCGTGCCGTCCACGAACGTGCACCGCTGGGACGGTGGCCACACGGTGTCCCAGGTCCTGAGCAGCCCGCTGTCCTCCCGCAGCCCGGCGAGACGGCAGTCGCCTTCCTCCTCTGCCCAGATCCTCGCGAGGCCCGCGAGCACCCACGACATGACGCTCAACCCGAAGGTGATCCCGAAGACGCTCCACAGGCGGTTCGCGACCACCGTCCGCAGACGACGCCCGGCCCGCCGCTCGTCCCCCGCTTGCCCCTCTTCTCGCCCGTCTCGCCCTTTTCGCCCTTCTCGATCTTCTCCTTCTGCTTCTCTCTCGCCTTCGCCGGGCCCGTCCGCGAGACTCCCGTCCCCACGTTCACGACCGGGCTGCCCCGCGCCCCCTCGGCCCCCACTGTTCCCCATGACCGGGAGCGTACGGCGTGAAGGGTGAACCGCGTTGCGCAGGAGGGGCGGTGTACGGAGGACGGTCCGCAGGCCCGAGCCGCGACGTCTGCGTCCCGCGCCCGCCGGGCCCCTCCTCGCCGCCGAACGCGAGAACCGGAACTGTGCGCCGCGTCCGTTCCCGGTACCCGATCGCGGTGACGCGGCCCGTCGCCGGCCCCCGAACCGGTGGTCTCCCGGCGGCTCCCCGGCGGGGTTCGCGCACTTGAGGATCGTGCGTGCTCACGAGTCCCCCTCAGTACCGGCGTCGTGTCGCGTTGGCGATCGACTGTGGGGACCAGCCGTCGAACAGCGCCGACTCGGCCTCACGCACCGCGATCACCGCCTCGAACAGCGCGTCGCCCAGTGCCTCCCGCAGTACCGCCGACTTCCGGAAACGGGTCACGGCTTCGGGGAGGTTCTCGGGCAGGCGCGGGGGGCCGTCTGTCCGGGCCGCCGGATCGCCGTGCGTGGCCTGGGGGAGGGTGGCTTTCGCGTCCATCCCGGCCAGGCCCGCCGCGATCACGGCACCCGCCACGAGGTACGGGCTGGCAGCCGCGTCGAAGCACTTCACCTCGGCGTTGGCCGACTGGGGACCGCCCTGCGGGCCCGGCACCAGGCGCAGCGCGGCCTCACGGTTCTCCGGCCCCCAGCACTGGAACGCACCCGTCCAGCGCGAGGGCCCGAGCCGGAGGTAACTGGCCGGGCTCGGGGCGCCGATCGCCAGCAGAGCAGGCAACTCCTCAAGTACCCCGGCGAGGAACGACTCCGCTTCCGGGGCCAGCCCGCACACCCCGGAACCGCCGCCGCACAGGTTGCGCCCTTCGCGCCACAGACTCAGGTGCACGTGACGCCCGTTGCCCACCTGCCCCGCGAGGACGGACGGCCCGAAGTTCGCCTCCCAGCCGTGGCGTACCGTCACAGCCCGGACGATCTCCTGCACCAGGACCACGAGATCGGCGGCCCGGACCGGGTCCGCGGGCGTCACCGACACCTCGAACTGCCCCGGCGCGTACTCCGGATGGATCTGCAGCACCTCGACGCCCGCGTGGTCCAGGGCCGTGAGGATCTCACGCAGGTAGTCGCTCATCGGGGCCAGTCGCGTCATGCCGTACGCGCTGCCCTCGAACGGGGCCTGGGGCGGCGCCTCCTCGTGACCCCAGGAAGCGGACCGTGTCACGGCCCACTCCGTCTCGAAGCCCATCACCAGATCGACGCCCCGCGCACGGGCCCGCTCCACCATCCGCCGTGTGAAACCCCGGTGACAGGCAGCGTAGGGCTCCCCCGACTGCTCGAAACGGTCGCCGGGGGCCCAGGCCCAGCCGGGCAACGGTGACAGGAGCGCGAGAGCGTCCAGGTCGGGGACCATTCTCAGGTCCCCCTCCGGGCCGCCGATCCGCGCACTCGACGTGAAGGAGTCGTCGACCAGGGCGACATCGAAGACCGGGGAGAGCCCCACTCCGGCGTGAGCGGCCTCCGCCAGCCGCCGGGCCGGTACCCCCTTCACCCGCGTGATGCCCGCCGTGTCCACACAGGTCACGGCCACGCCCACCACCCCGGGCGGAAGCCGGCGCGGAACCATGTCCGCGCGGGACTCCTCCGCCGGGTGGGCTGCCGGGCTCACGGCCCGTGCCGTCGTGTCCGGTTCCCCGAACTCCGCGCCCGGCCCCCGCACCGCCGTGCCCGCGCCTTCCGTTACCTCTGCCGACATCATGACCGCCCCTTTCCTCGATCCGCCCGAAACCGTCGGCCAGTCGCCGACGACACTGGGCTACCCCTTGGTCACGGATAGTACACGCACTTGGTTACTTTCCGTGATTATTTCTGGGCGAGGAGGGCCGGCCCGGTGCCGGACGACTGTGGTGCGGGTCGGCTCGGCGGCGGGTGCCGACGGCCTGGACACGCGGCCGTGCAGCGGGCCCCGCTGCCCTCGGCCCCCCCGAGCCGACGGTGTGACGACGCGTCCCTGATCCGGGGCCGGGTGGTCGTGCGGCCCTCCGTGGCCGGCGCGCGATCCGGAGGAGGGCGGGGCGTGCCTCTCAGTCCTCGACCACGGCTTTCGGCGGCACGTCGGCCGGAAGGAGCGGGTCGTGGGCGACGATTCCGCCACGCGGTGCGGCCGGCGGGAGAGAAGGGGCCGGAGTGGCTGACGGGCCGGTCGCGCCGGGCCGGGGACCCGACGCGGCCGGCTCCCGCGCCGGCGCGGCGGCCGAGGCGGGAGGCGGCGCGGGCGTCGAGACGGGTTCCGGTGCCGCTGCCGCATTCGGGGAAGTCGCCGACGTCCGCGACGCCGTCGCGTTCGGGGACGGCGCCGTGGTCGGGCCGTCCGGGCCGGCCGCCACGACTGTGCCCGGTGCCGGGGCCTCGGCGTTCAGTTCGCTCAGCATCTGCTTGCTGAAGCCGAAGGCGTACGTCGCGGCGAAGCCCACCAGATAGCCGACGAACAGTCCCATGCCGTAGACCGCTGCGGTGGCCCCCAGCCCCTTGTCGCCCGCGAGCAGCGGGAACAGGGCCCAGCCGGAGGGGCCGATGGCGGTCGAGCCGACCTTCGTCCCGAGCATCGAGAACAGGCCGACCCACGCGCCACCGGCCGCGCCGCCCACGCAGGCCGTGACGAACGGCCTGCCCAGCGGCAGCGACACACCGTAGATGAGGGGCTCCCCGACCCCCAGCAGTCCGGCGGGCAGCGCCGACCTGATGGTCTTGCGGATCGAGCTGTTCCGCTTCAGCCGGACGTAGACCGCGACGGCACAGCCGACCTGGCCCGCGCCCGCCATCGCCAGGATCGGCAGCAGCACCGTGTAGCCCTGGCTCTCGATGAGCGTCGTGTGGATGGGGATGAGCGCCTGATGCAGCCCCAGCATCACGAGCGGGAGGAACAGGCCACCGAGGACGAGACCCGCGAGGGCGCCCGTGTGGTCGAGCAGCCAGTTCGCCCCCGTACCGATCCCGGACGCGACCTCACCGGCCACGTACATGAGGCCGAAGAGGGTCACGAGTCCGGAGACGAGCACGGTGAGGGTCGGTGTCACGAGCACGTCCACCGTCTCGGGGACGACGCGGCGGCACCCCTTCTCCACGTACGTCGCCAGTACCGCCGCGCCCAGCGCGCCCAGTACCCCGCCCTGGCCGGGGGCCAGTTTCGCGCCGAACACCTCGACGTTCGCGACGCCCGGGTAGACGATGATCGCGGCGACCGCCCCGCCCAGGACCGGCGTCCCCCCGAACTCCTTCGCCGTGTTGTAGCCGACGAACACCGCGATGAGCGCCATGAAGCCCGAGGCGATCGCGCTGAGCGCGGGTGTCACCCCGCCCAGCCAGCCCAGGTTGACCAGCAGACCACCCAGCCCCGCGATGATCCCGCAGCCGATCAGCGCCGGGATCAGCGGCACGAAGATGTCGGCGATCCGCCGCAGGAACAGCTTGACCGGCGTGCGGTTGCGCTCCTTCCGTCGCGCCCTCATCGCCTCGCCCTGTGCGGCCAGTTCTCCGGCGGTGGGAGCGGAACCAGGCGTTCCGCCCACGCTCGCCGCAGCACCGGGTGCTCCGGCCTCCGTTCCCGGCGCCGCCGGTCCGGCTGCTCCCGGCCCCGCCCCCGGCGCCACCGGTCCGGCTGCTCCCGCGGCCGCGGCCGCGGAAGCCGACGGACCGATCGCTCCGGCCTCAGCGGCGGCGTCCGCGGCCGCTCCGAGACGCGCGTCCGCCGCCCCGCTGACCGCCTCGTCCACCACGTCACCCGGGAGACCCGGGTTGGCCGGCGCCGCACGGTGGTCCTCCTCCCCGCGTCCCTCGGTGACCAGCCTCTCGAACTCGGGCGTGATCCGGGCGACCTTCCCCGGCCCCAGGACGATCTGGTAGGTCTCGTCCTCGACGACGCCCAGGACGGCGGGGTGCGCCCTGAGCGTCTCCTCGCGGACCAGGGAGCGGTCCGCGAGGCCCAGCCGGAGCCGGGTCATGCAGTGGGTCACGGAGGTCACGTTGGCCGCGCCGCCCACCAGGGGGAGGAGTTCGGCCGCCGTCTCGCGGTTCTTGTTCTCAGCCATGGTGCGTGCTGCCTTGCTGTGCGGGGGTGGGGGGACCCGCGGCGGTCGAGCCTCAGCCGGTGCGCGGGGCGGTCAGGGCCGCACGGAGGTGGCCCTTGGACTCGGTGAGCAGCCGGTCCGCCGTGGGACCGTCCACCCCGCCGAGAATCACGAGAATGGCGTTCTTGACCTCACCGCCGGTCGCGGTGAGCGCCGCCTCGATCTCCGCGTCGTCCGCGCCGGTGGCGAGGGCGACGATGCGGCGGGACCGGGCCCGCAGCTTCTCGTTCGAGGCGCGGACGTCGACCATGAGGTTCCCGTAGGTCTTGCCCAGCCGGATCATGGTGATCGTCGAGATCATGTTGAGCACGAGCTTCTGGGCCGTCCCGGACTTCAGACGGGTCGAGCCGGTGAGCAGCTCGGGCCCCACGACGACCTCGATGCCGTGGTCGGCGGCGGCGGCCAGGGCGCTGTCCGCGTTGCAGGACAGGCCCACGGTCAGCGCGCCGCGCACCTTCCGCGCGTGTTCGACGGCCCCGACCGCGTAGGGCGTGCGGCCCGAGGCGGAGATGCCCACGACGGTGTCCTCGGCGGTGAGGTCCAGCGCGTCCAGGTCGGCGGCGGCCAGCTCCTTGCTGTCCTCCGCGCCCTCCACGGCCGTGATCATCGCGGTCGGGCCCCCGGCGATGAGCCCCACGACGAGGTCGGGGGAGGTGTTGAAGGTCGGCGGGCACTCGCTCGCGTCGAGGACCCCGAGCCGTCCCGCGGTGCCCGCCCCCGCGTAGATCAGCCGGCCGCCGCGCGCCATACGGGCGGCGATGCCGTCGATCGCGGCGGCGATCCCCGGGACGCAGGCGGCGACGGCCGCGGGGACCGTCGCGTCCTCCCCGTTCATGGTCCGGACGATCTCCTCGGTCGACAACCGGTCGATCTCGGCCAGCTCGGGCCGGAACGCCTCGGTCGTGAGGCGGTCGAGCTGCACGCGCAGCTCGTCGTACCGACGGCCGTCCACGGACGCGCCGGTGGCCCGGCCGTCGTGCCCGGTAAGCGGCGGGAGGGAGGAGAGAGGGGTGCGGCTCTGGTCCTGCGGGGCCTGGTCGGTCGGCCCGGTGGTCGTCATCTGCGGCTGCTCCGCTGTGCTCAGGGTCGGGGTGGTGGTCTTGCGGTACGCGGCGGGGGCCCCGTCGCGGGACGGGGCGCCGTTCAGGTGTGGGTGCCCGGGGCGGGGCGTGCGCGGTGGCGGTGCGCCAGCGCCTCGTAGGAGGCGGACAGCGCGGGCGCCGCCGTCTCGTAGGTGCGTTGCGCGACGCCGACGAACAGGCAGTCCACCACCAGATGCTGGCTCGCGCGGCTCGACATGGCGGCCGGGCGCAGTTCGCTCTCGCGCGCCGTGGACGTCGTCAGGACGTGGTCCGCGTACTGCGCGACGCTCCCGTCGGGCCGGCCGGTCACGGCGATCGTCGTCGCCCCCTGCTCGAAGGCGATCCGGAGCGGTTCGACGACGTCGCTCGTCGAACCCGAGTGCGTGATGGCGACCGCGACGTCCCGGCCGCGCAACTGCACCGCGTTGGTGATCGCCAGATGCGGATCGGCGTGCGCGTGCGCGAGCATCCCGATGCGCAGCAGCTTCTGTTCGAGGTCCTGGGCGACGAGCCCGGAGGCCCCCGCGCCGTAGATGTCGACCCGGCGGGCCTGAACCAGCGCGGACACCGCGGCGCTCAGCGCGGTCGTGTCGAGGTTCGCGGCCGTGTCCGCGAGGGTCTGCTGCTCGTCGTGGGCGAGCTTCGCCACGACCTCCGCCATGGGGTCGTCCAGCGCGATGTCGGCCGTGACGGAGGGCGCCGCGCCGGACTCCTGGTGCGCGGCGAGACCGGCGAGGGCGAGCCGCAGATCGCGGTAGCCGGGGTAGCCGAGGAGGCGGGCGGTGCGCACGACCGTGGCCTCACTCGTGCCGGTGCGCTCCGCGAGACCGGTGACGGTGAGCGCCGAGCAGCCCGCGGGGTCGGCCGCGACCGCCTCCGCGACCCGCTGCATCGAGCGCGTCATGGAGGGGGCGAGGGTCCGCACCTTCGCGGCCAGCGCCGCCGGCGCGGGTGGCACCGGGGTCTGCGCCGCCGCGGCGGCACGCGTGGCGGGCGCGGGGACGGCCGCCGCGGCGCGCGAGCGGGGACGCGGGGGGTTGGCGGAGGCCATCATCGATGTCACGGCCGGTATCGCGGCCGGCGCGGCGGCCGATGCCGGTACGGACGCGGGTATCGGGTCCTGGCCGGGCGGGGTGCCGCGGGCCGGAGCGGGGTGGCCTGTCGACCGTCCGCTGAAACTATTTTTCATATCCTTATTCACATCTGAAATTTACTTTTAGCCCGACAGGGGGGTCAAGGCGTGCTGGGCCGTCCCAGTGGTACTTCCGGCGGTCGCCCGGCGCTCCGCCGGGCGGGGGCCGGTCGGCGCTCGCTTCCGGCTCGTGCGCGCGCTGCCGCACAATGGACGGATGGACCACCCCGGCGCCCTCGAACAGACCCTGCACCTCGCGCGCGCCCGCGTGCTGGCCGACCTCGCCGCGAGCGAGGTGGCGGACGCCCGGATCGTGTCGCTCGTCGAGGAGTCGGTCACGCAGCGCCGCTGGTGGGTGGAGCAGTGGCCGCAGGGTGCCGAGTTCGTGCCGGGCCTCGTCGCCCAGGACGTCCAGGACGGCCTCCTGGAGCGGTACGGGCGGTGGCCGGTGTGCCCCGTGTGCGCCGAGGAGGAGCCGCACGCCCTCACCGTCGAACCCGAGCTGGGGCCTGATCCGCACTGGGTGTGCGCGGAGGCCGGGATCGTCGTGGCCCCGGTCGGCGGCCTGGAGGCGGTCCCGGGGATGCCGGGCCCGCGGTGAGCGCGGTGGCGCGATGACCCTCTACATCGACCCCCCGGACTGGCCGGGCCACGGCCGCCTGTGGTCGCACGTCGTGAGCGACGTGTCCTACGAGGAACTGCACGCCTTCGCGGCCGCGCTCGGTGTGCCGCGCCGCGCCTTCGACCGCGACCACTACGACCTGCCGTCCGCCCGGTACGAGGACGCGGTGGCCGCCGGTGCGACCCCGGTCGGCAGCAAGGAACTCCTCGGCCGGCTCGTCGCGGCCGGTCTCAGACGCCGTAAGCCGCCCCGGGACCGGTGAGGCGGCGGGCGGCCGGCCGCGCGCCGCAGCGCGGTAGTCCCGCTGTACGTGTTTCCGGCCACGCAGGCGGGTCCGCCGAGGGCATACCGGCCATCGCGGACGAGTAACCGCCGTTGTTCTTACGACAATCGGAAGGGGCCCCTAGGCTGGGGCGATGGAGGTTCTGGCCCCGAAGCCGATGGAGACCTTGGCAGCCGTTCTCTGCTTCCTCGTTCTCCTCCTCGTCCTGACCCGTCGCTTGCTGCCCCGGATCAACCGGGTCCTTGAGCAGCGGGTGGACGCCATCGAGGGCCGGCGGGAGCGCGCCGAGACCTTGCTCCAGGAGGCGCGTGAGACGCGGGAAGCCCTCGAACGACAGCTCGCCGAGGCCCGTCACGAGGCGGCCCGCTCGCGTCAGCGGGCCCAGGAGGAGGGCGCGGAACTCATGGCCCGGCTGCGCGCCGAGGGGCTGCGTGAACGGCAGGCGCTGCTCGCCCGCGCCGACCGTGAACTCAGTGCCGAGCGCGTACGCGCCGAGGCGGAACTGCGCGGGGACGTCGTGACGCTCGCGGTCACCCTCGCCGGGCGGCTCGTCGGGGAGAGCGTCGAGGACGTGGCCAGGAACGAGGCCGTGATCGAACGCTTCCTCGCCGAACTCGGCCCCCGGCCGGTGGGCCCCGCGCGGCCGGACTGACCGGCTGGGCCCGTCCGGCCGGGACGTGGCCGCACAGCCGCGCCGGTGGACGCGCCGCGTGCGGGCGAACCGTTCCCGCCCGGTCCGGTCGGTCGGCCGACGGGCCCCGCGGCAGCCGGCCCCCAGCCGAGCCGGCGGCGTCTCCGGCGACGGGCCCCGCGGCAGCCGGCCCCCAGCCGAGCCGGCGGCCCGCGGCCTCTCAGGCGCCCCGGACGGTCAGTAGTTCCAGTTCCGTCGCGAGGTTCTGACGCGCCCTCGCCTCCCACTCACGCCGCCCGAGGGGCGTACGGAACAGCCGGGGCAGCCCGAGAAGCTGACGCAGCACGTCGGCGCGGCCGGTGCGGAAGGACTCGTCCGGCACGAATCCGTACTCCTCGCGGACGGCGGCCGCGTACCTCCCGTACTCCTCCGGCGTACCGGCGAGTACCGCGAGGTCGGCGTCGCACAGCACCTCGCCGTTCGTGTCGCCGTTCTCCGGGTCGTGGCTCACCGTCAGCCGCACGAGCCGCGCGACCTCCGCCACGTACGCCTCGTCCACCCGCGCCTCGGTCAGGGCGCGGACCGCGAGGGCCGCGCTGCGCTCCTCGTTCTCGGAGCGGTCCGGCCGGTACACCGCGTCGTGGAACCAGGCCGCGAGCCGTACGGCGTCGGCGTCCCGCGCGTGACCGGCGAGCGCGTCGACGTGGCACAGGACGGCCCGCAGATGCGCGGTCGTGTGGTACGCGCGCTGCGGCTCGGCCCAGCGCGCCAGCAGGTTCTCCGCGTACGGTGCCGGGTCCGGCTCCGGCTCGCCGCCGCGCACCCGCAGCAGCGTCTCCCGCCACTGGGCGCTCAGCCCGTCCGCCGCCACCGTCGTTCCGGGTTCCTCTCGGTCCATGAGGGCATTGTCGCTCGGTACCCGCGTCTCCCCGCCCCCGTGCCGACGCCGCCGCGTCGTCCAGCCGCCCGTCCCGGCGGCCGTCCTACCGACGTCTGCCGGATGTCGGGGCCGGCCGAGAAGTGGACGCGGCTGCCCGGCCGGGCCCGCGCCACGTAAAGTGCTGTTGAGATTGGACTAGACCTGTACGGATATGTGCGGGTAGGTCCGTAAACGACACCGTGGGGAACGGGAAGAGGCGACTGATGAGCAAGCGGGCAGTGCTGGAGGTGATCGCGCTCGACGCGGCGGACGCGAAGGCCGCGCAGGCGGGCGGCGCCGACCGGCTGGAGCTGGTCACGGACATGGCCGCGGACGGGCTGACGCCCACGGTCGAGACCTTCCGCGACATCCGCTCCGCCGTGACCGTTCCGCTGCGCGTCATGCTGCGCCTGTCCGACGGCTTCGCGGTGGGGGGCGCCCGGACGCTGGACGTGCTCGTCGAGCGGGCCGCGGCGCTGCGGGCGGCCGGTGCCGAGGAGTTCGTCCTCGGCTTCCTCGACCCGGACGGCGGCCCCGACCTGGCCGCCGTGACCCGGCTCGCCCAGGCCCTGGAAGGCTGCCGCTGGACCTTCCACCGGGCGATCGACCGCACCCCCGACCGGGCCGCCCTGCGGCACGCGCTCGACGGACTGCCCGGCCTCGACACGTATCTGACGGCCGGTTCGGCGGACGGGGTCGACGAGGGGCTTCCCGTGCTGTGCGCCGAGGCGGCCCGCCAGGGCACCCCCGGCTACACCCAGCAGTTGCTGGTCGGCGGTGGGCTGCGCCTCGAACACCTTCCCGCGCTGCGTGAGGCGGGCGTCACGGCCTTCCACATCGGTGGCGCGGCCCGGCCCGAGGGGTGGACGGCGCCCGTGGACGCGGATGCCGTCGCCCGCTGGCGCGAAGCACTCGACTGACGACCCGGGAATGCCGTAAGAGCGCGGGGAGTTCGGGTGGGATGACGGGCGCCGGGCCGGGACGGCACCCGGGACGTACGAGGAGCGTGCACCGTGCCACCTCTGGCCGAGCAGCCGCCGGAGCCCGCCCCGTCGGAGACGGCGGCGCCCGTCCTCTCCGAGGCGCCCGCTCTCTCCGAGGCGCCCACTCTCTCCGAGGCGCCCACCTCCTCCTTTCTCTTCCTCCTGGCCGGGGCACGGGAGGACGGCAACACGGAGGCCCTGGCTCGCGCGGCGGCACAGTACCTGCCGCCGTGGGCCGAGCAGCGCTGGATACACCTGGGCGACCTCGCCCTGCCCGACTTCCGCGACCTGCGCCACAGCCCGGCGGGGCCCGCCGCCGCACCGGGCTCCGAGGCGGAGGCGGAGCTTCTGCGCGCGACGCTCTCCGCCACGGACGTCGTCGTGGCCTCCCCGCTGTACTGGTACTCCCTGTCCGCCCAGGCGAAGCGCTACCTCGACTACTGGTCGGCCTGGCTGCGCCTGCCCGGCCTCGGGTTCCGCTCCCGTATGGCGGGCCGCGCCCTGTGGGGCGTCAGCGCGATGGCGGACGAGGACGCGAGGCGCGCGGCCCCGCTCGTCGACACGCTGCGCCTGTCCGCCGAGTACATGGAGATGCGGTTCGGCGGCGTCCTGCTCGGCAACGGCAGCCGCCCCGGTGACATCCACACGGACGACGAGGCGCTGGCGCGCGCGAAGGCGTTCTTCGCGGACGGAGCGGTGTAGGCGGCGGCCACGCCACGGGGCGCCGCGCGGGCTCAGGCCGCCGTCCGCGCGTTCCCTGACTGCTCAGGTACGCCCAGTACCTCCGGCAGCGGGCCCTCGTGCACGACGGCCAGGCCGGACACCGCGCGGGTCAGCGCCACGTACAGACGGCGCAGGCCGGTCGGCTCGTCGGGTTCACCCGCCACGACCGCCGCCGGTTCGTCCAGTACCACGTAGTCGTACTCCAGGCCCTTGGCGAGGGACGCGGGCACCAGCGTCAGCCGGGACTCCCGCGTGGTCTCCTGACCCGGCGACAGGTACGGGAGGCCGGCCGCCTCCAGCGCCGCCGCCAGGGCGGGAATCCGCACGTCGGCCGCGATCAGGCCGGTCGACCCCTCGTGCGCGAGCGCGGACCGGCACGCCGCCACGACCTCCTCGTCGAGCGTCGCCCCCGCCGCCACCTCGCGCACGGACAGCGAACCGGGCGACTCACGCACGGACCGCACCTCGGCCAGGCCCGGCGCGATCGACGGCAGGAGCCGGGAGGCGTACGCGATGACCTCGCGCGGCACACGGAAACCGGCCGTCAGCTCCTCGACGTGCGCCTCCTCCTTGCCGAGATGGCGCAGCGCCTCGGCCCAGGTCCGTGTGGCCCACGGCGTCGTCCCCTGCGCGAGGTCGCCGAGCACGGTCGCCGAACCCGTCGTGCAGCGGCGGCCCACCGCGCGGTATTGCATCGGGGACAGGTCCTGCGCCTCGTCGAGCACGACGTGGCCGAGGGAGTGGGTACGTTCGACCAGATCACGGGCCTCGTCGATGAGGACGGCGTCGGCCGCCGACCACTTGGCCGACTTCACGCCGCGCGCCGGCTTCGCCCACAGGATCGCCGACTGCTCCTCCTCCGACAGCAGCCCCTCGGCGTGCTCCGCGAGGAAGGGGGCGTCGGACAGCAGCCGCAGCACGAGTTTCGCCGGATCGACCAGCGGCCACACGGCCTTCACCGTCGCCTTGACCGCCGCGTTGCGCGCCACCGCGTCCTGCACCCGGTCGTCGGGCGCCTCCCCGGCCTGCTCCATACGGACGAGGACCGCGTGCGCGATGCGGTGCGGCAGGGCCTCGCGGGCCGCGCCGTACCGCATGTCGCGCTCCAGGAGCTGCGTGACGATCTCCTCGACCTCGTACGCCGGGACCCGCCAGCGGCGCGAACCGCGCACGACCACGGTCGCCTCGGCAGGCGGGGTCACGTGGGAGCGCAGCGCCCGGCGCAGGACCTGCGCCATGCGCGCGTCGCCCTTGACGGTCGCGGCGCGCGCCTCGTCCTCGCCACGCACCTCCACCCCGGGGACGAGCACCAGATCGGCCACGGTCGCCTGCTGCACCTCCAGCTCGCCGAGCGCGGGCAGCACCTGCTCGATGTAGTGCAGGAAGGAGCGGTTCGGCCCGATCACGAGAGTGCCGGTACGGGCCAGCCGCTCCCGGTGCTCGTACAGCAGGTAGGCGACACGGTGCAGACCCACCGCCGTCTTCCCGGTGCCGGGACCGCCCTGCACGCACACCGTGCCGGACAGCCCGCTGCGGACGATGCCGTCCTGCTCGGGCTGGATGGTCGCGACGATGTCCCGCATGGGGCCCACGCGGGGGCGCTCGATCTCCTGCTGGAGCAGCCGGCTCGCGTGCTCGCCGTCCGCCGCCGGGGCGGCCTCGGCGGCGGGACCGGACAGCGCCTCGTCCTCGTACGCCGTCAGCTCCCCGGCCGTGTAGCCGAAGCGGCGGCGCAGCGCCACGTCCATGGGGTTCTTCCTGGACGCCTGGTAGTACGCCGTCGACACCGGGGCGCGCCAGTCGATGACGAGGGGATCGCCCTCCGCGTCGTGCACGTGGCGGCGCCCGATGTAGAAACGCTCCCCGGCCGCTCCCTCCGCGAGGCCGAGCCCCGGGGGCCGCGTGAAGTCCAGCCGGCCGAAGAACAACGGAGTGTGCGAGAGATCGGCGAGCGCTTTCACGCGTTCCTCGATCTGTGCCTGGAGGACGACCGCGTTGACCCAGTTCGCGGTCACGTCGGAGATGTCCAGGTTCTCGGCCTCCTCGCGCATCGTGCGCAGCGCCGCGCGGGACACGGCGAGGTGGGCGCGCTCCCGGCTGAGCGGGTCGTCCCTTCCCTCTTCGTTCCCGGGGTCCCTGGCCCCGGCGTTGTCGGCGTTGTCCCGGGCGGAGGAAGGTGCGGACGCGGACACGGTGCGGCTCCAGACGGTACGGGTACGGCACGGCGCAGCAGCCGGCCCGCACCCGGGACCACCGGGGACGGGCACGGCACGACAGGGCACGACGGGCGGGACCGCGTCGCGCGGACGAGAGCTGGCTGAGGCGTACGGACAGTGCGATCGGGCGCGACGGACGGACCACGCGGACAGGTACACGCGGGGTGTACGGGCACGCGGGACGGACGTCGGTCAGCCGCCGGTTTCCGTCCGGCAGGCGGCACTCCGCGAAAGGGAGGCGGGCAGACGGAGGAGTCTAGGGCAGAGCGCCGAGACGGCCAAGCTGATTTTTTCCTGACCCCGGCAGACCGCCTTCCCGGGTACGGCGAGCCCGCCAGACCGGGGCGCTGGTGAGGGGATTCTGCCCGCTGCCGGCTACGTATGGCGGTGGGCGCTGGCTCTGGTGCGCACCGGCACCGGCACGGTCGACGGTACCGGCGCCCGTGCGTGGCCGAGCGGTCAGGCCCGGGGCGTCGCTACCGTCGTAGGGGGCACGGGTCGTACCGGAGTAGGGGGTGACCGGCCGTAATCGACCCACGGGTGGAGACGGGAGGGTCCGAGGATTCCACCCGTGGTCCGATGCGGGAACCGGGCGCGGATCGGCATTCTTGGCGCATGAGCACCGTGACCTTCCTGACACCGTCCGTGACCGCATCCTCCGCCGGCGCCGCCTCGCGCCGCCTGTCCTCCGCCCGCGCGCTCCACGCCCTGCGCGCGGTTCGTGCCGTGGCCGAGACCGCCTTCGAGGTCGTCGTGCTCGGGGAGTACGAGGGGAGGGAGGGCTACGGCGGGCGCGCGGGGATACGGCGCCGCCTCCGCCACGTCGACGAAGGGCGGGAGAGGCCGGGTGAGCACCGGACATGACCTTCCCGACCCCACGCGGCGGCGCCGGGACACGCGAGGCCGCGGCACCGAGCCTCGTCGTTCGCCGGCCTGCTCACGCGCCGGCCTGCTCATGTCTCCCGGCGCCCCCGCGCCCCTCACACGTCCCCCGTCCCCTCGCGCCCGCCCTCGCGCGGTGGCGCTCAGCTGTCCGCGAGCAGATCCTCCGAGTCCACGATGCGGTACGAGTAGCCCTGTTCGGCGAGGAAGCGCTGCCGGTGGGCGGCGAAGTCCTGGTCGATCGTGTCGCGGGCGACGACCGAGTAGAAGCGGGCTTCGTGTCCGTCGGCCTTCGGGCGCAGGACCCGCCCGAGCCGCTGGGCCTCCTCCTGCCGCGAGCCGAAGGTACCGGAGACCTGGATGGCGACGGTCGCCTCCGGCAGGTCGATGGAGAAGTTGGCGACCTTCGACACCACGAGCACCGACAACTCGCCCTCGCGGAAGGCGTTGAACAGCTTCTCGCGCTGCGCGTTCGAGGTCTCGCCCTTGATGACGGGGGCGTCCAGATCGGCGCCCAGCTCGTCGAGCTGATCGATGTACTGACCGATGACGAGCGTCTGCTCGCCCTGGTGCCGGCGCACGAGCGCCTTGGTGACGCGCTGCTTCGTCGCGGTCGTCGCGCAGAAGCGGTACTTCTCCTCCGACTCCGCCGTTGCGTAGGCGAGCCGCTCCGAGTCCGTCAGGTTGACCCGGACCTCGACGCAGTCGGCGGGCGCGATGTAGCCCTGCGCCTCGATCTCCTTCCACGGCGCGTCGAAGCGCTTCGGCCCGATCAGCGAGAACACGTCCGACTCGCGGCCGTCCTCCCGCACGAGCGTCGCGGTCAGGCCCAGCCGGCGCCTGGCCTGGAGATCGGCGGTGAACTTGAACACGGGCGCGGGCAGCAGGTGCACCTCGTCGTAGACGATGAGGCCCCAGTCCCGCGAGTCGAACAGTTCGAGGTGCGGGTAGACGCCCTTCCGCTTCGTCGTCAGCACCTGATAGGTGGCGATGGTGACCGGCCGGATCTCCTTCTTCGTCCCGCTGTACTCACCGATCTCGTCCTCGGTGAGCGAGGTGCGCTTGACCAGCTCGTGCTTCCACTGACGCGCCGAGACCGTGTTGGTCACCAGGATCAGCGTCGTCGCCTTGGCCTCGGCCATGGCACCCGCGCCGACCAGGGTCTTGCCCGCTCCACAGGGCAGCACGACGACCCCGGAGCCGCCGTGCCAGAAGTTCTCCACGGCCTGCTTCTGGTAGGGCCGCAGGGCCCAGCCGTCCTCGGCGAGGTCGATGGTGTGCGCCTCCCCGTCGACGTAGCCCGCGAGGTCCTCGGCCGGCCAGCCCAGCTTGAGCAGGGTCTGCTTGATCTGCCCGCGCTCGGAGGGGTGCACGACCACCGTGTCCGCGTCGACGCGTTCCCCGACCAGGGGCGCGATCCGCTTCGAGCGCAGCACCTCCTCCAGCACCGGCCGGTCGGTGCTGGTCAGCACGAGCCCGTGCGTGGGGTGCTTGGTGAGGGTGAGCCGCCCGTAGCGGGCCATCGTCTCCGCGATGTCGACGAGCAGCGCGTGCGGCACCGGGTAGCGGGAGTGCGCGACGAGCGCGTCGACGACCTGCTCGGCGTCGTGCCCCGCGGCCCGTGCGTTCCACAGGCCGAGCGGGGTCAGGCGGTAGGTGTGGATGTGCTCGGGGGCCCGCTCCAGCTCCGCGAACGGGGCGATGGCACGGCGGCAGGCGTCTGCCTGCTCGTGGTCGACTTCGAGCAGCAGCGTCTTGTCGCTCTGCACGATGAGAGGTCCGTTCACGCTCTCCCTTTCCTGCTACGGGGCCCTGTGCGGGCCGCTGCCGACGGGGCCGGTACGGCGGGGCCAAACAACCAGTGTCGCGCACCGGCGGCGTGTCCGGGCCCGGCGCGGGTATCCGGGTTGTATGACGACGCGTGCGGCGCAGCAGCCGGAGCACGACAGGACGGCCTTACGGGCGAGGACTTGGCGGTCCGGACGCGGGCCGCACCGGGTCCGGGAGGACACCGGGACCGAGCGGCCGAAGTCGCTCACCGGGAGTGGCGGGGGCAGGCCGCCCGAGACGCGCCGCCCCTGGGGCCGTGCCCTTCTGCGAGCGTTCGCGATGGTGTGCGCGTTCGTGCTGCTCGTCGCGTTCTCGGCGGTTCTCGCGAAACTGACGCTCACCCCCTCGCCCGCCTCGGACGGCATCGCCGGTTCCAATCTGCGGCCCGGACACTCGCTGCGGCAGTACGCGGAGGAGTACACCTTCCTCGCGGCCTGCAAGCAGGCCGGGGGGAATCTGCTGCTCGGAGCGCCCTTCGGCGTCCTGGTCCCGCTGCTCGTACCGGGGCGGCTGCGGGTCGTCCGGGTGTTCTTCGTGGCCCTGCTCGTCATGGTGCTGGTCGAGATGGCGCAGGGCGCGGTGATCGAGGGCCGGGCCTTCGACGTCGACGACGTGATCCTCAACACGACGGGCGCGCTGCTCGGCTACTGGCTGCTCGGCCGTCGGCTCGCCCGCTCCCTCCAGCGGCGCACCGCGCCCGTCGTGGTGAACCGGCCGGAGCCGGTTCCGGAGCCGGCCGCCGTATCCGCCGACACCTCCGAGCCCCCTCATGGTGTCTCGCGTACCGAACGGCTCCGCTCCACTTGGCGCTCCTCGCGGCTCTCGCGGCGGTCGCGGCCGGCCGGCCCCCCGCCGGAGGGCGGCAAGCTCAGCGCGGACTGATCGGCAGCCGAGGGGCGGCGGTCCCGCGGACCGCCCGGCTCGGCCGCCGGCTATCGCCGGGGCCCCTCCGAAGGCGGTTCGATCTCGGCGACGCCCGTGACGCGGTGCAGCGGGTAGGTGCGGACCTCGTCCGCGGTGTGGTCGAAGCCGGTGACGAACCCTCCCTCGACCCGTACGGGAGCGATCACCCGCTGGCTCGCGGTGCCCTCGGCGTTGATGTAGCCGATCCAGACGGGTTCCCCGGTGAGGACGGCGTTCTGCATCGTCACGAGCGTCTCGGCCGGGCTGGTGCGCGGCAGCGTCGCCGGGGGCGTGGTCCTGGGCAGCGGCTTGTGCGGGGTGGTCGCCGCCGAGTCCCCGGCCCGGATCGCGCGCACGGCCGCGGACAGGAGCGTCGCGTCGGGCAGCGGCGGCCCTTCCGGCACCGGCTCGGGCGCCCGCCGCTGCGGGGTGCGCCGCTGCGGGGTGTGCCGGATGAGGACGTCGCCGCCGGGCCCCTCCGCGGCGGGCGCGAAACCGAGGGAGCGCAGGCCGTCGAGGAGCGCGGCCGGGTCGATCTGCGCGGCGACGACGGTGGGCGCGAGCCTCCGCAGCCGCAGTGGCTGGGCCCGCTTGTCGGCCATGATCTCGTCGAGTACGGCCTCGTCGTCGCAGCGTACGTACGAGGCGGCGGCCCCCACCCGCAGGTGCCCGTGGCGGCGGGCCACGTCGTCCACGAGGTAGGTGAGCGGCTGCGGCACCGGCGTACGGGAGTGCGAGGCGAGGAAGGTGTGCACGTCGGAGGCCGAGTAGCCGGCGTCCAGAGCGCGGCGCACGGAACCGGGCGTGAAGCGGTAGACCGTCGCGCCGCCCTTCGACTCGATGTCGGCGAGCACGGACAGCCGTTCGGCGAGCGGCCGTTCCAGCGGACCGGGGGCCACCGCCGTGAGGTCGGCCTGGAGCAGCACGTGGTCCAGCGGTTCCGGCAGATAGGGGGCGAGAGCGGAGACCACCTGCTTCGCGTCGCCCCCGAGCAGGGCCCGGCCCTGGCCGGACAGCGCTCCGCGCCCGGTGACGCCGATCAGTTCGGCCTCGGACAGCGTCCAGCGGGCGATGCGCGAGCGCAGGTCGCCTTCGGCGGCGGCCCCGCGCAGGGGCCGCTCCCAGCGCAGCCTGGCCAGGACGGAATCCGGCTCGGGCACGGCACCCGGCGGGAGTTCGGCGAGCAGTTCGAGCACCCGGCGGCGTACCTCGGGAGCGGCGGACCGGTCGAGGTGCGGGCCGAGCGCGGAGAGCGTGCGGTCCTTGGTGTCACTCCCGCCGACCAGTCCGGCGGTCCGGGTCGCGAGGAGCCAGGCGGCGGCGAGCGGCGCCCAGCGTTCGGCGGGCGGGAGTTCCAGCCAGTCGTCGTAGTACGGGGTCGGGGCGTAGTGCTCGTCGGCCTCGCCGTCCGAGGCCAGCAGTCCGCCCGCGAGGGCGAGTTCGAGCCAGAACGCGGCGATGTCCTCGGGGACCTCCATGAAGGCCGCGGTCCGCTTCAGGTCGCGCTGGCTGAGGCCCCCGGCGCGCAGGACGGAGGGGCCGGTGCCCCTGGTCTTCGACCAGTTGGTCTCGTTGGGGGCGCCCCATTCCTTGAGGAGGTCCTCCAGGGTGCTCAGCGTCGTGTACGCCTGCCCGGCCGCCGCAGCGTCCACCACGGTGGGCTCGCGCTCCACGGTGACGGTCAGCCGCGGCGGGTGGGGCTCCACGAGCCGGTGGGCCCGGCCTCCGCGCAGATACAGCGCGGCCTCCCGGGGCAGCACGACCGTGCCCGGCGAGGTGGGCAGCAGCAGCCCGCGATCCAGCAGCCAGCGCAGGTGCGGGGCGGGAGCGGCGGTGACCTGACCGTAGGGCGGGCCCCACACGAGACGGCCGAGGATCTCGACGGCGTCCGTCGGAGCCTCGTCGAGGAGGGCGGCCATGCGCTGCCGGTCCTGGAACAGCCTGGTCAGCGCGCGCACGGCGCTCACCGAGTCGTGGGTCGAGGACAGTCCGGTCTCGACGAGCACGGACTGCAGACGGCCCGGCGACATGCCGGCGGTGGCCTCGGCGATGGTCGGCCCGAGGCCGGTCGGCGAGGGGTGCGCGGGGGAGGGGGCGAGCAGTTCGCGCGCGGTGCGTACGAGGCGCAGCTGGTCCTCCCCGCCCCAGACGAGGGCGCGTTCACGCAGCTCGGCGACGGCCCCCGGCAGGGCGGCGGCCACTTCGGGATCGCCGTCGTCGCCGGTCAGGAGGCGTTCGAGAGCCGGGTAGGGCGCCGGCTCGGGGGCTACGGCCAGGGCCTCGGCGGTCTGGAGGGTGAACCGGTCGAGCCGTTCCAGGGCCCGCACCACGGACGCACGGGTCCCGGCGCGGGTCGCGAGCTGGGTGAGGTCGACGGGAACCGGGTTGAGCAGATCGGGCCGCGTGCGCAGCAGCGCGGCCAGCGATGCGTCGTCCCGCGCGCGCAGCGCTTCGGCGAGCGAACGCGGGGCCGGCCGCCGGGCCGACTCGTCCTCGGATGGTGCAGGGCTGCTCATCCCGCCCACGGTAGCGGGTACGGAGGGGGCGGGGGTGGTCCCGGCCGCCCACGGGGGTGTTGGCGCACGGCACGGGACGCGCCGGGGCGCACCACCCCGGTGATCACGCCGCCCGGTGAGCCCCCGTGCGGCCCGAGCTCCTCCCACCGGGAGCGGCGACCCCTCGTGGGGTGGCCGAGCGGGGCGGTACCGTCGGTCCGTGCGGTCGCGGAGCGGCTGTAAGCGTCACGGTTGACTCCCTGAGGCAGGGGAACTGACGGGTCGTCGACGCGCGGCGGCGGCCGGGCGGCCGGGGCGGGCAGCCGGTCATCGTGACCGGCGGACGGCGACCGACGAACGGCCGCCGTCGGGCCGGTAAGGACCGGTGAGCCGGCAAGGACCGGTCGGCCGGTGGGCCGAGGACTTCACGGAGAGACGGAGAGGCGGAGGGGCGGCGTGGGGATCGAGAGCGACCAGCTCGTCTTCGACTATCTGAGCCGGGTCGGTGACCTGGCGCAGCAGCGTCAACTACCGTCCGCGACGAGGATGCGACTCGTGTCGGACCTGCGAGGCAGGATCGACCACAGTCGGTCCCGCCCGGCGACGCCCGATTCGCCGACCGCCGTGCGCCGCATCCTGGCGCGCCTGGGCAGCCCCGAGGAGATCGTGGACGCGGTCGCCCCGGGGCCGCACATTCCCGAACAGCCCAGTGGGGAGGCCGCCCCCGCGTCGGGCGGTGCGGGGGCGGCCGGGCGAGGGGGATCGCACCGGAAGGGGACGTTCCGTAGGGCGGCGCCCGGCCCCGACCTCTCCAAGCAGCCGGGCGTCCCGGCCCAGCGTCCACCGGGTGCCGGCGGCCTGGACGACCTGGGTTCGGGGGAGGAACCGCCGGGCGCCGGGCGACCCGTGGACGAGGCGGGCGCGGGCGCGGACTGGTGGCGGGTGGACAGCGGGCCGTTCGGTACGGGGGATCGCGTCGCCGGTTTCGTCGGCGGCATCGAGATCCCCGAACTGCTGCGTCGTCCGGGCGCGTTCGAGGACGAGGACGGCTTTGGCAGGCGCCCTGCCCCGGCCGAGGGGGCAGCGGGGACGGACGCGCCGGCCGGTGACGGGGCGGTGGTGGAGGGAGCGGCCGTCGTGGTGGGCGGTGACCCGCGTGCCCGTCGCCGACTGCGCGTGCCGCGACCGCCCTCTTTCTCGAATCCGTTCCTGCTCCTGGCGGCGGCCTCGCTGGTCGTCGGCGCGGTCCTGGGCAACTGGATACTGCTGGCGGTCGGCTGGCTGTTCGCCTGGGGCTCACGTCGTCTGACGCCCGCCGAGTCCAAGCTGGCCGTGGCGGGCATTCCGGCCCTCGCGGTCGTCACCACGGGCGTCTGGCTGTGGGGCCGCCGCACGGAACGCTGGGGCGCCCCGCTGGCCGAGGACCAGATGAGCGCGGCCATCTCCGAGGCATGGCCCTGGGTGATCCGGGGCGCCGCGATCGCCTCGGCGGTCTTCGTGGTGTGGCGCTCGCAGAAGGTGAAGTGACGGTCCCGGCGCGGAGGGAGGTCGCGAAGCGGGTACGCGGGAGGACTGGTCGGCGCGCCGAGGACTGGTCGGCGCGCCGAGGACCGGTGGACGCCGGACGGCCAGGGGCGCGCGGGGTGGCCAGGAGAACGCGGGCCGCCGGGCCCACCTGGGGCCCGCCGCCCGCTAACAGGACCCCGCCGCCCGCCAACAGGCCCCCCGCCGCCCGCCAAGAGGAGCCCGCCGCCCGCTAACAGGACCCCACCGCCCGCCAAGAGGACCCCGCCGCCCGGCGGCGAGCACAAGGGGGGCAACACGGGCCCACGTGAACCCGGCCTTCGACGGGCGGGCCCACGAAAAACCGGCCTTCGACGGGTGCCCACGTGAACCCGGCCTTCGGCGGGCGGGCCCACGAGGGCGTTATCGGTCTGCTTCCCGTGGTCGCGACGGGCGGGTACCTGTTGTCTTGTCGGCACCGGCGGGTACCTGTTGTCGCGACGGGTACCCGCGATCTGCCGCGCCGACGGGCCGAGGCACGTCCGCTGACCCGGGCATGCTCAGCCCTTCCCCTGACCCGGGTGTGCTCAGCCCGTCCCGTTACCCGGGTGTGCTCAGCCCTTCCCGTTACCCGGGCATGCTCAGCCCTTCCCCTGACCCGGGTGTGCTCAGCTCTTCCCCTTCCGTACCCCGGCCTCCAGCTCGTCGAGGATCTTGTCGGCGGCGGTGTAGCCGATGCCCTGGAGCCACAGTTCGTCGTCCACGGGGGTGACGCGGTGGTTCTTGTGGGCGGGGAGTCGCTTCCACAGGCCGCTGTCGAGGACTTGGGTGGCTTTGGACTTGCGGGCGTCGCCGTAGGTCGCGTGGAAGATGACGTCCGCGTCGGCGAGGTCGATGCGTTCGGGGCTCACGTCGTACGAGAAGCCGTCCTTCGCCTTCGCGACGATCGGGGGGCGGCCCAGGCCCACGTCCTTGAGGATCGTGCCGATGTACGTGCGGTCGCCGTAGAGGCGGATGTCGGCACCCTCCACGAAGCGGACGACGTTCACGGAGGTCGCGGCCGCCTGCTCCGCGCCGCCGATCGCGGCGCGGACCTTCGCGACCTTGTCCGTGTAGGCGGCCTCGACGCGTTTCGCCTCGGCCGTGCGGCCCAGCGCCTGGGCGTGCAGTCGGAAGTTCTGCTTCCAGGGGTAGCCCGTGCTCTCCGTCATGACGGTCGGCGCGATGGCCTTGAGTTGTTCGTAGCGGGCGCCGTCGCGGACCTCGCTGGTGAGGATGAGGTCCGGTTTCAGGGCGGCGACGGCCTCCAGGTCGGGGCCGGCGATCTCGCCGACGTTCCTTATGCCGGCGACCGCGGACTTCGGGAGGTAGTCGAGGAAGTCGGAGGCGGCACCGGCCTTCACCGAGCCGACGGGTGTGACGCCCAGAGTGATCGCGGAGTCGAGTTCCGCCGTGTCGAGGACGACGACCCGCCGGGGGTGCGCGGGGAGGTGGACGGGGCCCATCGCCGTATCGACCACGTGGTCCTTCGCGGGCCCGGCGGAAGCGTTCCCGGCCGCGCCGCCGCCCTTCTCCGAACCGTCCCCGCCGTTCTCGCCGGAGGAGCCGCACGCGGTGGCCAGCGCGGCGAGCGTCAGCAGCGCCGCCAGGGCCGTGGCGGCGCGTCCCGTCGTCGTCCGTAACGTGCCGCCCGCGCGCGCCCGTACGCGGGTCCCCACCGGCGCGGACGCCGGCACCCGTCCTGGCACCCGTCCCGGCGCCCGTCCCTGCACGCGTCCCGACACCCGTCCCGGTTCCCTTCCCGGTTCGCGGTCTCGCGTCTTCGTCTGTCGCGCTGTTGCCATGTCTCTCCTCGTGTCCCTCGTACGGAAAGTGGCCCGGCGCCGGTTATGTCGTGGCCGGCTCCCGGCTGTGGTCGCCGGCGCTCCCGGCGCGGGGGGCGCCGGCCCCGCCGGTGCCGCTCGTCGTACCGCTCTGCCACGGCGCGCCGGGAACGACGAGCGGGGAGCCCGTCACCGGGTCGGGGACGACCACGCAGTCCAGGCCGAAGACCTCGCCGACGAGTTCGGCGGTCACCACCTGGGCGGGGCTGCCCTGGGCGACGACCTCGCCGGACTTCATGGCGATCAGGTGGTCGGCGTAGCGGGCGGCCTGGTTCAGGTCGTGCAGGACGATCACCACGGTGCGTCCCCGGTCGTGGTTGAGCTGGCGTACCAGATCGAGGACCTCCACCTGATGGGAGATGTCGAGGTAGGTGGTGGGCTCGTCCAGCAGGAGGAGTTCGGTCTCCTGGGCGAGGGCCATCGCGATCCACACGCGCTGGCGCTGACCGCCGGACAGTTCGTCCACCGCGCGGTCGGCGAGCGCCGACACGTCGGTGCGCTCCATCGCGTCGGCGACGGCGCGCTCGTCCTCGTCCGACCACTGCTGCCACCAGCGCTGGTGCGGCTGCCGGCCGCGCGCCACGAGGTCCCCGACGGTGATCGCGTCGGGGGCGACGGGGGTCTGGGGCAGCAACCCGATCTGCTGGGCGATACGGCGGGTCGGCAGTTTCGCGAGGGATTCGCCGTCCAGCAGCACCGCCCCGCCGCGCGGTTTCAGCAGCCGCCCGAGCGCGCGCAGCGTCGTCGACTTGCCGCAGGCGTTGGGGCCGACGACGACCGTCACGGCGCCGTCGGGCACGTCGAGGTCCAGGCCGGTGACGACGGTGCGTTCCTCGTACGCGAGCGTCAGGTCTCGCGTCGTGAGCCGGGCGGTCATGCGGTACCTCCAGAACCGGCGGAGCGGCGCGGGCCGCTGCGCCTCACGATCAGCCAGATCAGATACGGCGCCCCGACCGCCGCCGTCAGCACGCCCACCGGCAGTTCGGTGGGCGAGAACAGGCGGCGGGCCAGCAGGTCGCCCAGCACCACGATCAGGGCGCCGGCGAGCGCCGAGGACAGCAGGGGGATCTGCGCGCTCCGGGTCAGCCGGCGGGTGATCTGCGGAGCGAGCAGCGCCACGAAGTCGACCGGCCCGGCCGCCCCGGTCGCCACCGACGCGAGGATCACGCCGACCGCGACGAGGCCGAAGCGGACCCGGCCCAGCCGGACGCCGAGGGCCGTCGCGGTGTCGTCGTCCATGGAGACGGTGCGCTGCGCGCGCGCCGCCCACAGCACGAGGGGCAGCATCACGAGCAGCACCCAGGCGAGGGTGCGGGCCTCGGGCCAGCCCCGCCCGTTGAGGGAGCCGGTCATCCACACCTGGGCCTGCTGGGCGACCAGATAGTCGCCCTTGGTCATGAACAGCGTCGTCAGGGAGCGCAGCGCGATCGCGAAGCCGATGCCGACGAGCACGAAGCGCGTCGCGTGCAGGCCGCCGCGCCACGCGAAGAAGTACACGAGGGCCGCCGCGCCGATCCCGCCCGCGACCGACAGGTAGGGGAGGACGGTGTACGAGGTGACGCCGAGCGTCATCGCACCGACCGTGAGGGCGCCGGCGCCCTGGCTGATGCCGATGATGTCCGGGCTCGCGAGCGGATTGCGCGCGACGGTCTGGATGAGCGCCCCGGCCACCCCGAAGGCCAGGCCCACGAGGAGGCCCACGACCATGCGGGGCAGCCGCAGCGTGCCGACGACCAGTTCGTCGGGGGAGGGCCGGCCGAGCAGCACCTTGACGACCTCGGCGGGCGGCACGAAGCCCTCGCCGACGCTCAGGTACGCGACGCAGGACAGCGCGAGCAGGACGAGCAGACAGCCCGCGACGACGGCGGATCGCCGGTGCAGGAGGAAGGAGATCCCGCCTCCGGAAGCGCGCCCGCGAACTCGTCCTGAGAAGCCTCCTGAAACGCCTCCTGAGGAGCCTCCTGAAGCGTGTCCTGAAACGCCTCCTGAAACGTCTCGGGAAGCCTCTCCGGACCCGCTGCTCGTCCTCCCGAGGCCCCCTCGCCCTCCCCCTCGCCCTCCCCCTCGCCCTCCGCCTCCGCCCAAGCGCACGACGGCGTACCCCGCGGGCCGGGACCGCGCCCGTGCCCCCGGCCGGGACGGAGAAGACAGGGACAGCGAACCCTCCCGCGCCCCCGGCACGCTCTTCCCGGCCCGCACGGCACCCTCGGTCCCGGTCGTCTCAGCCGCCTCCGCGCGCTCCGTCGACGCCCCCGCGACCTCCGAGGTCCGCACGTCCTTCGCCGGCCTCGTCGTCTCCGTACGGTCACTCATGCCGACACCGCCTTCCTGCGGACCAGCGTGACGAGGAACGGCACGCCGATGAGGGCCGTCATGACTCCGGCCGGTACTTCGCTCGGCGGGAAGACCACCCGGCCGACGACGTCGGAGACGAGCAGCATGACCGGGCCGATCAGGGCTGCCATCGGCAGGACCCAGCGGTGGTCGGAGCCGACGATCGCGCGGGCGATGTGCGGTACGGCGAGGCCGACGAAGGCGATCGGGCCGGCCGCCGCGACGCCCACCCCGGTGAGCACGGTCGCGCCGAGACCCGCGACGATCCGTACCGTCGCCACGCGCTGGCCGAGGCCCTTGGCGACGTCCTCGCCCAGCGCGAGCGCGTCCAGTCCCCGCGCCACCGACAGCACCAGGACCAGGCCGATCAGCAGGAACGGCCACACGTCGTTCACGATGCCGCTGTCGCGTCCCGAGATCGAGCCGACGTTCCAGAAGCGGAACTCCTCCAGGGCCGCCGCCTTCGTCGTGAGGACCCCGCTGGTCACCGAGACGAGCAGCGCGTTGATCGCGGCGCCGCCCAGCGCGAGTTTCACGGGCGTGGCCCCGCCCCGGCCGCTCGCCGCGATCGCGTACACCGCGACGGAGGCGAACGCGGCGCCCGCGAAGGCGAACCACACGTAGCCGCTCAGCGTGTGCACGCCGAAGAAGGCGATGGCGAGGACGACACCGACGGAGGAGCCCTGCGAGATGCCGAGGATGCCGGGGTCGGCGATCGGATTGCGGGTGATGCCCTGGAGCGCGGTGCCCGCGAGGGCGAGCGCGGCGCCGACCATGAGCCCGACGAGGGTCCGGGGCAGCCGCAGGTGGAGGACGATGTCGGCGGTGTCCGAGTCGCCGCCGTGCAGCAGGACGTGCAGGACGTCCGTGAAGGCGAGGGTGCGGGCGCCGACGGCGAGGCTCAGCAGGACGGCGACGCACAGCAGGAGCAGGGCGGTCACCGTCCAGCCGGTGCGCCGGGCGAGCAGCGTGCGCCGGCCGGGCGCGGCGGTGGTGGCGGTGGCCATGAATCCCGATCCAGGCTGTTGTGCGGTGGTTCATCCCGATGGGTACGGATAGGTCAGCGCCTGGCTGTTACGGTCAGCTTAGGCTTGGCTAAGTATAGGACCGGGGGGTTCGCGGCCGGCCTGCGAGACTGGACTCATGCCTGAGGACCTCCCCACCGCCGCGGCCAGCACGACCGCCACGGCCACCACGACCGCCGCCACCACCACCCCCGGCACCACGCGGCATCCCGCCCCCGCCGGGACGCCCTCCACCCCTGCCGGGACGCCCTCCGCCCCCGCCGGGACGCCCTCCGCGCCCACGGCGGCGTCCGGAGTGGGAGCCGCGGCCGCCGGGCCCGTGGTCGGTTTCGACCTCGACATGACGCTCATCGACTCGCGTCCCGGCATCGGCGCGGTCTACGCGGCGCTCGCGGCCGAGACGGGCGTGGACATCGACGTCGAGCTGGTGACGAGCCGGCTGGGCCCGCCGCTGGAGCAGGAGCTGGCGAACTGGTTCCCGGCCGGGCAGGTCGCCGGGATGAGTGAGCGCTACCGCGCGCTGTACCCCTCGTACGCGATCACCGGCTCGCTGTCGATGCCGGGGGCGCGCGAGGCGATGGACGCGGTCCGGGCGGCCGGCGGCAGGGTGCTCGTGGTGACGGCGAAGTACGAACCGAGCGCCGCCCTGCACCTGAAGCACCTGGGTATCGAACCCGACCTGCTGATCGGCGGGCTGTGGGCGGAGGCCAAGGGTGAGGCGCTGCGCGAGCACGGCGCCTCGGTCTACGTCGGCGACCACACCGGCGACGTACGGGGTGCCCGCACGGCCGGGGCCCTGTCGGTCGCCGTCGCCACCGGCCCCTGCGACCCGGCCGAACTCGGCGCGGCCGGGGCCGACGTCGTCCTGCGCGATCTGACCGAGTTCCCCGGCTGGCTCGCCCGGCACGTCGCGGCGGGCTCGGCGGCCGTCTGAGCTACCGGCCGGACCACCGGGTCGCCGCGCGACGGGGGAGAGCGGCGGCGGCCCGGCCGACGGGGCGTCAGCCCCCGGCGCCCCCGGTCGGCAGGCTCTCCCGCGCCCGCGCCGCCGACCTCCGCTGCGCGGCGACGCCGTACAGCAGGCCGACGGCGGCCGTCACGAAGCCCACGGCCATCAGCATGCACACGGCGTAGGCGACGGTGGGGAAGGGGTCGGTGCCCAGCAGCAGCGGGGCGATCGTGACCAGGGTGGCGAGGGCGCCGACGACGAAGAGGACGGTGCCGGTCATGACGAGCCGGTCGCCGGGGCCGCGCTCGTGGACGGTGGTTTTGTCACGCACCGCACCAGGGTAGTTCCAAGGCCCAGGTATGCGCCCGGTGCGTCTTGTCAGCGGCCCCCGGAGCACTAGCCTGGGTCACGGCGGGTCCCGATGGCCCGCTGCTGTGCTATCCGGAGCCGTTTTCACTGTGGAGAACGGCCGCAGAGTACGAGGACGAGGACTTCAGGTGCCTACCGGCAAGGTCAAGTGGTTCAACAGCGAGAAGGGCTTCGGTTTCCTCTCCCGCGACGACGGCGGCGACGTCTTCGTCCATTCGTCCGTGCTGCCCGACGGGGTCGAGACACTGAAGCCGGGCCAGCGCGTCGAGTTCGGCGTGGTCGCGGGGCAGCGGGGTGACCAGGCGCTCTCCGTCGTGGTGCTCGACCCGGCCCCTTCCGTGGCCGCCGCCCAGCGCCGCAAGCCCGACGAACTCGCCTCGATCGTCCAGGACCTGACGACTCTGCTGGAGGGCGTGGGACGCCAGCTGGAGCGCGGCCGCTACCCCGACCGCGCCAGCGGCGCGAAGGTCGCGGGACTGCTGCGCGCCGTCGCCGACCAGCTCGACGTGTGAGGCACGCGGTGTAGCACCGGACGCGTGAGCGGGAGGAGAGCCACCCGGACGAAGACGTCGGGTGGCTCTCTCGGCGTACGGGGCCGGGCCGGGCCGGTGCGCGCGGCGCGCGGGTGGTGCGCGCGTGCGGCGTACGCGGCGGCCCCGTTACGGGAAGGCCCCGTTACGGGAAGCGCAGCGCGTCCGGGCCAAGGGCCGGTACGAGCCCCTCGGTGGCGGCGCGCTCCAGCAGGCCCCGGATCGCGGCGTAGCCGTCCTCGCCGAGGTCCTCGGTGAACTCGTTGACGTACAGGCCGATGTGCTGGTCCGCGACGGCCGGGTCCATCTCCTGGGAGTGCGCGAGGACGTAGGGGCGGGAGACCTCCGGCTCGGCCCAGGCCATCCGGACCGAGGCGCGGATCGTGTCGGCGAGGGCGCTCAGGCGCTCGGCGCCCAGGTCCCGCTTGGCGACGATCGCGCCGAGCGGGATCGGCAGCCCGGTGGTGTTCTCCCAGTGCTCGCCCATGTCGGCGGCGCGGTGCAGACCGTAGTTCTGGAAGGTGAAGCGGGCCTCGTGGATGACGAGTCCCGCGTCGACCGCGCCGTCGCGCACGGCCGGCATGATCTCGTGGAAGGGCATGACGACGATCTCGCCGACCCCGCCGGGGATCGTGTCGGCGGCCCACAGCCGGAACAGCAGGTAAGCCGTCGAACGCTCGCTCGGGACGGCGACGCGGGCGCCGCTCAGGTCCCGGCCCGGTTCCTTCGTCAGGACCAGCGGGCCGCAGCCCCGGCCCAGGGCGCCGCCGCACGGCAGCAGCGCGTACTCGTCGAGGACGTAGGGCAGCACGGCGTACGAGACCTTCAGGACCTCGGGGGAGCTCTCGCCGCCGCGCTCCGCGATGCCGTTGGTGACGTCGATGTCGGCGAAGGTGACCTCGGGGGCCGCCGCCCCCGGGACCCGGCCGTGGGCCCACGCGTCGAAGACGAAGGTGTCGTTGGGGCAGGGCGAGTACGCGATCCGCAGGGCGGGCGTGCCGGGACCGTCCTGTCGGCGCGGCTCGCCGCTCGTGCCGGTCGCCTCGGTCGCCTCGGTCGTGCCGGTCGTCTCTGCCGTCGTCATGTGCTTCTCCTTCTCTGGTGCCCCAGCCATAGTGCGCCCGACGGCGACGGAGCGGCGGCCCGGGGTCGGCGGCGGAACCGGTCCGGCCCCCGCAGCGGCTCGCGGACGGCTCGCGGACCGCTCAGGCCGTGAGGACCGGGAGGAGCGCCGTGAAGGCCGTGCTCAGGCTGGTCAGGGCCTCGCCGACGCGCCAGGCAGCCCGGTCGCGCGGGCCCACCGTGTTGGAGACGGCGCGGATCTCCAGCGCCGGGACGCCGTGCGCGGCGGCGGCCTCGGCGACCCCGAAGCCCTCCATGCCCTCGCTCAGCGCCCGCGGGTGGCGGGAGCGCAGCGCCGCGGCGCCCGCCGCCGTACCGGTCACCGTCGACACGGTGAGGGCGGGGCCCACGAGCACGGTGAGCGGGGCGGCGGGTTCGGTCAGCGCGGGGGCCGGTTCGGCGCTCAGGGCCCGGACGAAGGACCGCACGAGCGCGGCCGGCGGCTCGTGCGTGTCGGTGCCGAAGCCGAGCGAGGTGACCGGGACGAAGCCCTCGGCGGTCTGCGCGCCGAGGTCGGCCCCGATGATCGCGTCGGAGACGACGATCGCGCCGAGCGGGGCACCGGGCGCGAAACCGCCGCCGATGCCCGCCGAGATCACCAGATCGTAGGGGCGCGCGGCGAGCGCGGCGGCGGTGAGCGCCGTCGCCGTGCCGGCCGCCGCCGCGGCGGGGCCCACCCCGGCGGCCACGACGTGCACGGCGGGCGCGGGGGCCGCAGGGCCCGCCAGGCCGGTCGCGGTACCGAGCGCGTGCAGGACGAGGCCGGGCAGCGGGTGCGTCGCGGGCGGGCCCGGGAACGCGCGCGCCACCGCGTCCCGTTCGGCGGGGACGGCGGTGGCGACGAGGACACGCATGGCCGGGGTCAGTCGTCCTTCTCGATCTTGAAGGACCACAGGCCGAACGCCTTCTGGCCGGAGCCCTCCAGGATGGAGATCGTGGAGCCCTTCGCGCCGCCCCCGTACTGCTGGTTGAAGAACACGCTGCCGGGGATCGTCCGGTACGTCTTCTTGCTGGACTCCGTGAGCGGCTGGCCGTTCATCAGGATCGTCCAGCCGTTGTCGGCGATCTTCGGGTCCACGCCGAAGCGGACGGTCGCGTCCGGGTCGACCTTGACGGTCTTGACGTCGTCGGTCTCCTTCAGGCACTTCTGCACGTCGGCGGCCTTCAGCGGGTCACCGTCCTGGTAGCAGGCGGCCTCCGAGTTCACCGACGTCGTGCCCACCGTCACGGTGGCCAGCGGAGTCGGCTTGTCGCAGGCGGACAGGGCGAGGAGTCCGGCGGACACGGCGCCGAGGGCGGCCACGGCGCGACGGCGGCTGGCCGGGAAACGCGGGGAGGTCATGGCCGAAGGCTATATGGCCCCGGCCCCACGCACCTCACGAGGGTACGGCGTGCCGTGGGGCCGCGCACGGGCTCCCGGTGGCGCCCCGTCAGGCCCCGCGCGGACACGGGACGCCGGGACCGGGCGGCACCGGCGGCGGCGGGGTCCGCGCTACGCGACCCGGGCCCGCTCCCGCTGCCTGTCCCGCCGACCGGACGTCAGCAGGCCCCGGATCGTGGACAGCCAGCCGGTCGCGACGAGGGCCGCGCCGACCGACAGGCCGAGGACGCCGTTGAGCGGCAGCGCGATCCCGATGGCGCCGCCCAGCACCCAGGCCATCTGGAGGAAGGTCTCCGAGCGGGCGAAGGCCGAACTGCGCACCTGCTCCGGCACGTCCCGCTGGATCAGCGCGTCGAGGGACAGCTTCGCGAGCGCCTGGGCGAAGCCCGCGCACGCGCCGAGCGCCGCGACCAGGAGCTGGCCGTACAGCGCGGCCGCCGTGATCGCGACCCCCAGGACCCCGCCGACCACGGTCACGATGATGACCTCGGGCGCCCGCGCCCGCAGCCACGCCCCGACCGCCGTGCCCAGCGCGTTGCCCGTGCCCGCCGCGACCCCGACCACGCCGAGTGAGACGGCGGCGCTCTGCCCGCCCAGCGGCTGGTCGCGCAGCAGGAACGCGAGGAAGAAGATGAGGAAACCGGACAGCCCGCGCAGCGAGGCGTTCGCCCCGAGCGCGAACATCACCGTCGGCCCGACCGAGCGCAGCCCCGGCCGGCGCCGCCGCGCCCGCCCCGCCCCGGCGTCCCCCGGGGCGCCGACGGGCCCGCCGGTGTCCCGCGCGCCCCCGGTGGCGGCGCCCGGTTCCCCGGCCCCGCCGGGGGCCTTCGAGAGCGGCACCGGATCGCCGGGCAGCAGCCGCGCCGTGCGCTCGCCCTTCGCGGAGTCCACGACGGGCGGCAGCCGGAAGGACAGGAACGCGCCCAGGACGAACAGCGCGCACGCCCCGTACAGCGGCCAGCGCGGACCGAGCATCTGGAGCCCCGCGCCGACCGGGGCCGCCGCGCCGGTCGCGAGCAGACCGCCGAGGGTGACCCGCGAGTTGGCCTTCACGAGGGAGAAGCGCGGCGGCAGCAGTCGCGGGACGACGGCGCTGCGCACCACCCCGTACGCCTTCGAGGCGACCAGCACCCCGAGCGCCGCCGGGTACAGCTCCAGGCTCCCGCCGGCCACGGCGTGCGACAGGACGAGGGCGAGCACCGCGCGCGCCAGCATCGAGGTGGCCATCGCCGCGCGCCGCCCGTGCGGCAACCGGTCCAGGAGCGGGCCGATGACCGGGGCGAGCAGGGTGAACGGCGCCATCGTGATCGCCAGGTACAGCGCGACCCGGCCGCGCGCCTCGTCGGTGGGTACCGCGAAGAACACGGTGGAGGCCAGCGACACGGTGATCATGACGTCGCCCGCGCCGTTGACGCCGTGCAGTTCGATGAGCTTGCCGAGCCCCGACTCGCCGGCCCCGTGCGCGTGCGTCACCCGGCGCACGAGCCGGCCGGTGGAGGTGAACGGCGCCGCCACCGCGCGGCGTACCGCGCGGGCACGCCCGCGCAGCGCGCCGCCGCGCTCCGGCGGCCCGGCGGACGACGAGGATGCGGTCACCCCGTCATAGTGCCCCGTCGGGCGTCCCGTAGCCCGTTCCCGGTACGTGCCGGTGTGCGGGAAGGGGACCGAGGGGGCCGAATGCCACCCCGGCCACCCCTTCGTGAAGCGGCCGACGAGGCGGGACGCGGGGCCCCGCCCGGGGCGCCCGGGGCGCTGGGGCCCGTGCTCGCGCGGGGCCATGTGGCGGCTCGCGGCGGCTCCCGTCGAGGGGCTTCGGGCGGCCCGGAGTGACGTCCGTGTGGGCGCCGGGGCGCGAAGAGGGTAGCGTGCCTAGCGCGCCCGCGGCGGTTGTACCTGGCCGCGCGCCCTTTTCGCGATCCCGCAGAATGGATGGCGTGGGCGCGCCCGGGAACCACCGGATCGGGCGCGGACGTCGACGCGGTCCCCCGGTCCGCTCCGTTCGCGCCTCATACCGTGCCTCGGCCCCTTGAGGGGGCGCACTCGTGAGACGGCGTAGGAGAGAAGCGATACCTGTGAGCGCAGCGACAACGCGAAGCCGCACCCCTGACCGACTGTGTGTCGAGGCGGTCGACCTGGCGCGCGCGGCGGCCGAGGAGACCGCGGCGCCCGGTGTCGTCGGCGAGCACGTGGGCGTCGTCGCCGACGGCGACCGCGTCGTGACCCACCTCTTCGCGTGCGAGGACATGGGCTACCGCGGCTGGCGCTGGGCGGTGACGGTGGCCCGCGCCTCCCGCGCGAAGGTCGTCACCCTTGACGAAACGGTGCTGCTCCCCGGCCCCGACTCGCTGCTGGCCCCCGAGTGGGTGCCGTGGAGCGAGCGGCTGCGTCCGGGCGACATGGGCCCCGGCGACCTGCTGCCCACGGACGCCGACGACCTGCGTCTGGAGCCCGGTTTCGCCGCCGACGAGGAGCCGCCGCCGGACTCGGCGGTCTCCGAGGACCTCGCGGAGCTGGCCGAGGCCGAG
This sequence comes from Streptomyces sp. NPDC007088, assembly GCF_042869355.1. NCBI lineage: Bacteria > Bacillati > Actinomycetota > Actinomycetes > Kitasatosporales > Streptomycetaceae > Streptomyces > Streptomyces sp. NPDC007088. The sequence goes on from NZ_JBIAFO010000003.1 coordinate 220,014, forward strand.
GACGCGGACCTGAGCGACGGCGCCCCCGCGGCGCTCCCCGTCGCGCCCCGTCGTGGTTCGGTGGCCGACGTCGCGGAGGAGCTGGGCCTGGGCCGGGCGCGCGTCCTGTCCCGCTACGGGCTGCACGTGGCCGCCGACCGCTGGGAGGAGTCGTACGGCCCGGGGACCCCGATGGCGCAGGCGGCGCCCGCCTCGTGCCAGTCCTGCGGTTTCCTGGTGCCGCTCACCGGGTCCTCGCTGCGGCAGGCGTTCGGCGTGTGCGCGAACGAGTACAGCCCGGCGGACGGGCACGTCGTCGCCCTGACCTTCGGCTGCGGCGGGCACTCCGAGGCGGCCGTCATGCCGAGGACCCCGCAGGCCCCGCCGCTCGTCCTCGACGAGACCCGCACCGACACGCTGCCGCTCGGCGCGAGCGGCGAGCGGCCGGACACCCGGCCCGAGGCGGACGGCGAGGGCTGACCGCCCCCCCCTGCTCCCGCCCCGCCCCGGCCCCACTCCGCCCCGGCGCCGCTACCGCCGTACGTCCCCCCACCGGCGTCCGGCCCGTCGCGGCGGCCGGCGCCTCCCGGACGGAGCCGAGGCCCGGTCCGGCGACGAGGGCGCCGCGCACACGGCCGCCGCGGTCTCCCCGGCCGCCGCGCACCGCACCGCGAGCCCGACGGGGACCGGCCCCGTCGCGCGCGCCGCCGGTCTCCCCGCGCCACCCCGTCCGTACCGGGCACCGCCCCCTCCCACCGCCCCGCCCCGGGGACGCCTCCCTCCGGCGTGCCCCGCGGCCCGTTCCGGGGGCACGCGGGCCCTCCCCGGAACGGGACCGAGAGCAGCGCCCCCCGGGCGGGCGCGCGGGCGAGGACGGGTGCGGCTGCCCGGTCACCGCGCTCCCGCCGCGAGGTACCTTCAAACGCCGGTCCGCGCCCACGGGTATGAGATCCGGCTGGGCGGCAACGCACAGAGGACGGCATCCGCTGTCCCCGGGACGAGGAGTGAGCACCGTGAGTGAAGACGTACGGCCGGCCGACGAGGGTGCCGACGTGTTCGGGACCGGACGGCAGCGGCGTGCGGTGCTCGACGCGTGGGCCGCCTCCGCCGCCCGGCTGCGCGAGGACGCCAACGCCGAGGAGGACCTCGCGCTCGGCGGCTACCGCGACCGGGTCGTCGTGGAACTCGCGCAGAACGCCGCCGACGCGGCGGCCCGCGCGGGGGTGCCCGGCCGGCTGCGGATCGCGCTGCGCGACTCGGCGGGCGACGATCCGCCGGTCCTCGCCGTCGCCAACTCCGGCGCCCCGCTGGACGCCGCCGGGGTCGCCTCGCTCTCCACGCTGCGCGCCTCCGCGAAACGTGAGGACGGCCAGGGCACCGTCGGCCGCTTCGGCGTCGGCTTCGCCGCCGTGCTCGCCGTCACCGACGAACCCGCCGTCGTCGGCCGCACCGGCGGGGTGCGCTGGTCGCTGAGCGAGTCCCGCGAGGCCGTGCGCGCCCTCGGCCTGCCCGCCCTGGACGAGGAGGTGCGGCGCCGCGACGGGCACGTACCGCTGCTGCGCCTGCCGTTCCCCGCCGAGGGCTCCGCGCCCGAGGGGTACGACACCGTCGTCATACTGCCGCTGCGCGACGCGGTCGCCGAGGACCTCGTGGAGCGCCTGCTCGCGGGGATCGACGACGCCCTCCTGCTGACCCTGCCGGGTCTGGAGGAGATCGTCGTGGAGACCCCGGACGGCACGCGCGTGCTGCGGCGCCGCACCGAGGAGCCGTACACCCTCGTCGAGGACGACGGGGAGGTACGGCGGTGGCGCACCGTCAGCCACGGCGGGCCGCTCGCCCCCGAGCTGCTGACCGGGCGCCCCGTGGAGGAGCGGCTGCGCCCGTTCTGGGCCGTCACCTGGGCGGTGCCCGTCGACGCCGACGGCGCCCCGCAGACCCCGCGCACCACCCCCGTCGTGCACGCCCCGACGCCCAGCGAGGAACCCCTCGGGGTGCCCGCGCTGCTCATCGCGACGCTCCCGCTCGACACCGCCCGCAGGCACGCCGCGCACGGGCCGCTCACCGACTTCCTGGTGGAGCGCGCGGCCGCCGCCTACGCCGAACTCCTGGCCGGCTGGCAGCCGCTCACCGAGGGCGTCCTCGACCTCGTGCCCGGTCCGCTGGGCCGCGCCGAACTCGACGGGAAGCTGCGCTCCGCGATCCTCGGCCGGCTGCCGCGCACCGCCTTCCTGCCGCCCGCCCTCCCGCACGAGGGCGAGGAGCCGGGGCAGTTCACGGCGCTGCGCCCCATCGAGGCCGAGGTGGTCGAGGGCGCGGGCGCCGAGACCGTCGCCGTCCTCGCCGAAGTACTGCCGAGCCTGCTGCCCGCCGGTCTGGAGCGCCGCCCCGCGCTGCGCACCCTCGACATCGCCCGGGTCCCGCTCACCGAGGCCGTCGACCGGCTCGCCGGGATCGAGCGGAGCCCCGAGTGGTGGCACGCGCTGTACGACAGCCTCGCCGGGGTCGACCCGGACCGGCTCACCGGACTGCCCGTGCCGCTCGCCTCGGGGCGTACCGCGATCGGCCCGCGCCAGATCCTGCTGCCCCTCGCGGACGGCGGCCCCGAGGCGGCCACCCTCGCGCGGCTCGGCCTCAAGGTCGCCCATCCGCGGGCCGCCCACCCGCTTCTGGAGAAGCTCGGCGCGCTGCCCGCGACGCCGCGCGCCGTCCTGACGACCCCGCAGGTGCGGGCCGCCGTCGCCGCCTCCCTGGACGAGGAGGCGTGGGACGGCGGGCTCGGCCTCGACGAGGGCCCCGGCTCCCCGCCCGGCCCCGAGGAGCTGGCCGAACTCGTCCTGACCCTGGTGCGCGACGCGCACCTCGACGCGGGCGACGAACCCTGGCTCGGCGCGCTCGCCCTCACCGACGAGGAGGGCGAACTCGCCCCCGCCTCCGAACTGGTCCTGCCCGGCGGGGAGTTCGCCTCCGTCATGCGGCCGGGGGCGCTCGCCGCCGTGGACGAGGAACTCGCCGTCCGCTGGGGCGAGCGGCCGCTGGCCGCGTGCGGGGTGCTGACCGGCTTCGCCCTGGTGCGCGCCCACGACGTCGTCCTCGACCCGGACGAACTCGAACCCCGTGAGGGCGATTTCGCGCAGCCCGACGACGCGGGGCTGCTCGACGCGGTCGACGTGTGGTGCGAGGACGTCCTCGACCAGCTCCCCGAGACCCCCGTGCCGCCCGTCGCGACCGAGCTGCTCGCCGTGCGCGACCTCGACCTCGTGGACGAGGACCGCTGGCCCGAGGCGCTCGCCCTGCTGTCCCGGCCGCCGCTGCGCGAGGCGCTGACCTCGCCGGTACGCGTCCTGCTCCCGGACGGCACGACGGAGTCGGTACGGCCGTACACCGCGTGGTGGCTGCGCGGCCATCCCGTCCTCGACGGCCGCCGCCCCGCCGGACTGCGCGCGGCGGGCGGCGACCCGCTGCTCGACGGCCTGTACGAGGACGTGGACGCGACCGGCTTCGAGGACGCGCAGGTCCTGCGGGCCCTCGGCGTACGCACCACCGCCGCCGCCCTCCTGGAGGAACCCGGGGGCGCCGCCGAACTCCTCGACCTGCTCGCCGACCCGGACCTCCCGGTGAGCGGCCCGCAGCTGCACGGCCTGTACGGGGAGCTGGCCCGGCTCGACCCGGAGCGGGTCACGCTGCCCGACGAACTGCGCGCCGTGGTCGACGGGACCGTCAAGGTGGTCGACGCGGCCGACGCCTTCGTCGTGGACGCCCCCGACCTGCTGCCCCTCGCGGACCGCCGCCCGCTGCTGCCGGTGCGCCCCGCGTACGCCGCCGACCTCGCCGAACTCCTCCAGGTGCGCCGCCTGAGCGAGGCCCTGCCGGACGCGTCGGTGCACGGCGAGGGCACCGTCCACGAGGTGCCGGAGGCGGTCCGCGCCCTGCTCGGCCCCGCGGCCCCGTCGACGTACACCGAGTACGAGGAACTGACCGTCGGCGGCCGGGAACTGGACTGGCGCCGCACCCCCGACGGCCGCGTGCACGCGGCGACCCTGGAGGGCGTCGCGGCCGGTCTCGCGTGGGCGGCCGGTCAGTGGCCGCGCCGCTTCGAGGTGGCCGCGCTCCTGGAGGACCCCTCCCGCACGGCGGAACTGGCCCGCGACCGCTGGTTCGACTGATCCCGCGCGGGGCAGGGAAAGCCCGCGTGACCCCGCACCCCGAGGAAAGGCGCGACGCGTGACCGAGCTGGCGGCCAGGAACGAGGCCGAGGCGTACCTGTACCTCGAACTGCGGGCGAGTGAGGGCGGGGGGCGGGCCGAGCCCTCCCGCTCGACGCGGTTCGAGCCGTACCCGGAGGGCGGCCCCGGGGCGACCCGGATGCGCTGCGCGCTGCCCGGCGAGGAGTACGTGTTCGTCCTGCCCGCCCCGCCCGCCGCGCAGGACCACCGGCCGGACGCCGTCGACTACGGGCCGGGCCGCTCCTCGCTGCTCGACCCGCTGGACTGGTTCACCGTGGAGGCGGGCTACGCGCAGGGGGGCGCGGCGGCGGTGCGCGCGCTCGCCGAGTCGGGCGAGACGCCCGGCGAACGGGAGAGCGCGGCGGTGGCGCGGATGCTGCGCGTCGCGGCCGGCGCCGCCGACCAGCTCGCCCGCTACCTGCCCGAGGGCAGCGCCGCCGGCGACGCGGTCGCGGCGGAGGACTTCCGCACCCAGGAGGGCCGTGACCTGCGCTCCGCCGATCCCTGGCCCTTCGAACGGGGCCGCGTCGACCAGGCCAGGGCCGACTACCGGGCGCTGCTCGCGGAGTTCCTCGACGGCGTGGGCGGCAAGCCGGCAGCCTGAGCGCGGTGGGCACGGCGGCCGGTCCCGCCGCCTGTTGCCGGACCGGCAAGTTTTCTTGGCGCTCCGGCCCGCTCCGCGCACCATGGGCGGCCACGGCCGCGTACGGGCGCCGTGTCAGGCGAGGAGGAACGGCATGTCGACGTCGCAGCCCGGGAGCGGGCAGGAGTTCTGGGACGGCCGCTACCGCGAGAGCACGCGGATCTGGAGCGGGGAGGCCAACGTCGCGCTGGTCCGGCTGGCGGGGGACCTGCCGCCCGGCCGGGCGCTGGACCTCGGCTGCGGGGAGGGCGCCGACGTGGTGTGGCTGGCCGGGCGGGGCTGGACGGTCACCGGGGTGGACATCTCCCCGGTCGCGCTCGGCCGGGCCGGGGAACACGCGCGGGAGGCGGGCGTCGCGGACCGCGTGCGCTTCGAGCGGCACGAACTCGGCCTGAGCTTCCCCGAGGGGGAGTACGACCTCGTCACCGCGAGCTTCCTGCACACCCCCGACGACTCGATGCCGCGCGAGCGCGTCCTGCGGCAGGCCGCCGCCGCGACCGCCCCGGGCGGCGTACTGCTCGTCATCGGGCACGCCGGTCACCCCGAGTGGCAGCCGGACCACGCGCACGCGGACATGCGCCTGCCGAGCCCGCGGGAGGTCCTGGAGTCCCTGGAGCTCCCCGAGGGCGCGTGGGAGGTGCTGGCCGCCGAGGAGCACGAGCGCAAGCAGCGGAAGCCGGACGGGACCGAAGGCGTGCGCACCGACAACGCGCTGATGATCAGGCGTCGTTGAGCGGAAGCGAAAGCGGAAGCAGAAGCGGAAGCGGCGGCCGAGGCGGAGTTCGGCGCGGAGACCGGCGCGCACGCGCACGCGGACGAGCGGGTGCGGGTGCGGGCGCGGGCGCGGGCGCTGGCCCGGGTGCCCCGGGGGCGCCTCCCGCTCCTGGGCATCCGGGCCCCGGTCACCCGGGGCTCCGGCCCGCACCCGTGGTGACCGGGTGAAGATTTTGCGACCTTCATGGAACCGCGGGGCGCGCACGGGCCTCTGATCAGCCGGGCCAGCAGGCTCCTCGATCACATGTGCCCCGCGCCCCCCTCAGGGGTGAGGCGGCGGGCACCTTCCTCCACATGGGGAACACATGCGCATTCGTGCCACCGTGGCAGCAGTGACCGTCTCCGGCGCCCTCGCGCTGGGGGCCCTCGCCGTTCCCGCCGCGCAGGCGGATGACAGCGCGTCCGGCCACACCGCCGGCGCGCGGATACACCAGGAGGCGGTCCAGCGGATCGCCGACGCCCAGAAGAAGGCCGCCGCGCACTCCGCGCCGAAGGCCATGAGCCGCGCGGCCACCGTCAGCGACGAGCCCGACCCGTCGCTCCCGCTCGACGTGTCCTTCTCGAAGGTCTCGGTCAACAAGGGCAAGCCCGTCGTCGTCGGCTCGACGAAGGACGTGCACCCCGCCGTCACCTTCACGCTGAACCACAACGCGAAGGTCGACGTCTTCGCGAAGGACTTCTTCCTCGACCTCTCGCTGTGGCGCGGGCCCTCGTGGGAGAACTCCACCAACGACCTCTTCCTGGCCACCGACGTGACCTGCAAGAAGTCGACCTCGACGGCCGCGACCTGCTCCGCGAAGCTGGACACCTCGCCGTACGCGCTGTTCAACAGCGACGCGGGCGCCAACTGGAAGGTGGAGGGGTTCGCGATCGCCTTCAACGGCCAGGACACGAGCGGCAACAAGACCGACTGGAGCAAGGTCGGCATCTACGACAACGAGAACGTCGCCACCACCAAGGCGACGCTCCAGCGCGCCGTGCGGCTCACCACCAACGCCGCGCCCGAGCCCGTGAAGAAGGGCGCGACGCTCACCGTCACCGGCGCCCTGACCCGCGCCAACTGGGAGGCCGGCAACTACGGCGCCTTCACCGGCCAGTCGGTCAGGCTCCAGTACCTGAAGAAGGGCGCCAAGACCTGGAGCACCCTCAAGACCGTCAAGTCGGACGGCAAGGGCAAGCTGAAGACCACCGTCAAGTCCACCGCGGACGGCTACTACCGGTACGCCTTCGCCGGTACGGCCGCCAGCCAGGCCCTCAGCTCCACCTCGGACTACGTCGACGTGAAGTGACCCGGCGGCCCGCCTAGGCGGGGAAGCGGCGGCCGGCCCAGCGCCACAGCAGCTCCAGCAGGAGCGAGGCGGCCGCCGCGATCCCCACCCCGGTCCACGGCATCGTGGCCCCCACGAGCCGCAGCGCGAAGAAGTCCTGGAGCCAGGGCACCGTCAGCACCAGCAGGAAGCCCAGGCCCATCGCCGCGACCAGCAGCACCCGCCACCACGTGTACGGGCGCGCGACGATCGCGAGGACCCACATGGAGATGAGGAACAGCGTCAGCGTCGCGACGCTCGTCTCCGCGGCCAGCGCCCCTGTACCCGCGTAGTACGCGCGCGCCACGAGGTACGCCACGAAGGTCGCCGCGCCCGCGATCACCCCGCAGGGAATCGCGTACCGCATGACCCGGCGCACGAAGTGCGGCCGCGCGCGCTCCTTGTTCGGGGCGAGCGCGAGGAAGAAGGCCGGGACCCCGATGGTGAGCGTGGACAGCAGCGTCAGATGGCGCGGCAGGAACGGGTACTCGACCTGCGAGCACACCACGAGGATCGCGAGCAGCACCGAGTAGACCGTCTTGACCAGGAACAGCGTCGCGACGCGCGTGATGTTCCCGATGACCCGGCGGCCCTCCGCGACGACCGAGGGCAGCGTCGAGAAGCTGTTGTTGAGCAGCACGATCTGCGCCACCGCCCGCGTCGCCTCCGCGCCCGAGCCCATCGACACGCCGATGTCCGCGTCCTTGAGGGCGAGCACGTCGTTGACGCCGTCCCCGGTCATCGCGACGTTGTGCCCGTGCGACTGGAGCGCGGCGACCATGTTCCGCTTCTGCTGCGGGGTGACCCGCCCGAACACGGTGTGCTCCTCGATGGCGCGGGCCAGCGCCTCCGGCTCCTCGGGCAGTTCGCGGGCGTCCACCGTGCGGTCCGCGCCCGGCAGGCCGAGCTTGGCCGCGACCGCGCCGACCGAGACCGCGTTGTCCCCGGAGATGACCTTCGCGGCCACGTTCTGGTCCTCGAAGTAGCGCAGGGTCGCGGCCGCGTCGGGCCGCAGCCGCTGCTCGACGACGACCAGCGCGGCCGGCTCCGCGCCCGCGCCGATCCCCGGGTCGTCCAGCGCCACGCCCCGCGGGGCCCGCGCCAGCAGCAGGACCCGCAGGCCCTGCCGGTTCAGCTCCTCCGTGTCGGCGAGCGCCGGGTCGGACCGGCCGAGCAGGACGTCGGGGGCGCCGAGCAGCCAGCCGCCGTGGTCCGTGAAGGCCGCGCCCGAGTACTTGCGCGCCGAGGAGAAGGGCAGCGCGGCCTCAAGGGTCCAGCCGGAGGTGTCCGGGTAGGCGTCGACGACGGCCTGGAGACTCGCGTTGGGACGCGGGTCGGAGGCCCCGAGCGCGCCGAGGACCCGGCCCAGCTCCGCCGTGTCGTACCCGCCCAGCGGCCGCACCTCGGTGACGTCCATCCCGCCCTCGGTGAGCGTCCCCGTCTTGTCGAGGCACACCGTGTCGACCCGGGCCAGCCCCTCGATGGCGGGCAGTTCCTGCACGAGGCACTGCTGCCGGCCCAGCCGGATCACCCCGATCGCGAAGGCCACCGAGGTCAGCAGGACCAGCCCCTCGGGCACCATCGGCACGATGCCGCCGACCGTGCGGGCCACCGCGCCCTTGAAGTCGTTGTTCTCTCCGATGAGCTGGCTGAGCACCAGCCCGATCGCGGTGGGCACCATCATCCAGGTGACGTACTTCAGGATCGTCGAGATGCCGCTGCGCAGCTCGGAGGCGACCAGCGTGAACCGGGACGCCTCCTCGGCCAGCCGCGCCGCGTACGCCTCCCGGCCCACCTTCGTGGCGGTGAACGCGCCGCCGCCCGCCACCACGAAGGAACCCGACATGACGGCCTCGCCCGGCCGCTTGAGCACCGGGTCCGCCTCACCGGTCAGCAGCGACTCGTCGATCTCCAGGCCGTCCGCCTCGGTGACCGTGCCGTCCACCGGGATCTTGTCGCCGGGGCCGATCTCCACGAGGTCGCCGAGGACCAGCTCCGAGGCCGAGACCTCCGCCGCGCGTCCGTCGCGCCGTACCGTCGGCTTCGCCTCGCTGACGACCGCGAGCGAGTCCAGCGTCTTCTTCGCGCGCCACTCCTGGAAGATGCCGATGCCGGTGTTCGCGAGGATCACGTAGCCGAACAGGCTGTCCTGGAAGGGCGCCACGGCCAGCATGACGATCCACAGGAGGCCGATGATCGCGTTGAACCGGGTGAGGACGTTGGCCCGGACGATCTCGGTGAGCGAGCGTGAACTGCGCACCGGCACGTCGTTGACCTCGCCGCGCGCGACCCGCTCGGCGACCTCGGCGCCGCTCAGCCCGGAGGGGCGGCCCGAGGCGGACCCCGCCTCGACGGAGCCCGCCCGCCGGTCCGGCTTCCCGGGGCCCCTCGCGTCGTCCGCGTCTCCCACGTCTTCCGTGTGGTCCCCGGTGTCGGCGTCTGCCCGGTGTGTCATGAGTACGACCGTATGACGAGCGGCGGCGGGACACCCGTCGGCCGGGGGCGAAAACCTGCGCACCGTGCAAGGTTCCCCCTCAGGGAGGAGTCGCGGGGGGACCCGCGTCATCCCTGCGCAGTACCGCTGCTGACCGGCGGTTCCGGCAGGTGACCCTGTGTGCCCGGCGCCGCCGCGGGGGCGGCGGGCAGCGGGGCGGCCGGTACGCCGTTCGGTGTCCGCGGCCCGCCCCGCGCCACGGTCAGCGAGGCCGTCACGGACGCCGTGGGCGCCGTGACGGGGGCCGGCGGAACCGGGGAGCCGGACCGCTCCGTCCGCACCGGCGCGGCGGGCCCGCCCCGCCGCAGGGGAGGCGCGGTGGCCAGTTCGCCCAGCAGCGCCGTGAGCCGTACGGCGGGCAGCAGCGCCGCGCTCCGCCCGAGGACACCCGCGCCGTCCGCCTCCGCCAGGGCGGCCCGCGCCTGGCCGAGCCGGAGCGTGACCTCCGCGGTGGGCACGAGGGAGCGGCCGGGGTGCGCCGCGAGGTCACGGCAGGCCGCCGCGAGCGCCCGGCAGGCCGCGGCGGCCGCCGTGGCCGCCGCCTCGTCTCCGAGGACCCCGCGCGCCCCGTCCGGCGTGCGTGCCTCGCGGACCAGCGCCGCGAGGACCCGCCCCCGCCGGGCCGCCGCCGCGTACAGCGTGAGCCGGTGCCGTACGAGACGGGGGTCGTTGCCCCAGACCAGGGGCCGGGTCAGCGGGGCCGCGACGAGGGCCATCGCCCGCAGCCGGTTGTCCACGGCGCGCGAGAGGGCGTCCGGATCGGGGCGGCCGCTGTCGTCACCGCCGCGCGCGAGGGCCGGCGTGAGCCGGTGCGCGACCTCGTCGAGCAGGTCGGCGAGGGCCGAGAACAGGTGACCGCGCGCGTCGTTCACCGTGTCCCGCGTGCTCGTCGGCAGGAACAGCAGGGACACCAGGATGCCGACGAGGGCGCCCGCCGCCGTCTCCTCCAGTCGCAGCACGAGCAGGGCGGGGGAGAACTCGTGGAGCACCGTGTACATCTGCGACACCATGATGGTGACGAAGAAGATCATGAAGGCGTAGGAGACCTTCACGAGGTAGAAACCGCAGCTCATGCTGAGCACGATCACGGTGAGCGCGGTCACCGTGTGCCCGGCGGTGAGGTGGGCCAGCCCGATCCCCGCGACCAGCCCGAGCAGCGTCCCGGTGACGCGGTGCGTCGCCTTGATGAAGGTCTCCGAGCGGGTCGCGGTCCCGGTGAAGGCGATGAACGCGGCGATCACCGCCCAGTAGTACCGCTGCTCCGAGATCTCCTTGCCGACCACGATCGCGATACCGCCCGCGAGCGCCGCCTGGAACGCCTGCCGGGTGCTCAGCGTGAGGCGCCGTACCGGGTTCCAGCGCCGGCCGCGCGCGTCGACCTCCTTGGCGACGGAGGCCGAGCCGGGCAGGGCGCCGAGCACCAGCCCCACGGCGGGTTCGAACTCGGGCCCCGTGTCACCGACCCGGGGCGGCTGCTGCGCGCGCCGCGCCAGCTCCACGTACTCGGCGGCGGCGGCCGCGAGCTGCCGTGCCGCCGGGAGCGCCGCGCCGGGCGTCGCGTCCGGGACGGCGTCCAGCAGTGCGCGCGCGGCCCGCGCCGCCCGCTCGTACTGGTGGCGGGCCAGCAGGTCCGCCACGCGGTGCGCGGAGCGCCGCACGGCGTCCGGGCCGGCGCCCTCGCCCTCGGGGCCGGCCAGCGCGTCCGCGGCCTGGGCCAGCGACTCGATCGCGAGCTGGGACTCCAGCAGCCGGCGCCGCAGCGCGGTCGCCGACCAGCCCTCGGGCAGCGCGCCGGACCGCGCCGACCACCCCTCCACGATCAGCGCCGCCTCGACGAGCCGCAGCTGCCGTACGTGCAGCCGGTGCCGCAGCCGGGCGCGGCGGGGCTCCCCGGCGGCGAGCAGGTCGGCGGCGGCCCGCGCCACCGACCTGGCCCGCGCCCCGAAGGAGCGCCGCACATGGCGCAGCGTCGTACCGGAACGGGTGTGCAGCACGGTCGTGGAGATCAGCAGGACCCAGGCCGTGGACAGCGTGACGGCGAGCAGCAGGGAGGGCAGCCGGCTCATCGGCGGGTGCAGGAAGGAGGCGAAGAAGTACCCCATCCAGCCCATGAAGCCGTAGAAGAAGAAGGGCAGCCCGAAGCGGCGCACGAAGACGGCCGCGAACATGACGAGGACGAAGCCCACGAGCATGAGGTCCGGCCGGTCGCTCACCGCCATCCCGGCGGCCAGGCCCAGCCCGATCGCGACCGGGAAGAACACGGCCGTACGGATCTTGGGCAGCACCTCGGGACCGTCCAGCGCGTTCGAGCCCAGCATGGCCACGACGGTCCCGATGATCATCGACACCATGGTCGACTGCGCGTCCGCGTGGGTCAGCCGCGCGAAGAGGTACTCCAGCGCGAGCGCGCCGGCCATCGCGAGCCCGGCCGAGGCGGCCGTCCTGAACCTGCCGAGTCCGGGGTCGGAGGCGACGAAGAGGTCGCGTATCCCCGCTGCCCTGCCCTGCGTGAGCCCTGCCATCTGATCCTTTCGGGAGCCGGTCGGGGGGCGGTGGCGGTGGACACGGGGACCACCGCGATACATGTACGATGCATATAATAGCATGTATCGTACCGATAAACGGGCCGTACGCCCGGGAGCGCCAGGAGCGACGAGTTGACCACCGAGGAGCCAGAGCGCCCCGCCGCCGCCCGGCCGTCCCCCCTCATCGACCGCATCGAGCGGCAGACGGCCTTCCTGAACAGGAACTTCGAACTGCTGCACCGCCGCAGCACCATCCACGACCACCTCGACCGCGCCGAGTACCTGATGCTGCGCACCCTCACGGCCGGGGAGCCGGGCGCCGCCTCCCCGCGGGACGCCGGGGCGACGGACATCAACCGCCTGGCCACGATGCTGGGCCTCGACCCCTCGACGGCCGGCCGTCAGGTCGCCGCGCTGCGCCGCAAGGGGCTCGTGGTGACCTCGCCCGACCCGGCCGACCGGCGCCGCAGCCTCGTCACGCCGACCGGGGAGGGGCTGGAGCGGGTGGCGCGGGTGCGCCGGCTGCGGGCGGAGGGCTTCGGCGAACTGCTCGAAGGCTGGAGCGAGGACGATCTGCGCACGCTCGGCGACATGTTCCAGAAGTACAACAGGGCGGTGGCCCGCCGGTATCTGACGCACGAGCCCTGAGCCGGGCCCGCCCGGCTCCGGGGCCGGGGAGGAGGGGCGGCTTCAGGCCCGCGCGGTCCCCGCTCCCCGCTCCGCCTCGTGCCGCTTGATGGCCTGGTCGCGGCGGCGCACGAACCAGACGCCGAACAGGCCGAGACCGCCCCCGGCCAGGCAGGTCCACAGCCACCACAGGTGCCCGTGGTCGTCGAACCAGCCGTAGAACGGCAGCTGCACCAGGAAAAGCAGGAACCAGATGCCGGTGCCGGTCGTGATGGTCGCCACCACAGGGCCTTCGAGCGGCTCGGGCGCCTCGTGCTTCGGGGTCCACTTCTCCATGCGCCCAGCTTACGTAGCGCGCCTGGGGGCGGGGCGGGCGCACCCCGGTCCGCCACGGGCGAGGAGCCGGGCCGGGCCCCCGGAAGACCGGTCCGGTGCGAAGGCGGGTCCGGTGCGAAGGCGGGTCCGGTGCGACGGGGGGCCGTCGTGCCGCCGGGTCCGGAGCGTCCGGCGCGGCGCGCGACACGCCCGGAGAATAGTCCCGCTTGCGTTCTACGCGCGGAGATAGCTATTTCGGGCTCATGTATTCATACTGAAACAGCTCGGGTATGGCTGAGTTCTTTCGTAAGAAGCAACAAAGCAACCGGTTTGGGCCAACCTCTGGGGCCGAAGCCGGGCACCCGGAACGGCGCGCGGACCGCGCGCCCACCCGCGTACCCGTCGTCCCCGTAGCTCTCCGCACCTTTGAGGTTCTCCATGCCCACCTCGGCAACCGTCACGGACGCCGTGCCCGGCGGCCCGGCAGGGGCCCCGCCCCACAACGCCGTGGACCGCTACTTCAAGATCTCCGAGCGCGGCTCGACCTTCGGCCGGGAGATCCGGGGTGGCTTCGCCACCTTCTTCGCGATGGCCTACATCATCGTGCTCAACCCGATCATCCTGGGCAGCGCGAAGGACATGAACGGGCACCAGCTGGACAACGGCCAGCTCGTCACCGCGACCGTCGTGACCGCCGCCTTCACGACCCTGCTCATGGGGGTCATCGGCAACGTCCCGATCGCCCTCGCGGCGGGGCTCGGCGTCAACACGGTGGTCGCGCTCCAGCTCGCGCCCCGGATGACCTGGCCGGACGCGATGGGCATGGTCGTACTGGCCGGTCTCGTCGTGATGCTGCTCGTCGCGACCGGACTGCGCGAACGCGTCATGAACGCGGTCCCCGGGGGGCTGCGCAAGGGCATCTCGATCGGTATCGGCCTGTTCATCCTGCTGATCGGTCTCGTCGACTCCGGTTTCGTCTCCCGCGTGCCCGACGCCGCGCACACCACGGTTCCGCTCCAGCTCGGCAACGACGGCCACCTCAACGGCTGGCCGGTCCTGATCTTCGTACTCGGCGCGCTGCTCACCGTGGCCCTGCTGGTCCGCAAGGTCACGGGCGCGATCCTCATCAGCATCGTCGCCATGACGATCCTCGCGCTCGTCATCAACGCGGTGGCCGACGTCAACCCGGCGTCCTGGGGGCTGACGGTCCCCGAGTGGCCGGGCAACCCGGTCTCCAGCCCCGACTTCGGGCTGATCGGCGAGGTGAGCCTGTTCGGCGGCTTCCAGCACGTCGGCATCCTGACCGGCGTCCTCTTCGTCTTCACCGTCCTGCTGTCCTCGTTCTTCGACGCCATGGGCACGATCATGGGCGTCGGTGACGAGGCGCACCTGACGACCGAGGACGGCGGCATGCCGGGCATGAGCAGAATCCTCTTCGTGGACGGCATCGCGGTCGCCGCGGGCGGCGCCAGCTCCTCCTCGGGCACTACCTGCTTCGTGGAGTCCACGGCCGGGGTCGGCGAGGGCGCGCGCACCGGTTTCGCGAACCTGATCACCGGCGGCCTGTTCGTCGTCGCGCTGTTCCTCACGCCGGTCGCGACGATGGTCCCCTCCCAGGCGGCGACCCCCGCGCTGGTCGCGGTCGGCTTCCTGATCCTGTCCGGCTCCATCGCGAAGATCGACTGGAGCGACTTCACGATCGCCATCCCGGCGTTCCTGACGATGCTCATGATGCCGTTCACCTACTCGATCACGAACGGCATCGGGATCGGCTTCATCACCTTCACCGTGCTGCGGATCGTCGTCGGCCGCTGGCGCGAGGTGCCGGCCGCGATGTACGTCGTCTCGGCGGTCTTCGCCTTCTACTACCTGATGCCGGCGCTCCAGCTGACCTGAGCGGTCCGGAGGCCGGCGCGGCCTGTCCGCCGCCCGGTACCGCACATCAGGGCCGCCGCCCCCGCGAGGGGCGGCGGCCCTTCGCGTACGCCGGGGCGACGAGCGACGAGCGGCGTACGGCAGACGGCGAGCGGCGGCCGGGCGGACGGGCGGGCGGACGGGCGGGCGGACGGCGGCAGTGACGGGCCGTGACGCCGAGGAGGCGGCGCCACCGGCTCTCCCCGCGCGAGGGCCGCCGCCGCGTCCGCCGCGGCTCAGCCGTAGAACCTCTCCGTCTTCTCCACGGCCGTCTTGAACCGCTCGTCGAAGTCCTCGCGCACGAGGGTCTTGATCACGTAGTCCTGTACGGTCATCCCGCGCCGGGCGGCGTGCGCGCGCACGCGGTCCAGCAGCTCACCGTCGATCCGCAGGCTGAGCACATCGGTCCCCATGCCTCCAGCGTCCAGGTGACGGGGCGGAGACCGATATTTTCCGGACGTGTCTCACTCGTACGGGTGAAGACGTGCTTGCGTACGAGTGTCCTCGGTGTGTCGACTGGATGTGTTCGAGGACACGTCGGTGCCGCGTTCCCCCAGTGTCTTTAGCCAGAGTAATGAGTTACTCTAACTACCATGCTTGACCTCAGTCAGGGCGAGGACGCGGCCGCCATCAGCTCCCTCCGTTCCGCAGTGATGCGGCTTTCGCGTCGGCTCAAGCACCAGCGGGTCGACGAGTCCCTCAGCCCCACCGAGATGTCGGTGCTCGGCACGCTCGCCCGTTGCGGCTCGGCCACCCCAGGTGAGCTGGCCCGCAAGGAGCACGTGCAGCCGCCCTCGATGACCAGGATCGTGGCCCTGCTGGAGGCGAAGGGCCTGGTCCGGCTGGAGCCGCACCCCGAGGACCGGCGCCAGAAGGTGGTCAGCTCGACGGAACGCGCGGTGAGCATGCTGGAGGAGAGCCGCCGCAAGCGGAACGTCTGGCTCGCGGGCCTCGCGGCCGAGCTGGACGAGGACGAGTGGGAGAAGCTCAGAGCAGCGGCTCCCGTCCTGGAGAAGCTCGCGCACCTGTGAGCCGCCGGACCCGGGGGAAGTACGCCGACCGCCCCGCGTCCGTGACCGACGTACGAGCGCATGAAAGGAAGGCGAAGGTCTTTGAGTACGGGAACCGGAGCAGACTCCGCCCCCGCACCTGACAACTTCGACAAGACCCAGGGCAGCCCGGCCGGACCTGGCAAGCCCCGCGGGACCGCCGGGACCGGCAGGCCCGCAGAACTCCGCGAGAGCGCGGAGCCCGGCGAGGCGGGCGCGCCGGACACGCCGGTCGAGCCCCGAGAGGGCCGTGAGGCCCACAAGAGCCGTGAGCCCCGTGAGAACCGGGAGCCGCGCGAGTCCCGTGAGAACCGTGAGCCGCGCGAGCGCCACGAAGGCCATGAGCCGCGCAGGCCGGGCATGTTCAGCTCGTTGAGCATCCGGAACTACCGCCTGTTCTTCACCGGACAGGTCGTCTCCAACATCGGCACCTGGATGCAGCGCATCGCCCAGGACTGGCTGGTGCTGAGCCTGACCGGTTCCTCGGCGGCGGTCGGCATCACGACGGCGCTCCAGTTCCTCCCGATGCTGCTGTTCGGCCTGTACGGCGGCGTGCTCGTGGACCGGCTGCCGAAGCGGCAGATCCTCTTCGTCACGCAGTCCGTCATGGGCCTGACCGGTGTCGCCCTCGCGATCCTCACCCTGAGCGGCCACGTCGAGGTGTGGCACGTCTACCTCACCGCGTTCGTCCTCGGCCTCGCGACCGTCGTGGACAACCCGGCCCGGCAGACCTTCGTCTCCGAGATGGTCGGCCCCGACCAGCTGCGCAACGCCGTCTCGCTGAACTCGGCGAACTTCCAGACCGCCCGGCTCGTCGGCCCCGCCGTCGCCGGTGTCCTCATCACGGCGGTCGGCAGCGGCTACGCCTTCCTGCTCAACGGGCTGTCCTTCATCGCGCCGCTGGTCGGCCTCGTCCTCATGCGCTCCTCGGAACTGCACGAGGGCCGCCGCACCCAGCGCGGCAAGGGGCAGCTGCGCGAGGGCCTGCGCTACGTCGCGGGGCGGCCCGAGCTGATCTGGCCGATCGTCCTGGTCGGCTTCATCGGCACCTTCGGGTTCAACTTCCCGGTGTGGCTCTCGGCCTACGCCGACGACGTCTTCCACGCCGGGGCCGGCACCTACTCGATGTTCAACATCCTGATGGCGGCCGGTTCGCTCGCGGGCGCCCTGCTCGCCGCGCGGCGCAGCAGCACCCGGCTGCGGCTCCTGGTCGGCGCGGCCCTCGCCTTCGGCGTCCTGGAGGTCGTGGCCTCCGTGACGCCGAGCCTGTGGGCCTTCGCGGCGCTGCTCGTCCCGATCGGCATGTTCGGCCTGACCACGAACGTCACCGCCAACCAGTCGGTGCAGCTCGCGGCGGAACCCGAGATGCGCGGCCGCGTGATGAGCCTCTACATGATGGTGTTCACCGGCGGCACGCCCATCGGCGCCCCGCTGCTCGGCTGGATCACCGACACCTACGGCGCCCGGATCGGCTTCGCGGCCGGTGGCGCGATCGCGGCGCTCGCGGCGGCCGGGGTCGGCCTCGTCCTCGCCCGGATCGGCGGCCTGCGCGTCCAGCTCGGCTGGAACCACGGCCACCCGCAGGTCAGGTTCGTCCCCCGCGAACAGCTCGCCGCGGCGGCCTGAACCGGGAGCGGCCCGTGTAAGCACGTAGGCACGGAGGAACGGAGGGGTGACCGCCCTGGGCCCGAGGGCCGGGGCGGTCACCCCTTTCCGTACGCGGGTCAGGTCTCCCGGGCGCGAGACCGTTCTCCCGTACGCGGGTCCGGTGTGGGCGCGCGAGCCGGGCGGTCACGCGAGTGCGGCGGGGCCCCGCGCGCGGCCCGTGCCCCCGGCGGCGGCTCCCGCGTCGCCGGGTCAGTCCACCCGCATCTCCAGCACCTGCCCCGGCCAGTCGTCCGGCCCCTCGGTGAACGCGAGCGTCGGCCGGAACCCGCAACTGCGGTAGAAGTCGACCAGTTTCCCGTCGCCGCCCGCGTAGCAGTCCACGCGCAGCAGCGAGACGCCCGCCCGGCGGGTCTCGGCGGCGGCGTGCGCGAGGAGCGCCGCCCCGATGCCGTGCCCGGCGAGCCGCCGCTCGCTCACCAGCAGATGCACGTACCGCTCCGGTTCCGGCGCCGGGCCGACACAGGAGCCGGGCCCGTCGGTGAGCGTGACCGTCCCCACGACCGCCCCGTCCAGCTCGGCGACCCACGGACTGCCCTTCGCGAAGTACGCCTCGACCAGCGCGACCGCCGGTTCCCGGGCCGACCACGGGGCGGTGCCCCACTGCCCCGTCCGGCCCTGCGCCACGAGCCATTCCACCGCGCCGTCGAACAGGCCGAGCACGGCGGGGAGATCGTCTGCGGAACCGGGCCGGAGGGTCAGTGCGCGGGAGGTGTCCATGCGCCAGAGGGTAGGCGTCCGGGGGCGGCGGCGCGGCGCAGACTGCTCGGCATGAGACTTTTCACCGCGCTGCTCCCGCCCGCCGGGGCGCTCGCCGAACTCGCCCGCGCGCTGCGCCCCGTCAGGTCCCTGCCGGGCGCGGACCGGCTGCGCTGGACCGAGGACGCGGGCCGTCACCTGACCCTCGCCTTCCACGGGGAGGCCGACCCCGGGGCGCTGGAGACCGCCCTGCGCGCGGCGGCCCGTTCGCACGGCCCGCTGCGGCTCGCCCTGCGCGGCGGCGGCCACTTCGGGGACAGCACGCTGTGGACGGGCGTACGAGGCGAGGTCGGCGCCCTGCGGGAACTGGCGGCCGCGGTGCCGGTGGCGTTGCCCGAGGCCCCGGAGACGGACGGAAGGGACGGGGCCGGGGCCGCGGGACCGGCCGGTCCCGGGCGGCGCGAGCACCCCTACCGCCCGCACCTCACCCTCGCGCGCGGCGACCGCCGCACGCCGCTCGGCCCCTTCGCGCGGGCGCTCGACGACTTCGCCGGAACGCCGTGGACGGTACGGGAGCTGAGTCTGGTCCGCAGCGAGTTGCCGCCCGGCGGGCTGCGCGGCGCCCGGCCGCGCTACGTGACGCAGGCGACGTACCCACTGACCGGAGGGGCCCCGGGGGACCGATAACCTCGAAGGGTGGACCCCAAGACCAGGAACCGGATCATGGCCGGTGTGCTCGTACTGATGTTCGTCGTGGTGGCGGTGGCGGCGGCCGTCGGCCAGTAGACCGCGGCCGGTGGCCGTCGGTCAGTGGACCGCGGTCAGTAGACCGCGTCTGGTGGACCGCGGGGCGGTGGACCGCCGGCCGCGGCCCACCGCCGTCGCCTCGAAGACCGGTCACAGGGCGGCCGTAATCCGGCTGGAACCGGTCGGTGGCCGTCCGGAGGGCGGACCTACCAGGCGAACGCCTCGGGGGAGGGGCCCGGACCCGGGAAGATCTCGTCGAGACCGGCGAGCACCTCGTCCGACAGCTCCACGTCGATCGCGCGCACCGCCGACTCCAGCTGCTCCGCCGTACGCGGGCCGACGATCGGTCCGGTCACCCCGGGCCGCGTCAGCAGCCAGGCCAGCGCCGTGTCGCCGGGCTGGAGCCCGTGCTTGTCGAGCAGGTCCTCGTACGCCTGGATCTGCTCGCGCACCGCGTGGTTCTTCAGCGCGTCCGCCGAACGACCGGAGGCGCTGCGGCCGGACGTGGCCCCCTCCCGCTCCTTCTTCAGCGCGCCGCCGAGCAGACCGCCGTGCAGCGGCGACCACGGGATGACGCCGAGCCCGTACTCCTGGGCGGCCGGGACGACCTCCATCTCGGCGCGCCGCTCCGCGAGGTTGTACAGGCACTGCTCGCTGACGAGCCCGACCAGGCCGCGCCGGGCGGCCAGCTCGTTGGCCTGGGCGATCTTGTAGCCCGGGAAGTTGGAGGACCCCGCGTAGAGGATCTTGCCCTGCTGGATCAGGACGTCGATCGCCTGCCAGATCTCCTCGAACGGGGTGTCCCGGTCGACGTGGTGGAACTGGTAGAGGTCGATGTAGTCGGTCTGGAGCCGCTTGAGGCTCGCGTCGACGGCCCGCCGGATGTTCACGGCGGAGAGCTTGTCGTGGTTGGGCCAGGGGTCGCCGACCCCCATGTAGCCGTTTACCTTGGTGGCGAGCACGACCTTGTCGCGCCGGCCGCCGCCCTGCGCGAACCAAGTCCCGAGGATCTCCTCGGTACGGCCCTTGTTCTCGCCGAAGCCGTAGACGTTGGCGGTGTCGAAGAAGTTGATCCCCGCGTCCAGCGCGGAGTCCATGATGCTGTGACTGTCCGACTCGTTGGTCTGCGGTCCGAAGTTCATCGTCCCGAGGACGAGCCTGCTGACCTTGAGTCCCGTACGTCCGAGCTGCGTGTACCTCATGACACTCCAGCCAACTCCTTGGAGTGCGCTCCAGGCAAGTGGACGAGGTGAACCGGTGGTCGCGGGGGGAGGGGGCCGCGTCAGCTCTGCGTGTACGGGAGACGGCGGACGGGACGACGCCGGAGGCCTTGGACGCCTTCCCGCGTCACGGCCGGCCCGGCCGCCGGTTCCGGCCGGGTGAGGGGGCGCGATCCGGAGCGCGGCCGAACAGTTGAGGCGAAGGCGCGTGGGCGGGAGGGGGCGCGCGTTAGCGTGCCGACATGACCTCCTCCACACCCGGCCCGTCCGCCGCACCCGCCCTGTCCGCCACACCCGACCCGTCGGCCACGCCTGGTGCGGGGGCCCCGGTGGCCCCGGTGGCCGCCGCCGAGCCGCCGCAGTCGATCGACGACCCCGCTGAACTCCTCCCGGCCTATCTCGACTACTACCGTTCGACGGTCCTCGGGAAGCTCGACGGGCTGTCCGAGGCGGAGCTGCGCGGCAGCCGGCTGCCCTCCGGGTGGACGCCGCTGGAACTGCTCAAGCACCTTGCCCACGTCGAACGCCGCTGGCTGCGCTGGGGGTTCACGGCGGAGCCGATGGACGAGCGTGCCGCCTGGGGGGACGAGGACCCGGAGTCGGGCCGCTGGCAGGTGCCGGCCGAGGAGAGCGTGGCCGACGTGCGCGAGCTGTTCGCCGAGGAGTGCGCGCGGTCCAGGGAGATCGTCGCGGCGGCCTCCTCGCTCCAGCAGCGCGCCCGTACCGGCGGCCGCTTCCAGCCGCCCGCGACGCCGCCCGCGCTGAGCTGGATCCTCTTCCACGTACTCCAGGAGTACGCCCGGCACGCCGGACACCTGGACATCGTCCGGGAGTTGGCGGACGGCTCGACGGGGGAGTGACGGCTCTGGACGCGCCTCAGTGGACGAGCGGCCGGACGTACTGCTGTCCGTCCTCGTCGCGTACGGTCCAGCCGTGCTCGCCCAACGCCAGTTCCAGCGAACCGGCTTCGCGCACCGCCTTGCGTTCCAGTGCGGTACGGCGCGCGTCGAGCAGCGTGTCGGCCCCGGGCGGGAGGCCGGGGGTGCGTCCGTGCTCCCAGCGCCGGTACTCCGTGGCGTACGGGTCGGCCTCACGCCACGGCAGGGCGTACCGCCGGGCGGACTCGGCGAGTCGGTCGGCGGTCGCGGTGCGCGGCGGTGGGAGCGGGCCGTGGAGCACCGGGAAGCTGTCGGGGCCCAGGACGACGAGGCGGTCCCCGTCGAGGAAGACGGCGGACACCTCCGCGCGCGGCACGGCGCCGTCCCGCGTACCGCCCTCCAGGCGGAGCCGCTCGGCGTCGACGGTCAGCCGCAGCACCCGCCCTTCGAGCGCCGACAACCCGAGGACGAGGCCGATACCGGCGCCCGCGAGGACGGCCAGGGCCACTTCCCACCACGCGTCGATCCCGCCGAGGAGGCGGAACACGATACGGAAGGGCAGCGCGGGAAGGCCGGACAGCCACCGGCCGAGCGGTGGCAGCGCCCAGCCGGCGAGTACCGCGCCGAGCAGCGGCGCCCCGGCGAGCGCACAGGGCAGCAGCCAGCGAGCGGGGCCGACGACCGTGCCGGGGCCGCGCGAGGCGGGGGAGGGAAGGTCCATGGGGAGAGCGTCCCGGGAACGCCCGGCCTCGGCCATCGGGGGAAAGTCGCGGTCCCGGCGACTTTGGTAGCGCCTCGCGTTCGAGAGCGGGGCGTCAGCGCGCGAAGCCGCCGGTCTACGGACGCGGAGGGACGGCCGCGCGGACCCGGTAGGCCACGCTCGCCCGCAACGGGCCCTCGGGGACCGTCGGGTCGTCGAAGTCTTCGGCCGGGTCGCGCTCCATGCCGAGCCGTTCCATCACGGCGCGCGAGCGCAGGTTCCCGGCGGCGCACAGGGCGAGGATTTCGGGCAGTCCCAACTCCTCGAAGCCGAAGGCGAGTACGGCACGGGCCGCCTCGGTGGCGTAACCGTGTCCCCAGGCGCTCCTGGTGAGCCGCCACCCCGCCTCGACCCCGTCGAAGGGCACTTCCTCGTCGACCGGATCGAGGCCCGCGAAACCGATGAACTCCCCGGTCGCCCGCACCTCCACGGCCCACCAGCCCCACCCGCGTGCGAGCAGTTGCCGCTGGAACTCGGCCGCACTCGCCTCGCTCTGCGCCCGGTCCAGGACTTCGGGGAAGTACGCGCGGACCTCGGGGTCGGCGTTGAGCGCGGCCCACGGGCCCAGGTCACTCTCCCGCCAGCCACGCAGAAGAAGGCGTTCGGTGCGCAGTTCGCGCGGGGCGCCGGGGTCGAGTGGGGTGTCGGTGGCCATGGGGGCACAGTAGGCGGGCTTGTGCCCGGCGGCGAACGGGTTTTCCTTACCGTACGGCATCAGCCCAGCCTTCGTGCCAACATCAGCGTCACTGCCAGTGATGCCGCCGCCGTCAACGCCATCCCGACAGCGGGAGAGGTGAGTTGGGCGACGGTTCCGGCCGCTGCCGCGCCCAAGCCCTGCCCCGCCAGCATGCCGGAACTGTGCAGACCGAGCGCCTGACCGCTCAACTCCGCCGGAGTGAGAGCCAGCAGGCGGTCTTGGAGCAGCAGGCCGGACGCGTAGCCGACCGTGGCGAGCGCGACCAGGCCCGCTGCCGGAGCCGGTCCCGGACGCAGCGCGAACAGCAGGTAGGGCGCGGCGAGCAGTGCGCACAGGGGGACGGCGAGCGGGGGCCGCCAGCGGGTGGGCAGCACCCGTCCGACCAGCAGGTCCCCAGCCAGCATGCCGAGCGCGCCGACGGCGAAGAGCAGTCCCGCACCGCCGGGCGCGTAGGGGACGTAGAGCGATTCCACCCCGACCACCAGCCCGTTGGGGAGCCAGAGCGCGAGGAACACCGCGCGGCGGGGTGCCGAGGACCAGAGACGGGCGTTGGTGCGCCAGGTCTCGGTGACCGATGGGCGGCCTCCGGCTCGCGGCGGGCGCGGGCGCAGCCCGAAGCGTGTCACCGCGGCTGTGGGCAGGTGCAGTGCGGCGGCGGCGACCAGGGTGCCGCGCGCGGAGAGCGTGGCCACGAGTATGCCGCCGACCGCGAAGCCGCAGATCTGGACGATCCCGGCGGACATGCTGACGACTGACCGTCCGAGCAGGTATCCGTCCCGGGGAAGGATCTCGTGGAGCAGTCCGTAGCGGACCCCACCGCCGAGCGATCCCCCTAGGCCGAGCCCGAGCAGCACCGCGAAAAGCGCCCAGACCGGGAGCCCGGGGAGTGCCTGGAGGGCGGTGCCCAGGCCGGAGACCAGCGCGAGGCCGGTCAGTGCGGCGCGCGGCGGCAGCCGGTCCGCGCCGGACAGCACCGTCGCCGCACCGGCCAACTGGGCGAGGGCGGGGCCGAACATGGCGAGGGACGAGAGCAGCGGGGAGCCGGTCGATTCGAGAACAAGGAGGCCGAGGGCCAGGCCGGCGACCGTCTGTGCGGCGCTGAGCCCCGTCGAGGCGAGCAGCAGCGGGGTGAACTCCGGGGTGCGGAAGAGGCCGCGGTAGGTGCGCATGACCGGGGAGTCTGTCCGGCGTGATCGGCGCGGTGGGAGACTTTCGCAGGGAGGCGAAACCAATGAGCTGGTGGCAGGTGACCGCGGACACGCTCGCCGCGAGCTGTTTCGTCGCCTCCCCTCTGGCCGAGACGGTCGCGGCGCTGAAGACGCTGCACGACGGCGCTCCGGCCCATCCCGGCGAGCGCCGCTGGCTGGACATCCATCAACCGGCCTACCGCGCGCGGTTGTCCGCCGATCCGGTCACCGCGGCGCTCGTCCCCGCCGCGCTGGGGCCGCGCTGGAACGCGACCTTCCTCACGCCGACGCCCACGGGAGACAAGGCCGACTTCGAGGAGGAGCTTTCCCGGATCCGGCATACGCCCTCGGATACCGCCCTCGCCGACCTGGCGGAGTCGTCGAACGGCTCCCTGCCCACCCCGTTGCTGGACCACGGAAACCTGGCGAGGTGTGCCGCGGACCTGCTGGAGTGGGTGTGGTGGGAGACCGTCCAGCCGACGTGGTCGCGTCGCGGCCGGATCGTCGAAGCGGACGTGGTCGCCCGCACCGCGCGCCTGGCGGCCGGCGGTTGGGCCGCCGCGCTGGACGACATGCGCCCGGGGATGCGCTGGCTGGGCGGCAACCGCCTGCAGATCACCGCGTACGAGAGTCCCCCGCAGGAGCTCACCGACGTTCGGCTGCTCTTCGTCCCGGTGACCTTCGCCCGGAGCTGGGTCTGCTGGGACTCGCCGCCCGGAAGCGACACGGCCCGGACCGCGCGCCGGTTCGCGGTGGTGTACCCGTGCGCGGGCGTCCTGGCCGCCGAGCCAGACAGGAAGCGCGCCCCGCGGGCGCTTTCGGCGCTGCTCGGCTCCGCCAGGGCCGAGCTGCTCGCACTGCTGGAGAGCCCGAAGAGCACCACGCAACTGGTCGCCCTCACCGGCCTGCCGCTGGGCTCGGTCGGCCGCCACCTGCGCATCCTGCGCGAGGCCCGCCTTGCGGAACGCCGCCGAGCGGGCCGGTCCGTCCTCTACTACCGCACGTCAGCCGGCCAGGCCCTCGTGGACGCCCAGTCGGAGTCGTGACCGGGACCTCGACCGGGCGCCGGGCGCCTACCGGGCCGGGACGGAAAGCGTCAGCTCCCGGGCCGTGCCCGAGGCCCCTGGCGCACGAGTCTCGCAGCCTGGTCGGGCCGCCGTGGCAAGTGGGCGTCCGCCCGAGCGTGCCTGTCGCGCTGCGGACGCGGGCGCGTTCGCGGCACCTGGGCCGTGAGGACCTCGGGGTGGCGGGCGTTGGTGTCGCGGCATCGCAGGGTGGGAGTCGTGGCCGGTGTACTCGACGAGGGCCGGCGCGGTCCGCCCCTTCCAGGCACCGCACTCGATACGTTCCAGCTCCCGTGGTTCCCGCAGAGAGGTGCCGGGTTCGGAGGCGAGGCCGCCCGGCTTCTTCGCCGGTTCACGGCTGTCGCCAGGGGCCCCGGATGCCGGGTCTCAGCTGATCTGTGGGAAGGCCGGCCACTCCGCCGTCACCTCAGTGACCCTTGCCGGAGCCGGACTTACCGCCCTTGTGGGTCGATTTCAGGGAGGCCGCGAGGTCCTGGTCGAGCTTGCCGAACTCCTGGCCGATCTTGTCGATCATCTTGACGGCGCCGTGCGTGTGCTTGCCGAGCTGCTTGACGCCGTACCCCCACTCGTCGGAGAACTCGTGCACCTCGTCCACGAGTTTGCTCGCGCCGACCGCTGAGGCGTCCGTGTTCTTCAGCGTCCGCCGCACCCGGTCCATGCGGTCGCTGATCGTGGAGAAGGTGTCCTTCAGATCCGCGAACACCGTGTCGTCGAGCCGTAGATCGCTCATCCCGCGTGCCTCGTCCCGTCCCGTCCGTGCGAGCGGCTCCCGCCGGCCCCGGCTGGGCCCGTACTGAACCGGGATGTGCCGCGCGCCCCTTCAACGTCCTATCGCGGCACTTTAACGGCAGGTACGTGCGGAGTGCACTGATGTCGGACGTGGGCGACTGCCGGGCAGCCCCGGCCCCGGCCCTGCGTCGATCATCGTGAACGTCTCACTCCAGAGGGGTGAGACCGGCGACCAGACCGCCCAACAGGGCTATGAGGGCGAAGACCTTGGTGAAGGCCCCCGGGGGCGACGTGGCTTCCGGTCCGTTCGCGGGCGAGGTGCCGGTCGCGTCCTTGTGGCGGCGCCCCGTCGCCAGCAGCGCGCCAGCCTGGCCGCTGAGGAGGGGCAGTACCACTCCGGCCAGACCGAGGACGACGAGATCGCGGTCTCCCCGGGTGATGAGCCAGCCGCCCAAGGTGCCGATCACGGCGGCGACCGGACCGGTGTACGGCACTTCGTCGCCCAGACGCGGCCAGCGCTTCGGGTCGGCATGTGGGGGGCCGGCCTTGCGCCGGGCGGCCAGGTACCCGCCTATCAGAGCGAACTGAGCGCATGCGACGAGTGCGAAGACGATCCACATGGCTGGTTCCTTGTCTCGGCGTCGGGTCATCGGGGGCGACCGGAACGAGCGATGGGGGGCACACGAGTGGTCTGTGCCGACATGGCGGGACTGTCTGTGCCGACATGGCGGGACTTCGATGTCGAAGTCGGTGTTGAGGATACCGGGGGCGATCTTGGTGCGCGGGTGCGCGGGTGCGCGGGTGCGCGGGTGCGCCGGGGCGCTGGTGCCGAAGTGCCGGCGCTATGGCTGCTGCCTCCTGTGCCGCCTTTACCGTGGCGCGAGGGTGCGGGGCGATCCCTGGCGGGAGCGACTCGCGTTGACCTTCGGACGGTCGAGTCGCCGCTGCCGGGTGGTGACGGGCATGACGGGCATGCCCTGAGGAGAGCGGTGCTCTCGCTGCCGGTGCCGCAGCGAGAGCACTGCTCTCGGTGCCGCTGCCGCTGTCGCCGCCGCCGCCGTTGTGTGGCGGTCTCCTAGACAGTTGCGAGAGCGCCGCTCTTTCCGGCGAGCGAGAGCAGTGCTCTCGCCGCGTTGCGAGAGCGCCGCTCTCGCTTTGCTGGGAGAGCACCGCTCTCGCGAGCCTCGCGAGAGCGAGTCCGCTCCGTGCCGTCGGGGGCAAGGGGTGGAGGGAGGGTTGCGGTGAGCGGGAAGGGGCACCGAACAAGCGAGATCGGCAATCCGAAACGAGAGCGCTGCTCTCTTTTTGCGGTGTCCATGGAATCGAGCCGGAATTGTCCGTTCATGGATCTACGCCATTGCGGCCTTCATTTGCGGCCTTTCGGTTGAAATGTGACGGTGGACTCACCAATAAGCAGAAACTTGGGGAAACGGGAGGAACTGGGCTCATGGGCAAGGACCGCGCGTCACGACTCGTCCGCACCACCCGCACCACCCGCACCACCCGCACCACCCGCACTACCCGCACCATCCAGACGACCCGCACCGCCTCCACGCCCCGGGCCTCGGCGGCCGCCCACGTAGACCCGGCCGCCTCTACCACCGACGGGGCCAGTGGTACAGGCCCCGCCGGTGGTCCTGCTTCGGTTGGTGGTCCGGCTCTGCTTGGTGATCCGGCACCGGCTGGTGGTCCGGTTTCGGCCAGTGGTTCCTCCTCCGCCAGTGGCGCCCGCCCGGCCATTCGCGCCGCACGAGTCGCCCGCGGCCTCGCTCCGGCCCCGTCACCCGGCGTCCTCGCCCCGTACGGTCCGGTTCGGCGTCCGCCGCTCATCAGCCGGCTGGCGGCAACCCGGGCGCGCGGACCGTGGCCCGCACCCATGCCCGCACCCGCACCCACCGTCGCCCCCACCCGCCCGCAACCCCTCGCCCCCACCCGCCCGCAACCAGTCGCCGCCACCCGTCCGCACCCCACCGCCCCCACCCGTCCGCACCCCGCCGCTCCCGCCTCGGACGCCGGGTAGGGCGGCTCAGGCATGGCCGAGGAGCGGCAGCAGGTGGAGGAGCGGCGGGCGGACGGGCGGGGAGTGGTGCCGGGGGAGGCCGGGCGGGCGTCGTCCTCGCTAAGTGCGGTGCTGCGCGACGCGACCCGGGAGATCGCCCGTGCTCTCGAAGTCGTCCCCGGGAACGGGTCCTTCGCCCTGTCCCACCTGCTGCGCCCGGACGATCCCCACGCGCTCGTCGCCGTGCGGGTGCTCGGGGCCGACGCGCTCGTTCCGTACCGTCTGGCGGGGCATGTGCCCGTGCCCGAGGACTCCTTGCTGGTGGGCCGGGTCCTGGACGCGTTTCCGTCCGGGCCCGGCGGCTCGGAGGTTTCGCGGTGGCGGCATCACGGCCTTGTCCAGGCGGCCCGTGCGGTTCTTCCGACCGGGGGTGGTGCCGAGGCGGCGGATCTCCGTGTGTCCCGGGCGGCGGACATCGTGGTGCCGGATGCGGCGTGGGTGCGCGAGGCGGCGCCCGCCCGGCTGCCGCATCTCGCGGCGCAGCTCGCCGCCCTCGCCGTGCCGGGTGCGGAGTCCTCGCCGCTCGGCGCCGAACTCGACGCGCGTGCGGCGGACTTGGCGTACGGATTCGAGGAGGCGGTGGATCGCGGGGACTGGCGGCGGGCGGCGGGTGCCGGGCGTTGGCTCGCGCTGCTGCCGGGCGCACCGTCGGGTCCGCTGCTGGATGAGGGGACCGGCCGTATCCGGCGCGGGGCCGGGGACGATCCGTGGGTGCTGCTCCAGGTCACGGCCGCCCACCTGCTGCGGGATGTGCGGACGTGAAGCGGCCGGACGCGCCGTACATTCCGGACGGCATCGGCCCGGCGGATGTCGCTGTCCGGGAACGGCTGCGGGTGGCGCTGAAGGGGGTCGACGCGGCTGACGTGGTTCTCGCCGTGAGTCGCGCGGGCCGCCGTACGGTCGTCACGGGTGGCACCGGGCCGGCCCCCGAACCGCCTCGCCCGATCCTGCGCTACGAGGTGGGGACGTGCTCCGCCTCGTACACGGTGCTGCTGCTCACGGTGCTCGCCCGTCAGGGGGCCGTCCGGCTCGACGACCCGCTGATCGCGCGACTCCCGCCTCTGCGGCTGCGGTTCCCGACGGCGGCGCGGGCGATCACCCTGCGCCATCTGGCCACGCACACCTCCGGGTTGCCGCGCCTCCCGGCCGGGTTGCTGCCGGGTGCCGTCCTGCGGCCGTACGCGAGCGGCTACGACCGGTACGACACGGCGCGGCTGCTCGACGCGTTCGCGCGGACCCGGCCCCGGCACCGTCCCGGCGCGTACTGGGCCCGGTCCGGTTTCGGGGTCGCGCTTCTCGCGGCCGCGCTGGAGGAGGCGGTGGGTGAGCGCTACCCGGCACTTCTCGCCCGGCACGTTCTCGGTCCGCTCGGACTGACGTCGACCAGTACGGCACCTGGACCGCGTGGTGCCGTCGCCGTGGGGCATCGCGGGGACGGGATGACTCCCGTACGTCCGGCCCGTGTGGGGGCGTTCGCCCCGGCGGTGGGCCTGCGTGCCACGCCGGAGGACCTGTTGGCCTACCTGGAGGCTCAAGCCGGACCGGAGAGGGGCCCGTTGGGTGCGGCCGTACTCGACGCGCAGCGACCGCAACTGATCCGGGGGCCTGCCACGCGCCGCGAGACCCACACTCTGGCCGGGTGGCTCCAACAACCCGGTGAGAGCGGCCCCTTGCTCTTCTCCAGTGGCGCCTCGCCCGGCCAACAGGCGTTTCTCGGCTTCCATCGCGCCTCCGGAACTGCACTCGTCGCGCTGTCGACCCGGCGCGGCCGGGCCGTCGGGCTGACGGCGACGGCGTACGGGCTGCTCGTCGAACTCAGCGGAGGAGGGCTGCCGGGATCAACACCACCTCCGGCCGGTGCGGAACAGGGCGCGCGGGGAGTGTGAGCCGCGCCGCCGAGGAGGGCAAGGGGCAACCGCCGTATGCCGCGCGCCCGGAACGCCGTGGACCGTGTGTACACGCAGCCGTTGGAGGTCCCTCACACACCGTGTCCTCACACACCGTGTCGTCATACGCGGCGCCTTCGCGCGCCGCGATCGCCCCGTGTCGCCGGCGCACTTCGGCCGCACCTTCCGGGCCGCCTTCGGCGAGACACCGCACCGCTCTCTGCGACGCCGCTGCTGGTCTCCGCGCTGGTGCTCGGCGTCGAGTGCGTCCTGGCTGTGGTCGCGGCGACCACGGTGATCGTACGGTGGTCCCTCCCGGAAGCGGGGGCATACTGGTGATCGTCGAACTGCCGGAGGATGACCGGCGGTTGCCGAGTGGTGGCGCGGCCCATCGCGCCGTACGGGACGGAGAGGCCGCGCCCGGTGGTCTCGGGCACGGGGTTGACCGACCGGTGGCCGGGACGCCCCGTGGGCGGGCGGGCGACGACGGGACGGGACGAGTGTGGGGACGGGACGGGACGGGTGTCGGGACAGGGTGAGTGACGGGACGGAGAGCCGACGGATGACGGGACACGGAATGCGGCTGGCCTTCACGAGCCGAGTGATCGAGTGGCGGGGCCCCTCGCCGTTCTACTTCGCCCCTGTCCCCGAGGAGCAGGCCGCCGGCATCGGCGAGGTGGCGGCGATGGCCACGTACGGCTGGGGCGTGATCCCCGTCGAGGCCCGCATCGGTGCGACCGGCTTCACCACGTCGCTCTTCCCGAAGGACGGCGGCTATCTGGTGCCCCTCAAACAGGCGGTACGCAAGCGGGTGGGCCTCTCGGTGGGTGACGCGGTGACAGTGGAGATCACCGTCCGCCTGTGATGCCGGATCGTTCCTGGTCTTCGTCGTGTAAGTCCTGAGATCCCGTGCACCCTGAGACGTCGATGAACCCTGAGGCACCTGTGAACCCTGGGGCGCCTGAGATTCCGGGGAACCCTGAGATCCCTCAAGCTTGCTTTCTGCCTTCGGCTCTCTGCTCTCTGCCGCACTCTGATTTCTGGAACCGGGCAGCCGCTTCGCGACCCTCGCCTCTCATACGTGTCCGCCCCGCCACCGTCGCTCTTGACCTGTAGCGCGCTACAGGTTCGAGGATGACCGGCATGAACAACACCGCACCTCAAATCGTTCTCGGGACCATGGACTTCGGCACCCGAGTCGAACCAGATCAGGCCTTCGCGATCCTGGACGCCTTCGCCGCCGGTGGCGGTGTCTGGCTGGACACCGCCAACTGCTACTCCTTCTGGAGCGACCCCAGCGGCGTCGGAGGCGCGAGCGAGCGGGTCATCGGCTCGTGGCTCAAGGCCCGTCCGGGCGCGCGCGACACGGTGCGGATCGCCACGAAGGTCCGGCAGAACCCGCTCGTCGCGCACTCCTGGCCGGAAAGCGCCGAAGGGCTGTCCGCCCGCGCCGTCCACGCCGGGGTGGAAGAGAGCCTGACGCGACTCGGAGTCGACCACGTCGACCTGCTCTGGGCCCACGCCGAGGACCGCGCCGTTCCGCTGGAGGAGACGGTCGGGGCGTTCGGCGAGCTGGTCGCGAAGGGGACGGCCCTGCGGGTCGGGGCGGCCAACCACCCCGCCTGGCGCGTCGAACGGGCCCGGTCTCTCGCCCGGGAACAGGGCGTGGAGCCTTGGACGGCGTTGCAGTTGCGGCACTCGCTCGTGCAGCAGCGCCCCCTCACCCCCGTCGCGGAGGGAGGCCACCGGATGCTCACCGCCGAGGACCTGGACCTCGCGCACGCGGAGGGGCTGGCGGTGTGGTCGTACAGCTCGCTGCTGTGGGGTTCCTACGTACGCCCGGACAAGCCACTTCCGCAGTCCTATGATCACCCCGGGACCACCCGTGTGCTCACGGTTCTGGACGAGGTCGCGGGGGAACTCTCGGCCACGAGGAACGAGGTGGTCCTCGCCTGGCTGATGCGGCAGGGCATCGATCCCATCGTCGGTGCGAGCCGCGTCGAGCAGATCGAGCAGGCACTCGCCGCGCGCCGTGTGCGGCTCGACGACGAGCAGGTGGCCCGCTTCGCCGAAGCGAGGTAGCGCGGGCGCAGTCACACAAGGAGCCCCTCCGTGAGCACTTTTCCCCCTTCGGCGGCCGCCGACCGCACCGGCGTCTCCATCGAGACCTTGCGCTACTACGAGCGGGAGGGGCTCATCGGCCCGATCGGCCGCTCCTCCGGCGGGCGCAGGCAGTACACCGAGGAGGACGTGTTCTGGATCGGCCTGGTCACGTGTTTCCGCGACGCGGGCCTCGGCATCGCGGACCTGCGCGGCTTCGTCGCCCTCCTGCGCGCGCAACGCCCCGCGCAGGACCGGGTCGCCTTCCTCCGCGAGCACCGGGCCGCCCTGGAGCAGCGGGTGGCGGCACTGCACCGGGCCATGGAGGTCCTTGACGACAAGATCGCCTACTACGGCGGAGCGACGCCGGAGCAGGACATCCAGGACCGCAGTCCGGCACCGGTGGAGGACGCCAGGAGGTGACTGCGGTGGTGGGCGGCGGCCGGACGGTCGGGCGGTCGCGGGAGCCTTGCCGGCTATGGGGCGCGGGGAACGAGGCGGGGGCTGCCCGACACCGTGCGGGCGGGTGGACGCCGGGGTTGCTCCTGCGGGGGACGGGCTTCCGTCGCGCGTACTCGTTCCCGCCTGACTTCGGCCGTTCCGCCGCGCACCGGGGGCATGAGCGGCCCGCCCTTTTGATTGTTGCGACCAACTAGTTGGTCGCAACACCCTGCGTGCGCAGGGACCACGGATCGACAGGCCCTGTGGCGGGGCCTGTCGTGGGACCGTCCCCGCGTGCGCGGGGACCACACTCCGGGGTGTGACAGATGGCCACCAGCATGGGGACCATCCCCGCGTGCGCGGGGACCACCTCAGCCTCTTCCTCACGCTCCTGAGCCGCCTGGGACCATCCCCGCGTGCGCGGGACCACACGATGTGCGCGGCGAGGAGCGGGGGCACGGCGGGACCATCCCCGCGTGCGCGGGGACCACACCGCCCAGTTCCCCTGTCCCGAGCTATACGTGGGACCATCCCCGCGTGCGCGGGGACCACGCGGCGAGGACGGCCTGCTTGACGAGCGCCAGGGGACCATCCCCGCGTGCGCGGGGACCACAGCGCGGGCAGCGCGGAGGCGGCGGCCCGTAGGGGACCATCCCCGCGTGCGTGGGGACCACCGGGCCTGCTCCTGGTCGAGGTCGTCCATCCAGGGACCATCCCCGCGTGCGCGGGGGCCACGCCCGGACCGCCTCGTAGTCGCCGTGGTCGGCGGGACCATCCCCGCGTGCGCGGGGACCACAACCGCGCCGTGAGCGCCGCGTTCCAGGCAGCGGGACCATCCCCGCGTGCGCGGGGACCACTCCACGGTGAGCGCGGCCCCGGACCTGCCCCTGGGACCATCCCCGCGTGCGCGGGGACCACCCCTCAGTCGTCAGCAGCGACGTCATCACCGAGGGACCATCCCCGCGTGCGCGGGGACCACAGGACGTCCGCGCGGCGGGCCGCCTCCGCGAAGGGACCATCCCCGCGTGCGCGGGGACCACCACCCCTAGACCCCCTTGGCGAGGGACGCGCTGGGACCATCCCCGCGTGCGCGGGGACCACAGATGGGGTGACCACCCGCCTTTGGGTTGGGAGGGACCATCCCCGCGTGCGCGGGGACCACAGGTACGCCGACGACAGCTTGTCGCGCCACGCGGGACCATCCCCGCGTGCGCGGGGACCACGGTCTGCTCGACCTCGCCGTTCCCGGCGGTCAGGGACCATCCCCGCGTGCGCGGGGACCACCCCTCACACAGTCGCACCGCATCGTGACACGCGGGACCATCCCCGCGTGCGCGGGGACCACGGCCCGCCGTCCACCCGGCCCGGCGTGGCCCTGGGACCATCCCCGCGTGCGCGGGGGACCACGCGAGGGTGAGCACGTCAGGCGCTCCAGAGGGGGGACCATCCCCGCGTGCGCGGGGACCACCCAGTCGCCAAATGGCGACCGGGCGAGTGCGGGGACCATCCCCGCGTGCGCGGGGACCACGCAGTCCGGCTGTTGGGGCTGCTGTTCGCACCGGGACCATCCCCGCGTGCGCGGGGACCACCATCACCTCCAGGTGGTCCATCACCTCTTGGCGGGACCATCCCCGCGTGCGCGGGGACCACTCGCGGGTGATTGTTCCGTTAAGGCCGATGATGGGACCATCCCCGCGTGCGCGGGGACCACGTCAACAACCTTGGAATCCTGATTTCTGGGACGGGACCATCCCCGCGTGCGCGGGGACCACTCTTTCTGACCTGCGGGTTTATCCGGTGGAAGAGCCGGTTTCAGCAACTAACCAAGATTCCGTCATGCTTCGCCTTTCGGGCAATTCGGCCAAGCACTCTCCTAACGGCGCGGCCGGTCCGGGTGCTTGATCCTCGCGCCTCTCGTTCCCGGCCCGTGGCTCAATGGGGGGTTTGTTCGCCCGTGACGTACCCCAGGAGCCCAGCCCAGGCGCCGTTGTCGAACCGCAGGAGCGGGCGACTGGTGTCCTTGGAGTCGCGAACCCTGACGCAGTCGGATCCAGTGGCGACCTCGACGCAGTTGCCGCCCTGTTCGCTGCTGTAACTCGACTTGATCCACAGGGGGGTACTCACAAGTTCCCAACCGCCTCTTCGATCCATCGCGCCGAATCCTCCACGTTCCTGGCCTGCTCCCGCAGCGTCGCGTACTTCTCAAAGAGCACCGAAGTCATCGAGGGCTCGGTAAGCATATAGTTCCCGCTCTGGCCTTCCACGTAGACGAAACGTCGGTAGTCGGCGGTGTCCACCAGCACCATCGGGCCGCTGAGCCCGGAGTGCGTACGTACGTCGTTCGGCATCACTTGGAGGCTTACGCCGGGGTGCTGAGTGAGCCCGAGCATGTGACGCAGCGCCTCTTTCAAGACCGGCTGTCCGCCCAAGGGGCGCGTGAGGACGCTCTCCTCGATCACAAAGGACACTTTCGGCTTCGGCTTTCGGGTGAAGATCGCTGCGCGCTCGATCCGCTCGGCCACTTTCTTGTCGATGGCCTCTTCCTCCAGCGGCGGGCAGGCTGTTCGGTAGACGGCGCGCGCGTACGCCGGTGTCTGGAGGAGGCCCGGGATCAGGCTGTTCTCGTACGAGCCGATGATGACGGCCTGTGCTTCCTCCTCCAGGTAGCTCTGGAAGCCCTCAGGGAAACGCTTGATCTCGGCGAGTGCCTCCGCTGCTGCCCTCAGTGCACCTTGTGCACCAAGCAGTTCGTCAGCGGCCACGACGAAGCGGTCGCTGGGCAGGCGTTTACCCGCCTCCACCATCGCGACCTGCGATTTCGAGTAGCCGACATGCTTGGCAAGTCGCTCCTGCGAGATGTTCACACGCAACCGGTAGAACCGGAGCAACGCGCCGAACACGGCCAGTGCCGCTGATGCTTGATCACTACCTGCCACGTCGTTCTCCCCGTGTACACGAAAACGCACCCTGTGCGTGTAAGGCTGGTCACAGTATGTGAGCGCCCCCCACCCTCGTGCTCATGGAACGGAAAACTTCACCCACACCACGTCATCGGCCCGCCCTCTTCCCTGTCCACGACTGGATTCCCGCCCACGGGCATGCTCTGCGGCACGTCGGGGTGCACTTCGACGCCGTGCGGATCGGCGGGTTTCTCGGGGAGCAGGTCGCTTACGAGATCATGCAGTTCACGAATTTCGAGGCGGGGCCCATCGTGCGGGAGCTGAGCGGGGAGCGGGCCATGTACTTCCTGCTCGCGCCCGGGTCGCTCGGTGATCGGCGTTGGCCTCCCGGGACCCGGGTGCTGCACAAGGGGGACGGCCGGCTCGCCTATGTCGGGGTTCCCGCGCTCGAAGGGCTCACCTGGCCGCTCGACTGGCGGTCCCGGCCGACCCGGGAATACCCCTTCGTGGAGGCCGACTTGCTGCACGAGATGGTGGGCGTCGCGTTGACCGCCGTGCCCTGACGGGGCGGAAAACCGGGGGAGGTCCTTGGGCCGGTCACGTTAGGTTGCCGCCATGGACGTCCATGCCTCCGCCGCCGCTCCCGTCCCCGGACAGCTGAAGGTCCCGGGGGCGACCCTGTACTACGAAGTGCGGGGCAGCGGGCCGCTGTTGTTGCTCTTGCCCGGCGGGGGTGGTGACGCCGGGGTGTACGACTCCTTCGGGGCGCGGCTCGCCGGCTCGTTCACCGTCGTCGCCTTCGATCCGCGCGGGTACAGCCGCAGCACGCTCGACGGGCCGCGCGAGACGCTGCGCGTCGGCACGCAGGCCGACGACGCCCTCGCGCTCATCAGGCAGGCCGGGCGGGAGCGCGGTGGTGCGGCCGACGGGCCCGCCTACGTGCTCGGCGGGAGTTCCGGGGCGGTCGTCGGGCTCGATCTGCTCGCCCGGCATCCGCGGCATGTCGCGCGGCTCCTCGCCCACGAACCGCCGGTGTTCCAGGTGCTGCCCGGCGCCGCCGAACACCGGGCGTTCGTCGACGAGGTCTACGCCGTCTACAAGCGGGAGGGGCCCGGTGCGGCGGGAGCGCGGTTCGGGGCCGGGGTCGGGGCCACCGGGGACGATCAGCACTGGGAGCCCGCCCCCGGTCTCGCCGCCCGCCTCATGGGGAACTTCCCGCACTTCCTGGAGTACGAGCTGCGCGAGGTCACCTCCTACCTCCCGGACGTCGAGGCGCTGCGGCCCGCCGCCCGGGACGGCCGGCTCGTCCTGGCCGCCGGGACCACCTCGCGCGGGGCGCTGTCCCACCGGCCCGCCGCCCAGCTCGCCGGGGAACTCGGCCTGAGACCGGTGCTTTTCCCCGGCGGACACGGTGGCTGGCTCGCCGCCGAGGAGGAATCGGAGTCACTCGTACGGCAGTTGTTCGCGTGACCCGGTTCGCCTGCTCGTCCCGGTTCGCCCGACGGTCCGGCCGCGCGCCGGAATGCGGGGCGCGCGACCACTGTTGCTCCATGACACGGTGGGAAGGCCAAGCGCGGAGAGGCGGGCTCGTACGTGCTCATCGGGGAACTGGCCCGGCGCACCGGCACCGGTGAACGCCTCCGGCGCTCCCGCGAACGGGTCGGTCCGCTGCGGCCCGGACGCTGCGCCAACGGATACCGCACCCACGACGAGACCGCCGTGGAGACCGTGCGCCCCGTCCGGGGGCTGCTCGCCGCCGGGCTGCCCACCCGGGTCATACGCGGTGTCCTGCCCCGCACCGACGCCCACACCGGGTGCGGCCCTGCCCCGGCGTACTCGGCCAGTTGCGGGCCCAGTCGGCGGCGCTCGTCCACCGGCCCTCCGGAGGCCGTTGGCCGTGGGCCCTCGGCCACCTCTCCGCCGTCCGTCGCCACCGCCACCGTCCACCACTGATCACCCGTACGAGGAGAGCCGTCCATGAAGACCCTGGTCATCGCCGGTGGGACCGACGGCATCGGCAAGGCTCTCGCCGAACACGCCCTGGACAGAGGGGACACCGTCGTCGTCATCGGCCGGAACCCCGGGAAGGGAGAACGGTTCCTCGGCTCCGCGCGGGCGGCCGGGGCCCTCGGCCGCGCCCACTTCGTCACCGCCGATCTCAGCCTGCTCGCCGAAACCGGCCGCGCCGCCGGGGAGATCGCCGAGCGGTTCCCGGCGGTCGACGCGCTCGTGCTGTGCGCCCGGCACTACCGTTCGCGGCGCACCGTGACCGCCGAGGGCTTCGAGGAGAACTTCGCGCTGTTCTACCTCAGCCGCTACCTGCTGGGGCGCGCCCTCGCCGGGCCGCTCGCCCGTTCCGCGCGTCCGGTCGTCGTCAACGTGGCCGGTCCGGGAGCGCCCCTCGACCTGATCCACTGGGACGACCTCCAGCTGAGCCGCGCCTACCACGGTGGCGCCGCGCTCGGGCAGGGCGGCGTGCTCAACGACCTGCTGGGCACCGCCTACGCCGAGGAGTACGGGACGAGCGGCATCCGCTACGTACTGATCCACCCCGGGGTCACCGCCACCGGCTTCTCCGGCGAGTACGACGCCGAGACGGCCCGCCACATCCACTCCATGCGGCAGCACGCGAAGCCGGTCGGGGCCGCGCTGCCGCCGGTCCTCGCCGCCGTCGACACCCCGCCGGCCGAGGCGCTCAGCGCCTACGTCGAGGGCCGCCGCATCCCCGTCGACTCAGGCTCCTTCGACCCCGGGGCCGCGCGGCGCCTGCGGGGCCTCACCGAGGCGCTGCTCGCGGGGAGGTGACCGCCGCCGGGGCCCGTGTCACCTGGCCGTCTCGTGTGTAACAACCCGTCCCCGAGGCGCGGCGGGCCCTTCCCCCGTCGCGCCCTCCGCGTGAGGCTTCGGCCATGGATGTGAACAGAAAGCGGAGATTGTGGGGGAGCTACTTGGGGATCGGCCTCGCGGTCGTTCTGCTCCCCGGGGTCAAGTTCCACGTGGCCGGGACGATGTCGGTGCTGCTCGCCTTCGTGCTGGCCGACCTGATCTACACCGTGGTGAACCAGCTGATCTCTGCCTGGCCCTCGGACGACGTCCGTGAGACGCCGTACGTCGTCCTGCTGGCCCTCGGCGTGGTCGGCGTGTTCCAGGACTCCCTGGTGTGGCTGCTGATCTCCTGGGCGACCGGGCAGCTCGGCCCGCAACTGGGGGTCTCCGGTTACGGAACGGCTCTGCTCGCCGGGCTCGTCTCCCGCACCGTCGTCCTCGCCGTGCTGGCCCTGCCCCGGCGTGGCGCGCGGCGCGACCGGGCCGCCCGCGACACCCGGGAGGGCGGCGGGCGGCACGCGCGCCTGTGAGGGCGCCCGACCCGGAGGGCCGTACCGTCGGGAAGGAAGGGGGGAAACGCGCGGCCGGGCCGCCGGGAAAGAGGTTGCGGGCGGGGCCGGGCACCGGCACCGTGAGCGCGATGACCTCCCACGTTCCGCATCCCGCCCCCGGTGCCGCAGGTTCGGCCGCCGCCGGTCAGTACGCCGATGACGTCCTGGAGGCCGTACGGCTCTGCGTCGACACGCTCGCCGGCGCGGCCGGGGGCGACTGGGACGTGCCCGCCGGGCCGCTCACCTGGAGTTGCCGGGACACCGCCGGGCACCTCGCCGACGACCTCTTCGCCTACGCCGCGCAGATCGGCCCGCGCACGCCTCCGCTGACCGGCGAAGTCCCGTTCCTGTGGGCGCCCTCGCAGCCGGGCGCGCCCTCCAACGCCGTGCACGCCGACCCGGGGGCGGGTGTCGCCGGCCTGCTCCAGGTGCTGGAGGCGTGCGGGGCGCTGCTCGCCGCCATGGTCCGGGTCACCCCGGACACCGTCCGCGCGCACCACGTCTTCGGACGGTCCGACGTGCGGGGCTTCGCCGCCATGGGGGTCGTCGAGACGCTCGTGCACACCGACGACATCGCGCGCGGGCTCGGCCTCGACTGGGACCCGCCCGCGCACCTCGCCGCCCGCGCCCTCGACCGGCTGTTCCCCGGCGCACCACGCGAGCGGGAGCCGTGGCCGACCCTGCTGTGGGCCACCGGACGTGGCCTCCTGCCCGGCCGGGAACGGCTCGGCGCCTGGCGCTGGGACGGCCGGCCGGAACACGAGAGGGACTGAGACGGGACGGCCCCGGTACGGCCGCGGCGGTACGACCGTTCCTGCCGCTTCCCGCCCCGCCGCTTCGCGTCACTTCTCTCAGCGCTCCCCGGCGCCCCCGCGCGGGCCGTGCCGGTCCGCCGAGGACGCGAGCGCGGCGGCGGTCTCCCCGGGGCGGTCCTCCGGCGCGTGGTGCCCCGCGCTGCCGCAGGCCACCGTCTCCAGCGAGGCCATGTGCTCGACGCACCAGCGCACCCCCGGTGTACGCCTGCCGGACGGACAGGTCCCGTTCCGGCACCAGTCGCTGGGCGAGGCCCGGCGTGCGGAACCTGCCGGAACGTTCCAGGGCCGGCGCCGACAGGTCCTTGCGGGCCAGTGGGTGGTGCGGGGGCCGGGCGGGGGGCGGCTGACAGACTGGCCTCATGGAATCGCGTGAATTCAGCAGGCTGGGACGGTCCGTCTCGA
Organism: Streptomyces sp. NPDC007088; assembly: GCF_042869355.1. Classification (NCBI taxonomy): domain Bacteria; kingdom Bacillati; phylum Actinomycetota; class Actinomycetes; order Kitasatosporales; family Streptomycetaceae; genus Streptomyces; species Streptomyces sp. NPDC007088. The sequence continues at coordinate 259,511 of NZ_JBIAFO010000003.1, forward strand.
CCGTCGGACTCGGCACCTGGCAGCTCGGCGCCGACTGGGGCGACGTGGACGAGAAGGACGCGCTCGCGGTGCTCGACGCCGCCGTCGAGTCCGGTGTCACCTTCTTCGACACCGCCGACGTGTACGGCGACGGCCGCAGCGAGCAGACCATCGCGGCCTTCCGCAAGGAGCGGCCCGACGTCCCCCTCATGGTCGCCACCAAGATGGGGCGCCGCGCCGACCAGATCCCCGAGAACTACGTCCTCGACAACTTCCGCCAGTGGAACGACCGTTCGCGCCGCAACCTGGGCGTCGACCGTCTCGACCTCGTACAGCTCCACTGCCCGCCCACCGCCGTGTACTCCTCGGACGAGGCGTACGACGCGCTCGACACCCTCGTCCAGGAAGAGCGGATCGCGGGCTACGGCGTGAGCGTCGAGACCTGCGCCGAGGCGCTCACCGCGATCGCGCGGCCCGGCGTCGCGAGCGTGCAGATCATCCTCAACCCCTTCCGGACGAAACCGCTCGACGAGGTGCTGCCCGCCGCGCGGGCGGCCGGTGTCGGCGTCATCGCGCGCGTCCCGCTCGCCTCGGGGCTCCTGTCGGGGAAGTACACGAAGGACACGACCTTCGCCGCCAACGACCACCGCACCTTCAACCGGCACGGGGAGGCCTTCGACCAGGGCGAGACCTTCGCCGGAGTCGACTTCGCCACCGGAGTGGAAGCGGCCCAGGAGTTCGCGGCGCTCGTCCCCGAGGGCGCCACCCCCGCGCAGACCGCGCTGCGGTGGATCGTGCAGCAGCCCGGAGTGACCACCGTCATCCCCGGCGCCCGCACCCCCGAGCAGGCCAGGGGCAACGCGGCGGCCGGGGAGCTCCCGCCGCTGTCCGAGCAGACCCTCCGGGCGATCCGCGACCTGTACGACCGGCGTATCCGCGCCCAGGTGGAAAGCCGCTGGTAAACGCCTTGGCGGCCGCCCCTCCCGGCCCGCGCGCCGCCACCACCCGGCCTCGCGCCGCGTCTTTGTCCGCCCGCCCGCGTTCCCCGGCCCCGCGTCCGGCGTGCTCCGGCCGTACGGGGAAAGACTGTGACCGTACGGGGCACGACTGTGTCCGTACGGGGCACGACTGTGTCCGTACGGGGCACGACTGTGTCCGTACGGCTGCCCCGGCGCGGGGCCGGGGCGCGGCGGACGCGGTGACGTGAGGGGAAGCGATGGGCGGAAGCGGGACGGGCCACGCGGGCGGGGCGGACGGGGCGCACGGGCCGGGCGGGGCGGAAGGGCCGGAGGCCCGTACCGTCCGGCCGGAGCCGGTCGGGCCGCCGCCGTCCTACGATCCCGAGCTGGCCGCCGAACTGGACGCCTTCGGTGAGGCGCCGCCGCCCCGCAGCCTTGAGGAACTGCCCCGGCGGCGCGCGGAACTCGACCGGATGCTGCCGCGCCCGACCCTGGAGGAGCTGCGGGCCGGCGGCAAGTACGAGGTCAGCGAGCGGGCCGTGCCCGGCCCCCCGGGCGGTCCCGAGGTGAGCCTGCTGCTGGTCCGTCCGGCCGGGCTCGCCGGCCGGGCCCTGCCCCTCGTCTACCACGCCCACGGCGGCGGGATGATCACCGGCGACCACCGGGTGAGCGTCCTGCAGATGCTCGACCCGTGGGTCGGCGGGCTCACCGTCGCCGTGGCCTCCGTCGCCTACCGGCTCGCTCCCGAGCACCCGCACCCCGCCCCCGTCGAGGACTGCTACGCGGGCCTCGTGTGGATCGCCGGGCACGCGGAGGAGGCCGGGATCGACCCCGGCCGCATCGTGCTCGTGGGCAACAGCGCGGGCGGCGGGCTCTGCGCCGCGCTCGCCCTGCTCGCCCGGGACCGCCAAGGCCCGCCGCTGCTCGGGCAGTTGCTGATGAGCCCGATGCTCGACGACCGCAACGACTCGCCCTCCGCCCGGCAGATGGCCGCCCTCGGGGTCTGGGACCGGGAGGCGAACCACCTCGCCTGGGAGGCCCTCCTCGGCGACGCGCGGGGCGGCCCCGACGTGTCCCCGTACGCCGCCCCCGCCCGCGCCACGGACCTGTCGGGACTGCCGCCCGCCTTCATCGACGTCGGCTCGGCGGAGACCTTCCGCGACGAGGACGTCGCCTACGCGAGCCGGATCTGGCGGTCCGGGGGAAGCGCCGAACTCCACGTGTGGCCCGGCGGGTTCCACGGCTTCGACGGGGTCGCGCCCGGGGCCGCGCTCACCCGGTCCGCCCTCGCCGCCCGCACCGAGTGGCTGCGGCGCCTCCTCGGGAAGACCTGAGACGCCGGGCCGGGGAGCGGCCGGACCTCCTGCGCCGTGGGGCCCTCGCGGCTGACCCGCGCGGCCGGCCGGGCGCACCGGGAACGCTCAGCGGTCCTCGTACGGCCCGCCGAGCCCCCAGCCCTGGTGCAGGGCGGTCGCGAAGGCCGCCGCGATCCTGCGCTCCCCCGAGGGGCCCGGGTGGGTGCCGTCGTAGGTGTCGCGGTGGATGTCGTAGTCCTGGGGCAGCGAGGCCAGCAGGAGCGGGGAGGACGGGGAGTCGAGTTCCGCGACGGCCTTCGCCAGCAGCGTGTTGAAGTGGTCCACCTCCTCGGCGAAGGAGTCGTCGGCCTGCGCCCGGATGTTCGGTATCACCGGCAGGACCACCGCCCGCACCCCCGGATTCGCCGCGCGCGCCTCGGCGAAGAAGCGGCGCACGTTGTCCGCGGTCTGCTCGCTGTTGGTGTAGAAACCGAGGTCGATCAGGCCCAGCGCGACCAGCAGGACCTGCGCCTTCCCGCCGCGTACCGCGTCCCCGACCAGCGGCACCATGTGCTGCCAGCCCTCGCCCCAGCCCGCGAGATGACGGCGGGCGTGCAGCGGCCAGTCCTCGTCGGCGTAGGCGTACGAGACGGGCGCGTCGGCCGAGGGGTCGTACAGGCCGTCGCGCGGCCCCACGATCTTGAACGGGCCGCCGAAGGAGGCGCCGAGATGCTGCCACATGCGGTAACGCCAGGTGTGGTCGCCGGCCCGCCCGATGGTCTGGCTGTCGCCGACGAAGAGAAAACGCATGGGCAACATCATCCGGGATTCCGGCCGCGCCCGGCCCCCACCCGCGAGGTGACGATCGCCACGGCGGCCCCTCCCGGGCGGCCCCGCCGGTACCGGCCGCACCCACCCCGGACGGCTTGGGAGACTGGCCCCATGCGCCCACGCACGTTCCGCCGCCGCGTCGACCGCCGTCCCGCCGACCGCCCCCGCTCTGAAGGGGGCCGCCCCCACTCCGAGGCGCCCCGCCCCGGCTCCGAGGCGCCCCGCCCCGGCTCCGAGGCGCCCCACCCCCACTTCGAGGCGCCCCACCCCCGCTCCGAGGCGCTCCGCGTCCCGCGTGCCGGCCGGGGCCCCGCCCTCCTCGCCGCCCTGCTGCTGACCCTCGCGGCAGCCCTGACCGGGGCGCTCGGCGCACCCGCGACGCCCGCCCGCGCCGACGACGGCGGGCACGAGGCGTTCACCATCGAGGACCCGCGCGTCACCGAGTCCAGCGGTCTCGCCGCGAGCACCCTGCACCCGGGCGTGTACTGGACGCACAACGACAGCGACGACGGCCCCTACGTGTACGCCGTCGACAGCCGCACCGGCCGCACCGTCGCCCGCGTCACCCTCACCGGGATCGGCGCCCCGCGCGACGTCGAGGCCGTCTCCATCGGCCCCGGCCACCAGATCTACCTCGGCGACATCGGCGACAACCTCGGCGGGAAGTGGCCCCACGTGTGGATCTACCGCTTCCCCGAACCGAAGGAACTGCGCGACCAGACCCTGCGCGCCACCCAGTTCACCGTCCAGTACGCCGACGGGCCCCGCAACGCCGAGGCGCTGATGGTCCACCCCCGGACCGGCCGCGTCTACATCGCGTCGAAGAAGGAGGACGGCGGCGCGCTCTACGAAGGCCCCCGCACCCTCTCCGCGCACGGCACCAACGTCTTCCGCAAGTTGGCCCCCGTCGACCTGTGGGTCACCGACGGCGCCTTCTCCCCGGACGGCCGGCAGCTCTCCCTGCGCGGCTACTTCGGCGGCCAGTCCTACGCCTGGAACGACGGCCGGCCCAAGGCCGAGGGGCGGCTCTCCGTCCCGCTGCAACGCCAGGGCGAGTCCATGACGTACACCCCGGACGGTACGACGCTCATGTACGGCTCCGAGGGCGAGCACAGCGAGGTGCGGCCCGAACCCGTGAAGGGCGCGCGCCAGGGGGACGCGTCCACCGCGCCGCCCGGCGAGAAGGGCGGCGCGCACCCGCCCGGCGACAAGGACCACCAGGGCGACCGGGGCGAAGGGAGCGCGCGGGACGGCGACGGCGCGAGCTTCGACGCGGACTTCTCCAAGGTCGCCGTCGTGTTCGTCGTCGCCCTCGGCGTCGTCCTCGTCGGCAAACGGCTCCTCGGCGGCGGTCGCGGAGGCGGTCGCGGCGGCCGCCGGGGAGGCCACTGACCGCAGGCCCGCCCCCTCACCCGGCGTACGACGCACCCGGCGTACGAGGAACGGCCCTTTCCCGTACAGCCGTACGGGAAAGGGCCGTTCGTCCCGCCCATCTGGACCGGGGAGGCCGGGGAGCGGCCTCACCCGCCCCGGGTCAGAGGCGCTCGATGACGTAGTCCACGCACTTCGTGAGGGCCTCGACGTCCGCCGGGTCCACGGCCGGGAACATCGCGACGCGCAGCTGGTTGCGGCCCAGCTTGCGGTACGGCTCGGTGTCCACGACGCCGTTGGCGCGCAGCGCCTTCGCCACGGCGGCGGCGTCCACGTCCTCGCTGAAGTCGATCGTGCCGATGACGGCCGAGCGCTTCGCCGGGTCGGCCACGAAGGGGTTCGCGTACTTCACGTCCTCCGCCCAGCCGTACAGCGTGCGCGCCGAGGTCGCGGTGCGCCGCACCGCCCAGTCCAGACCGCCCTGGCCGTTGAACCAGTCGAGCTGCTCGGCGAGCAGGAACAGCGTGGAGAGCGCCGGGGTGTTGTACGTCTGGTTCTTGCGGGAGTTGTCGATCGCCGTCGGCAGGCTGAAGAACTCCGGGACGTGCCGGCCCGAGGCGTGCACGCGCTCGGCGCGCTCGATCGCCGCCGGGGAGAACACGCCGATCCACAGGCCGCCGTCGGAACCGAAGTTCTTCTGCGGGGCGAAGTAGTAGACGTCGCTCTGCGCGATGTCGACCGGCAGGCCGCCCGCGCCCGAGGTCGCGTCCACCAGGACGAGGGAACCCTCGTCGGCGCCCGCGACGCGCTTGACCGGCGCCGCGACCCCGGTCGAGGTCTCGTTGTGGGTCAGCGCGTACACGTCGACCCCGGCCTCGGCGACCGGCTCCGGGTGGGTGCCCGGGTCGGAGCTGATGACGCTCGGCTCGGCGAGCCACGGCGCGAGCTTCGACGCCTTCGCGAACTTGGAGGAGAACTCGCCGAAGCTCAGGTGCTGCGACTTGTTCTCGATCAGCCCGTGGGTCGCGACGTCCCAGAACGCCGTGGAACCGCCGTTGCCCAGGATCACCTCGTACCCCTCGGGCAGCTGGAAGAGGTCGCGCACCCCGTCCCGGACCCGGCCCACGAGCTTCTTCGCGGGGGCCTGGCGGTGGGAGGTGCCGAGCAGGGAGGTTCCGGTGGCGGCCAGCGCGTCCAGCGCCTCCGTCCGCACCTTGGAGGGGCCCGCGCCGAAACGGCCGTCGGCGGGCTTGATGTCAGCGGGAATCTGGATCTCAGCCACGTCGCGAGCGTAGTACCTCCCGGCGGCCCCGCGCCCCGGGCGTCCGTCGGATGAGACGAAGCCCCCGGACGGCGGGATGGTGGAATCGTCCCTGCAAGGCGGGGCGAACCGGGGCGAACTCCCCTGCGCGCAAGGGGCGGGGACGGGGACGGATGCGGGCCACGTCACGCCCGGACGCCGCCCGGCACCGCCCCGGGGGCGTCCGGCGCCGTCCCCTGCCGTCCGCCTCTCCTGTGATCTCCTGGGAGGCATGGCGGACTTCGCGCACCGGGGCGGCAGCGGCGGGACGACGGCGGGCCGGGCCCCGGACACGGACACGGACACGGGCACGGACACGGGCACGGGCACGGATACGGGCACGGGCGCCGGCGCGGACCCGGAGGCGCTGCGCCGGGACCTGGCCGCCGCCGTGCGCGGCCCCGTCGACTTCTCCGTCACCGCGCGGGCCCTCACCACCATGGACGCCTCCAACTACCGGCGGGTGCCGCTCGGCGTGGTCGCGCCACGGGACGCCGAGGACGTCGCGGCCGTCCTCGCGGTGTGCCGGGAGCACCGGGTGCCCGTCCTGGCGCGCGGCGGCGGCACCTCGATCGCCGGTCAGGCCACCGGGACCGGCGTCGTCCTCGACTTCACCCGGCACCTGAACCGCCTCCTCGACCTCGACCCCGGCACCCGTACCGCCCGCGTCCAGCCGGGACTCGTCCTCGACACGCTGCGCACGGCGGCGAGCGGACACGGGCTGACCTTCGGCCCCGACCCCTCGACACACGCCCGCTGCACCCTCGGCGGGATGATCGGCAACAACTCCTGCGGCGCCCACTCCGTCGCCTGGGGCACGACCGCCGACAACGTCGAGAGCCTCGACGTGCTCGCCGCCGACGGCACCGCGTACCGCCTCGGCCGGGGCTGGGCGGGCGGCGCGCCCGACGGGCTGCGGGCCCTGGTCGAGGACAACCTCGCGCTGCTGCGCACCGGCTACCCCGCACTGCCGCGCCGCATCTCCGGGTACGCCCTCGACGCGCTGCTGCCCGAGCACGGCACCGGCCTCGCCCGCGCCTTCTGCGGCAGCGAGGGCACCCTCGGCGTCCTCACCGAGGCCACCGTCCGCCTCGTCGAGGCGCCCAGGACCCGCGCCCTCGCCGTCCTCGGGTACGCCGACGAGAGCGCCGCCGCCGAGGCCGCGCCCGGCCTCCTGCCGTACGGGCCGCTCACCGTCGAGGGCATGGCCGCCGACCTCGTGCCCGACCCCTCGGGGCTGCCCCGGGGCGCGGCCTGGCTGTTCGTGGAGACCGGCGGGGACACCCCCGCCGAGGCCCGCCACCGCGCCGGGGAGATCGTCCGGGCCGCCGACGCGCTCGGCTCCCGGCTCGTGACCGGCCCCGCGGACCAGCGCGCGCTGTGGCGCGTCAGGGAGGACGCCGCCGGGACGGCGACCCGGGGGCCCGGCGGCACCGAGGCGTGGCCCGGCTGGGAGGACTGCGCGGTGCCGCCCGCCCGGCTCGGCCCCTACCTGCGGGAGTTCCGCGCGCTGCTCGCCGCGCACGGGCTGCGCGGCACGCCGTACGGGCACTTCGGCGAGGGCTGCGTGCACGTGCGCGTCGACTTCGACCTGCTCAGCCGCGAGGGCGTCGCCGTCTTCCGCCGCTTCTCCGAGGAACTCGCCGCGCTCGTCGTCGCGCACGGCGGTTCCCTGTCCGGCGAGCACGGCGACGGGCAGGCCCGCGCCGAACTCCTCCCCGCGATGTACGGGCCCGAGCTGACCGGCCTGTTCGCCCGGGTCAAGGCCGTGTGGGACCCGGAGGACCTGCTCAACCCGGGCATCCTGGTGCGGCCCGCGAAACTGGACGAGAACCTGCGCTTCGCGCCGCTGCCCCGGCACCCCGTCGACGTCGAGTTCGGCTACCCGCAGGACGGCGGGGACTTCTCCGCCGCCGTACGCCGCTGCGTCGGCGTCGCCAAGTGCCGTGAGCCGGGCGGCGCTTCGGGCGGGCCCTCGACCGGGCCCGGCGTCATGTGCCCCTCGTTCCGGGCGACCGGCGAGGAGGAGCACTCGACGCGCGGCCGGGCCCGGCTGCTGCACGAGATGCTCGCCGGGGACCTCGTCACCGACGGCTGGCGCTCCACCGAGGTCCGCGACGCCCTCGACCTGTGCCTGTCCTGCAAGGGCTGCCGCTCCGACTGCCCGGCCGGCGTCGACATGGCCACGTACAAAGCCGAGTTCCTGCACCACCACTACGCCGGGCGCCGCCGCCCCGCGAGCCACTACACGCTGGGCCGGCTGCCCCGCCTGCTGCGGCTGTCCGCGCCCCTGGCCCGGCAGGTCAACGCGGCGGCCCGGCCACGACCGCTCGCCGCCCTCGCCAAACGCCTCGCCGGGATCTCCCCGGCGCGCGACATCCCGCCACTCGCGCCCCGCCCCCTCGTCCCGCGCCGGGGGGAGGTCCCGGGCGCCGGGCACCCGGACGCGACGGTGTGGCTGTGGCCCGACACCTTCACCCAGTACCTGAGCCCGCGGGTCGGCCGCGCCGCCCTGACCGTCCTCGCCGACGCGGGCGTCCCCACGCGCCTGGAGGCCGACTGGGTCAGGAAGGGCGCCGTGTGCTGCGGACTGACCTACGTCTCCACCGGACAGCTCGGCCTCGCCCGCTCCGCCATGCGCCGCACCCTCGACACCCTCGGCGACCTGCCCCGCGCAGAGGACTTCCGGCTCCTCGTCCTCGAACCGAGCTGCGCCGCGACCCTCCGCACCGACCTCCCGGAACTGCTCCCCGACGACCCGCGCGCCGCCGGACTGGCGGACAGGGTACGGACGTTCGCGCAGATCCTGGAGGAGCGGGCCGCGCCCGGCTGGCGGCCGCCCCGGCTGGACGCGCCCGTCGTCGGCCAGACCCACTGCCACCAGCACGCCGTGCTCGGCGACACCGCCGACCGCCGTCTGCGGGAACGGACCGGGCTGAGCGGTGAGCTGAGCGGCGGCTGCTGCGGCCTCGCGGGCAACTTCGGCTTCGAGAAGGGGCACGAGGAGGTCTCCGCCGCCTGCGCCGAGGACCGCCTCCTGCCCGCGCTGCGCACGGCGCCCGGGAACTCCCTCGTCCTCGCCGACGGCTACTCCTGCCGCACCCAGATCGGCCACTTCGGCGAGGGGCGCCACGCCCGGCACCTCGCGGAGGTGCTGGCGGCGGCGATCGACGGGGGCGGGGACGGCACGCCCGCTCGGCGCGCGGAGCCCTGATCAGCGCGCGGAGCCCGGAGCCGAGTCGCCCGCCCGCGTGACCTCCCGGGCCAGCGCGATCAGTTCGGCCACCTCCGGGCGTACCGGGCCGGTCCTGCGGGCCAGGGAGACGGTCAGCGGCGGGGCGTCCGCCAGGGGCAGGTAGACGACGCCGGGGTGCGGGTGCACGCCCTGCGTGGCCCGCGCGGTCACCCCCACCGCGAGGCCCGCCGCGATCGCCGCGAGCCAGTCGTCGGTGTTCGCGACCGTCAGCGTCGAACCGGGACCGGCGCCCGGCGGCCACAGGTCCGTCGTCGTCGTGCCCGAGACCGTGTTGAGGGCCAGGGTGTACGGCGCGAGATCGGCGAGGACCAGCGAGCGGCGGCCCGCCACCGGACTGTCCGAGGGGACCGCCGCGACGCGCGGCTCCGTGTACAGCTCGACCGTGACCAGCCCCGGCGCGGTGACCGGCCCGCGCAGCAGCGCGAGGTCCACCTCGCCCTGCGTCAGCCCGGCCGTACGGTCGTCGATCCGCAGCAGCTCCAGCGGCAGGCCCGGACGCGTCTCGTGCCAGCGGCGCAGCAACGGCGTCGTGTACGGGCCGGCCGCCGACCACGCGTGCCCCAGCCGCAGCGGACGCGGCGAGCCCGCCGTGCCCACCGCCTGCGCGAAGGCCGCGACCGCGACGGCCGCCCGCTCCCGGAAGGCCCGGCCCTCCGCCGTCAGGACGAGATGGTGCGTGGAGCGGTCCACCAGGCGCAGCCCGAGCGCCCGCTCCAGCCGGGCCAGGGTGCGGGAGACCGCCGGCTGCCCCACCCGCAGCCGGGCCGCGGCGCCCGTCACACTGCCCTCCTCGGCGATCGCGAGGAAGCAGCGCAGGTGCCGGATCTCCAGTGTCTCGGGGGACGCGGAGGAGGCGGGCGGGGTCACGGCACCTCCCGGGCGGCGCGGCACGGGCGGGCACAGCACCCGCACGCTCATTCCTTGTGAGCATAACCACAGCCCGCCGGGCATTTCACGCGTGCGTCCCCGCGCCCTACCGTGGCCCGGCGGGACGGGTCGAAAGGCGGAGGCATGGGAGCGGCATGGGGCGAAGGGGCCGAGGCGGCCGCCGTCGCACAGCCCGAGGTGGCGGGCGAGGTGCGGGCGGCGCGCGGGCGCGGGCTGCCGGGGCGCGGCCGGGGCCGCGGGGACGGCACCGGCAACCTGGGGCAGGTCGGTCTCGTCCTCGGCGGCTGCGTGTCCGTGCAGTTCGGCGGAGCGCTCGCGGTGAGCCTCATGCCGAGGACCGGGCCGCTCGGCATCGTCGCGATCCGCCTCGTGGTCGCCGCCGTCGTCCTGCTGGTGGTGTGCCGGCCGGGGCTGCGCGGCTACCGGCGCGCCGACTGGGGCACCGTCCTCGCCTTCGGCCTCGCGATGTCCGCGATGAACGGCCTCTTCTACCAGGCCGCCGACCGTATCCCGCTCGGTCTCGCCGTGACCTTCGAGGTGCTCGGCCCGCTCGTGCTGTCCGTGGTGGCCGCACGCCGCCTCGTCAGCGTCCTGTGGGCGGCGCTCGCGCTGCTCGGCATCTTCCTGCTCAGCGGGACGGGCATGAGCGACATCGACCCGGTGGGCGTCGCCTTCGCGCTCGGCGCGGGCGCCATGTGGGCCGCGTACATCGTCTTCAGCGCCCGCACCGGGCGGCGCTTCCCGCAGGCGGACGGGCTCGCCCTCGCGATGGGCGTGGGCGCCGTGCTGATCCTGCCCTTCGGCATCGCCCAGGCCGGGGACGCGCTGCTCGTACCGAGCACCGTCGGGCTCGGGGCGGCCGTCGCGGTGCTCTCCTCGGTCCTGCCCTACACCCTCGAACTGATCGCGCTGCGGCGGCTGCCCGCCTCGGCCTTCGCGGTCCTCATGAGCCTGGAGCCGGCCGTGGCCGCCCTCGCGGGCTTCCTCGTCCTGTCGCAGTCGCTGTCCTGGACCGAGGCGGCGGCGATCACCCTCGTCATCGCGGCGAGCGTCGGCGCGGTACGCAGCCAGAGCCGCCCCGCGCCCCGCGAGGCCCCCGCCGGGGAGAGACCGTGACGCCGGGCGGCGGTTCTGCGCTCCAGGGGGCATCGGGCGGCGGCCCCGCGCTCAGGCGGCGGCTCTCCGCTCAGGCGGACACGCCGGTCTCAGGCGGTCACCGGGGCGGCGGCTCTCCGTTCAGGCGGACATCGGGCGGACGCGCTCGTCCAGGGCCGTCGTGACGTCCGGGTAGACGTCGAAGAGGCGGCGCACACCGAGCGCCGCGAGTACCCGGTTGACGTGCGAACCCTCCTCCGCGCCCCGGGCCGGCAGCACGACGCGCAGGCTCCCGTGGCACGAGCGCATCAGGCGGCGCGCGGCGATCATGACGCCGACCCCGCTCGAATCGCAGAAGAAGACCTCGGACAGGTCGAGGACGACGCTGTGCCGGCCCTCCGCCACCGCCTCGTGGACACGCTGGCGCACCGCGGGCGAGGAGACCAGATCCATCTCGCCCGACACGCGCAGCACGGCCCAGCCGTCCCGCTCCTCGTCGGTCACCTGGAATGACACGTCTCACGCCTTCCGCTCGACGACCCGGGCCCGGCCGCCCGAGCGCGCGTACCGAACCCCGTACGACCGGTCCTCGCGCGAACCGGCCCCCGTTCGGGCCGGCCCTGTGCGGCCGGCCCCGGCCCCCGGCCCCCGTAGTACTGGAATCTCACGTTCCGTTTCCGTTCTCCGGTGCAACCGGCGACTGCCCGGCTGCGCTTCCCCGAAACCGCCGTGTACGCCATCACACTCTCCGGGCCGAGTGTGGTTCCGCAGGGCCACATACGGTCAGACGCCGATCGGTATCGGTCAGGTTCAGTCGACTGTGGAGGGTTCTCGTCCGTACAAATCGGCTGAACGAGGCATTCCGGGTTCCCTTTACCAGTTTCAGCGTCTCAGAGTGCCGACATTGCCGTAAAGGACGCCGTCACGGTCCGGACGGCCCTTACATTCGGGCCACAGGTGTGGATGATGGGCCTGTGACCGGTGCGGGGGCCGGCGGGAGGGACGTCGCCACGGGCGGCGCGCACAGCCAGCCAGGGGGACGGATTCCGATGGAAGCGCCAGGCCGCTGGGACCGGACGATGCGGCAGCGGCTCGTCCGCGGCGAGGCGGCGGCGCTCGGCGAGCTGTACGACCGGTACGCCTCCCTCGTGCACGGGCTCGCCCACCGCGTCCTGTCCGAGGAGCACGCCGCCGCCCAGGTCACCCACGACGTGTTCGCCCGCGTCTGGGAGCGCCCGGAGCGCTACGACCCCGACCGCGAGCCGCTGCGCACCCACCTCGCCGACCTCGCCAGGACCGAGGCGGTGCGCCGGCTGCGGCAGAGCGAGACCGCGTCCCCGGCCGGCCCCTGCCCCGGCGGCGAGGACGGCAGGGCCCAGGCCGCGGAGGACAGAATCCGCGAGGCCGCGGCCGCCGCCCGCGCCGACTACATCGTGACCGCCATGCCGGCCCCGCTGCGCGCCGCGCTCCGGCGGGCGTACTTCGGACGCCGCGACTACCGGCAGACCGCCGCCGACCTGGACATCACCGAGGAGGAGGCGGCGCGCCGGCTGCGCCTGGGCCTCCAGCTCCTGGCCACCGCCCACGACGCGCCGGTGCCCGCCGCCCCCGGGGAGGACCCGCGATGACCGGGCGACGGCCGCCCGGTTCCGGCGAGGGCACACCGGGCGCGGACGAAGGGGCGCTCGATCACGGGGTGCTCAAGTCGCTGCTGGGCGCCTGGGCCCTGTCGGCGTGCCCCGCCCCCGAGGCGCTCGCCGTGGAGGCCCACCTCGGCGAGTGCGGCCCGTGCGCCGAGGAGGCGCTGCGGCTGCGCGACGCCGTGGGCCTCCTGCACCCCGAGGAGAGCCTCGACCTCGACCCCAAGCTGCGCTCCCGCGTCCTGCTGCGCTGCCTCGACCGCAGGCCGCCCCGCGTGCCCGTACCGGAGTGGGCCGTGCCCTACGACACCGAGACCGCGCGGCTCGACGCGCTGCTCCAGTCCCTCGGCGACGCCGACTGGCACACGCCCGTGCGACTGCGCTGGTACGAGAACGGCGGCCCCGCCCGGCGCCGCACCACCGTGGCCGGAGTCATCAGCCACCTGCTGGCCGTCGACGGGCTCGTCGCGACCGCGCTCGGACTGCCCGACCCGCTCGGCGACCGGGCGCCCGGCATCCCCGCACCGCCCGGGGAACGCACCGAGGCGTACTGGAGCGCCTCCGGGCGGCCGCCCACCCGCGCCGAGTACCGGCCCTGGCGCGGACAGAGCCACGCCCTCGTGCGCGCCGTGTCCGCCGAGGGGGAGGGGACCGGCTCCGGGCCGCTGCCCGTGTCCTACGGCGGGTTCACGCTGCCGCTGCGGGACGCGCTCGTCGAGCGGGCCTTCGAGTGCTGGGTGCACGCGAGCGACATCGCCGAAGCCGTCGACTACCCCTACGACCCGCCCCCGGGACCGCACCTGCACCGCATGATCGACCTGGCCACCGCGCTCGTCCCGCACGCCCTCGCCGCGCTGCCCGAGCCCGCCGCGGAAGGACCCGCGCCCCCAGACCGGGCCCGGCGCACCCTGCGGCTCGACATAGAGGGACCGGGCGGCGGCGAGTGGCGCATCGCGGTCGACCCGAAGGAACCGGGACGCCTCGACACACGGGCCCCGTACGAGGACGTCGCCCAGGTACGCCTGGACGGCGTCGAGTTCTGCATGCTCGCCGCCGGGCACCTGGCGCCCGAGGAGGCCGCCGCCGGACAGGAGGGCGACCGCTCCGTCGTCCGCCGCGTCCTCACCGCGACCGCCTCGCTCAGCCGCCTGTAGCGGGGCGGCGCCGCGCCGGGTTCAGGCGAAGACGACCGTGCGGCGGCCGTTGAGCAGGATGCGGTGCTCGGCGTGCCACTTCACGGCGTGGGCCAGCGCCCGGCACTCCACGTCCCGGCCGGTCGCCACGAGCTGCTCCGGGGTCACGCCGTGGTGCACCCGCTCGACCTCCTGCTCGATGATCGGCCCCTCGTCGAGGTCCGCCGTCACGTAGTGCGCGGTCGCCCCGATCAGCTTGACGCCCCGGGCGTGCGCCTGGTGGTAGGGCTTGGCGCCCTTGAAGCTCGGCAGGAAGGAGTGGTGGATGTTGATGATCCGGCCGCTGAGCCGCTTGCACAGATCGTCGGACAGCACCTGCATGTACCGGGCGAGGACGACGAGTTCCACCTCCTCCTCGCGCACCAGATCCAGCAGCCGCCGCTCCGCCTCGGCCTTGCCGTCCTTCGGCACCGGGATGTGGTGGAAGGGCACGCCGTAGCCGCCCACCAGCTCCTCGAAGTCCGTGTGGTTGGAGACGACGGCCGCGATCTCCACCGGCAGCGCGCCGATCCGGGAACGGAACAGCAGGTCGTTGAGGCAGTGCCCGAACTTGCTGACCATCAGCACGATCCGCATGCGGTCGCTGTCCCGGTGGATCTGCCAGTCCATCCGGAAGGAGTCGCCGATCGCCGCGAAACTCGCCCGCAGCTTCTCCAGCGTCACCGGGTCCTCGGCCGAGAACAGCACCCGCATGAAGAACAGGCCCGTGTCCGCGTCCCCGAACTGCTGGCTGTCCTCGATGTTCGCCCCGGTCATGAACAGGTAGCTCGACACGGCGTGCACGATGCCCTGTTTGTCGGGGCAGGACAGGGTCAGCACGTACGAGGAGACGGCGGGGGCGGACGCGGCGGGCTGTTCAGTCATGCCCGCCAGAATCCCACATCGCCACCCCCCGCGGCGGCGCGTCTCACCGGCCGGCGCCCCGGCCCCTCACCCGGTGCGGACGAGAGCCCGCAGCGCCTCCAGGGAGCGCGGCGCCTCCTCCGGGTCGTCCCCGTCCGCCACGGCGAGACGCACGTGCGCCTCCCGGCAGGCGAGGACCGCCGCGGGCCAGTCCGGGTGCTGGAGGTACGCGGCCGGCGGGGCGTCCGGGCCGACCTGATGCAGGATGCGCAGGACCCGCAGCACGGCGGTGTCCACGAGGGCCGCCTCCGCGCCGTCCCGGAACACCGCGCCGATGTACTTCTCGGCCGGCCAGTTGTCCAGCCAGGTGTCCTCCACCAGCCGGTAGACCGCGTCGGTCACGTCCCCGTACCCCTCGCGCCCGGCGAGCCAGGTCTCCTGCTGGAACACCGGGTCGGAGAGCATGTGCAGCGCGGAACGCACGGTACTGCGCCAGCGCCACCACGGCATGTCGTTGAGTGGCATGCCCCCCATGGTGGCGGAGCGGCGGGTACGACGGGAAGAGCTTTCCGAGCTTTGCACGGTCAGTGATCGTACGTTCCCGGCCGGCCGCGCACCGAGCCGCACCCCGCTGTTCATCCGTACGTCACGGCGTGTTGACCGCGGGTGACCCGGGCATTGGCACGCCGCGGACAGGCTGCGGGCCCATGACGACCGGCCCCCGACGCCCCTTCCCCGCCGCGCCCCGACCACCCGGTGCCGCCCCCGCCGCGCGGCGGGGGCGCACCCGGCTGCGGACCGCCGCCGCGCTCGCCTGCGCGGGCGCCGCGCTGCTGTCCGGCTGCGGACTGCTGCCCGGCGGCGCGGACGCCGACGGACCCGTCACCGTCATGACCTGGGCCCCGCAGAAGTCCTCCGGGACCAAGCTGCCCGGGATGACGGCGACCGCCCGCGCCGTGGAACGCTGGGTCAACGCGCGCGGCGGGATCAACGGCCGCCGGCTGCGCGTTCTGACCTGCGACGAACGCGGCGACGCGGTCGCCGCGGCGGGCTGCGCGCGGCGCGCCGTCCGCGAGCGGGCCGTCGCCGTCGTCGGCTCCTACAGCGAGCACAGCGAAGCCGTGCTCTCCCCGCTCGCCATCGCCGGCATCCCCTACGTCGGCGGCTACGGCATCACCCCCGCGGAGTTCACCGACCAGATCTCCTACCCGGTCAACGGCGGACTGCCCGCCCTCCTCGCCGGAGCGGGCGGCCAGCTCGCCGGAACCTGCGCCAAGGTGGCCCTCGTGCGGCCCGACACCCTCGTCGGCGACCCCTGGGCCCGCCTCCTGGGCACCGGCCTCGCCGCGCACGGCGGCACCGCCGTTGACCTTCCCGTCTCCACCGACCTGTCCGACTACACGCCGCAGGCCCAGCAGGCCCTGCGGCAGGCCCGTACCGCGCCCCCGGGACGGGGCTGCGTGGCCGCCGTACTCGGCGGACGCACCGCCACCTTCTTCGACTCCTTCCGCCGCCTCGCCCCCGAGGGCCCCGGCGTGCGGATCTCCTCCGTGCTCGGCAGCGTCGACCAGGCGCTCCTCGACCGCTCGGGCGGCGCCTCGGGCCCGTACGAAGGGGCGGACGTCACCGGCTGGTACCCGGCCGCCGACGACCCGCGCTGGGAACCGATGCGCGAGGTCGTCAAGAAGTACGCCTTCGGCGACAACCGGGTCGACCCCGCCGACGCCGGGGTGCAGACCACCTGGGTCGCCTACACCGTGCTGCGCGCCGCCGTCGCCTCGCTCAAGAACGGCCCCGTCACGGCCGCCACCGTCAGGAAAGCCCTCGACAACGGCCTGAGCGTCCCCACCGGCGGACTGACCCCCACCCTCAACTGGCGCACCGGAGAAGCCCGCACGGTGATCGGCTACCCCCGCATGATCAACCCCCGCGTCACCTTCCAGACCGTCCGCGAAGGCCGCCTGAGCGCCCCGGAGAAGGGCCCCACCACGACGGACACCACGAAAACCCTGGAATCAGCCCGCTGACGGCCCCCGCAAGTCCAGGCCCCCGGCCCCTACAACTGGCTCTTGTCCCGCTCGCTCAACCCGTACCGCTTGGCGATCGCGTTCCACAGCCCCGCCGCCTCCTGCTTCGCGGACGTCGCCTGACCGCTCGCCCGGTCCCCCGCGGCCCGCTGCCCCGAGGCCCTCGGGTGACCGCCCCGGCAACCGCCGCTCGCCCAGTTCGCGTAGTGCGAGTCGGCCGTGGCCGACGCCTTCCAGGCCCGGTTGAGCGCGGCCGTCAGCCGGTCGTGCTGCGGGAGCTTGTCGACCGGGAGCGAACCAAGCCGCGTCACCAGTTCGTTGCGCTGCTTCGCGGCGCCCCGCAGATCGCTCGCGGCCTGGCCGAGCGCCTTGCACTGCCCGATGTTGGCGACCGAGCGCACCACGGCGTCCCGGCTGTTGTTGCTGTCCCCGAGCAGCTTGTCCAGCGCCACCGCCTGCTCCTTGACGGGATCGGCGGACGGCGAGGGCTTCGGCTGCTCCTCCTGCTTCTTCCCCTCGTCGCCGCCCTCGTCGGCGGTCGGGGCGGTCGCGGACACGGCGGACGTCTTCGGGGAGTCCTCGTCGCCCCCGCCGCCCAGCAGCGCGCCCACGCCGAGCCCGGCCCCGACCAGGACGACCAGACCGGTGACCGCGGCGATCACGAGGTTCTTCCGCTTCCCGTCCTCCCCGCCCGAGCGCCGCCCGCCACCGGACCGGGGCGGCTGCCCGTACCCGCCGTCCTGCCCGTAGCCGGGCTGCTGTCCGTAACCGGGCTGCTGTCCGTAGGGAGGAGGGGTCTGGCCGTACGGGGGAGGGGTCTGGCCGTAAGGGGGCGGCGGGGCCTGGCCGGGGCCGCCCGGCGCGACCACGGGCATCTGCTGCGTGGACCCGTCCTCACCGAAGGCGCCGGGGCCCTGCGGGCTCTCGGTCCGGAAGAGGTTGTCGAACTCGGCCGGGGGCTGCGTCCGGCTCTCCCCGTACGGGGACGGGCCGCCCGGCTCCGCCGGTACCGGCGGGAGGTACTGCGTGGACTGCTGGTCCGGGCCCGGCTGCGCCCCGGGCCGCACCCGGCCGAGATAGGCCGTCGCCTGATCGGTGTTCCCCGGCGGCGGCGCACCGGGGCCGGGGCCCTGAACGGGAGAGGGGCCGCCGGGCACGGGCGGGATGTACTGCGTCGCCTCCGAGTCCGCGCCGAAGGCACCCGGGCCGCCGGCCGGGCCCGGATCGCCGGGTATGGGAGGTATGTACTGGGTGGCGTCGGAGTCGGACCCGCCCGCCCCGTGGACCGGCGGCACCGGGCCCGCGCCCTGGGGCGCGGCGTAACCGCCGTCACCGTAGGGGTACTGCGGAGGCTGGGCGGGCGGCCGGCCGTGCTGAGGCTGCGGATACCCGTAGCCCGGTGCCCGCTGCGCGTCGGCGGGCGGCGGGCCCCACGGGGTCCCGCCCGAGGGCGTCGCCGTCGGCCCCGGCGTCAGCGGTGCGCCGCCGTCCGCCGGCAGCACGACCCCTTCGCGCGCCTGCCGACCGTCGGAAGGACGCGGCTCTCCGCCATGACCGCTCTGCGCCACCGGAACTCCTACGAATGGGGGACCCTCGGAATCGTCGGCTCACGCTACCCGGTCGCCGGGTACCCCCACCACGCAGCACCAACCCCCGGACGCCGGGCGGCGCCGCCAAACTCCCTTACCCCGCAGGCCGGAAGCGGGCCGGGCGGCCGGGAGCGGCGGGGCGGCCGGGCCGCTTCGCCACCCGCCCGCCCCGCCCTGGTGCCGCCCCCGCCGCCGCGCCCTCAGGCCACCGCCTGGAGGTCGAGCCGCGCCCCGAACTCCCGGACCGCCGCCTCCTCCCGGTACGGCTCCAGACGCAGCCGGAAGTCGTCCAGGTACTCGGCGCCCCGGTTCGAGCGCAGCGAGCCCAGCAACTCCGCCGCGCGCAGCCCCGTACGGCAGCCCTCCTCCACCTCCCGCTGCTGCACCTGTGCCGTGGCCAGCAGGACCAGGCCGATGGCGCGCCGCCGGGTGCGCGACCGCGGATGCCCCGCGAGCGCCGCGCCCGCCGCCCGCGCCGACTGCACGGGATCGCCCAGGTCCCGGTAGCAGTGGGCGAGTTCGTCGGCGAGATACGCCTCGTCGAAGTGCGCGATCCACGCCGGGTCCTCGTCCCGCTCCGGTGCGCAGCGCGCCAGCTCCGACTCGGCCCGCCCCACCGCCTCCTGCGCGGAACGGCGGTCGCCCAGCAGGGCGTGCCCGCGCGCCTCCGCCGCGTGGAACATCGACCGGGCCCGGGGTGTGGCCCGGCCCCGGGCCCCCTCCTGGGCGGCCCGCGCGAGCTGCGAGATCTCCCGCGGATTGCCGAGCTGCGCGGCCAGATGACTCATCGAGGCGGCCAGCACGTACCCGCCGTACGCCCGGTCGTCCGCCGCCTGCGCGAGCCGCAGGGCCTGGATGTAGTACCGCTGGGCGAGCCCCGGCTGACCGGTGTCGATCGCCATGTACCCGGCCAGCTCCGTCAACCGGGCGACCGCACCGAACAGTTCACGGCCCACGCTCTCCCGGTACGAGCCGGACAGCAGCCCCGAGACGACGCTGTTGAGGTAGTGCACGACCACGGGCCGCACATGCCCGCTGCCGTACTGGTGGTCGAGGCCGACCAGGGCCTCCGTCATCGCCCGGACCGCCGCGACGTCCGAAGGGCCCACGCGCGGGCCGCCGTTACGCGCGACCTGCCCGTCCGGCACCGAGATCAGCCAGTCCCGGCTGGGCTCGACGAGCGCCGAGGAGGCCACCGAGGAACCCGAGAGGAAGTCCCGGCGCCCCACGTCGCTGCGCCACAGCTCGCAGACCTGCTCGATCGCGCCGAGCACCGTCGGGGAGAACTGGAGGCCCACGCCCGAGGCGAGGTTCTTGCCGTTGGCCATGCCGATCTCGTCGATCGTCACCGCCCGGCCCAGTTTGCGGCCCAGGGCCTCGGCGATCACGGCGGGCGCCCGGCCGCGCGGCTGCTGACCGCGCAGCCAGCGGGCCACGGACGTCTTGTCGTACCGCAGATCGAGCCCGTGTTCCGCGCCGCACATGTTCACGCGGCGGGCGAGACCGGCGTTGGAGCAGCCGGCCTCCTGGATGAGCGCTTGCAGCCGTTCGTTCGGCTGCCGCGCGACTAGTGGCCTTGCGGCCATGGCATACCCCCTGTGTGCACCGTGGACCGTCGAGGGTCAGCGTGATCGGTCTCGTTCGATGGACTGGGTGAAGTGACCTCGTGGAGCTGGTGAAGTGCTGCCCTCGCTGATCAATGCCCTGCGGACAAACCGAAGATGCGCCGCATACGGGACCTATGCGGTATTACTTCTCCCGGCCCTGCTCGGACCGGTTCTCCCGGCTCTCCCGGCTCTCCTCGCTCGGCTCACTCGGCTCGCCCGGCTTCCCGGCCGGATCGCTTCCCCGGCTCCCGCCGGACCGCCTCTCCTGCCGTGTCCCTGCCGTGTCCGCCGTGTCCGTGCCGTGTCCCTGCCTTGGCGCGCCGCTCCTCCCGTCCTCTCCGGCTCCCTCCCGGGGACATATGCCGGTGGCCGTACCCGGACCGCGGGGCTCCGTAAGCGCCCCCCACCTGCGTACCCGCCTCCCGGCCCGGCGG
This sequence comes from Streptomyces sp. NPDC007088, assembly GCF_042869355.1. NCBI lineage: Bacteria > Bacillati > Actinomycetota > Actinomycetes > Kitasatosporales > Streptomycetaceae > Streptomyces > Streptomyces sp. NPDC007088. The sequence goes on from NZ_JBIAFO010000003.1 coordinate 279,818, forward strand.
CCCGTACGCGCCCCCGGCGGTGCCACCGTGCGCCCCACGTGCAGGATCGATGCACCTCCCCGGCGCGCGCCCGCCCCGTAACCCGGAATGCCGGGCGCAGTTGTGCTGGACGTGGAAAAGACCATCGCAGTGACCGGAGCCGGAACCGTCCCCGTGCAGCGCGCGGAGTCCCCGCGCGACGCCGCCGCGCGTTATACGGAGGAGCGGCACTGGGACGTCGTCCCCGGCACCTGGCTGGAGGCGGTGGACGGGTCCGAGCGCTGCTCGTGCGGCGCCGCCGACTGCCCGGCCCCCGGGGCGCACCCGGTGGACGAGGACTGGCGGTCCCTGGCCACGGGCAGCGTGACCGTCGCCCGCACGCTGTGGACGGAGCGGCCCGGCGCGGCGGTCCTGCTGCCCACCGGCCGTGCCTTCGACGCGATCGACGTACCGGAGACGGCCGGGTTCCTGGCTCTGGCCCGGATGGACCGCATGGACCTGACGCTCGGTCCGGTCACCCGCACCCCGGAGCGCCGCATGCAGTTCTTCGTCCTGCCCGGCGGCGGGGCGAAGGCCGGTGACCTCGTACGCGCCCTCGGCTGGTCCCCCTCGCGGCTCGACCTCGTACCGCTCGGCGAGGGCCAGTACGTACCGGCGCCACCGACCCGCTTCGGCGGCCGGGGCGCCGTGCAGTGGGCCCGCCGCCCGACCTCGGCCAACCGCTGGCTGCCCGACGTGGGAGAGCTGATCAGCCCGCTCGCCTACGCCTGCGGGAGGGACCGCTCCTGACGGGGGCGGCCGCCGTTCCGGCGCGCCGGCGCCGCGGGCCCGCGCGGGTCACGCGGGACACCCAGGCGTCCCGCGTCCTCCCTGGTCCCTCGCACCCGCCCCGGCCCCGGCGCGTCCGCTCCGCAGCCGGGCCAAGGGACGTGCCGGCCGTGCGCCCCGGGGGTACGTCGGTGCGCCCCGGAGCGCACACGGTGGCGCCTCACGGCCTCGGCCCCACTCCGTCCCCGCACGCGCCCGGGGCCCCCGCTCTCACCGACGGCCCCGGGCCCCCGCCCGCGCCGGTCCCTCAGTACGTCACCCCGTCAGGACACCTTCGAGGAAGGGCTCCACGACCGCCCGCCAGGCGTCCGGCCGCTCGCGGTGCATGAGGTGGCCCGCGTCCCGTACCTCGGCGTACGTGCCGCGTGGCAGGACCCGCACCATCTCCTGCGCCTCGGCCCGGCCCAGGACCCCGTCCAGGCCGCGCAGCACCAGGGTCGGGCAGCTCACCCGCGACAGGTCCTCCCAGTGCGCCTCGTGCACCCAGGCCTCCCGGGAGGCGAGCATCTGCTCCTTGACGAACTCGGGGCGCCAGCCGTCCCCGGCGCGCGTCATGATCTCCGCGTAGAACGCGCCGCGCGCCGCGTTCGGCCGCTCCACCCACGGGTCCTGCTCGGCGAACCACACGCGGGCGGCCTCCAGCGTGGGGAACGGCAGCGGCCACGCGTTGAGCCAGTCCACCCACTCCCGCTGCGCGGCCACCCCGAGGGCCGAGGCCCGCATGTCGGACACGACCACGCCGCGCACCAGATCGGGGCGGCGCCCCGCGAGCTGCCACGCGGTGAGCGCGCCCATGCCGTGGCCGACGAGGACGGCCGGGCCGAGGCCGAGCTGCTCCAGCGCCGCCTCCGCGTCGGTGATGTACGCCTCGCGGGTGAACCGCCCCCCGTCCGGCTTCTCGCTCGCGCCGTGGCCGCGCTGGTCGAGAGCGACCGTACGGTGCCGCTCGGCCAGCCAGCCGGTCGCGTCCGCCCACTGCGAGGCCCGGCCCAGCAGACCGTGCAGGAGCAGCACCCCCGGCGCCCGCCCCTCCTCGCTCTCCTCCGACGGCCGCGCGAACTCCCACGCCGCCAGCCGCACTCCGTCCGCACCCGTCACGTCGATTCGCCGCGCCATCGGTCCGGCACCCCCCTACTGTTCACGATCGTGTTCCTGGGCTACTGCCTCGCGGTCCGCGCACGCCCTGTCGGCGCCCCCTCGCGGAGAAAACGGTCACCCGGCCACAAGCTATCGAACCCCCATTCGAAAGCCCTGTCCCTGTCGCCAATACCCCTCGTTCGAGTGACGACCTGGGAAGATTGGCGGCCGTGACCCTGGGGAGGTCTCTGCCGGGAGACGGGCCGCTCGGGGAACAGGCCCGTGGGGGGACGACCCTGAGAGCTCGGGGCTCCGGGTCGTCACCGGGGGGAACCGGGCCCCGGCACCGCGAGGTGCCGGGGCCCGGACACCCGCGAGGAGAAGGGGGTGCGCGCGGTCGCGTCCGTACCGTTCACGCGCCCGGCGCAACCGGGGGGCGCACGCGGGCAGCGGGGCGCACGCCGCCCGGAGCGGGGCCGCCCGGCCCCTCGGGGCCACAAGCCTCATCGCGACAGATTGGCACGGTCGGCGCCCCCGCGCTGCGGTTCGGCACAGTGAATCTTGGGATACGGACGATTCGTTCCGGCCGGGGCGGCTGAATCAGGCCCCGCGTGGACCGCGCACAGAGGCGCACAAGGGCGCGCGGGCGGTGCGAAGGGGCGTGCGGTCCCCGGCGTCCGGCCCCCGGAGGCGCCCGATCCCGCCACCGCCGCCCGTCACCGGCCGACGGAGACCCGGGCCCTCCCCGCCGGTCCCCCGCAGCCTTCCGGCCCCCGGGACGCCCGGCTCAGCGCTTGGCCACGAAAACGTGCGAGGCGATCTCCTGGTCCAGCTCGGCGGCCTCCCCGCTGGAGCCGACCAGCACGCCGCCCGCCGTGGAACGCACCACACTCACCACGGAGCCCGGCTGCACCCCGGCCCGGCGCAGCGTGTACATGAGCTGCGCGTCGGTCTGGATCGGCTCGCCGATACGGCGCACGACGGCCGTCTGGCCGTCGCTGCCCGGGTCCAGGTCGGCGAGCGAGACCATGCTCGCGTCGAGGAAGGGATCGGCCTCGGCCTCCTCGCCCAGCTCCTCCAGGCCCGGGATCGGGTTGCCGTACGGGGACTCCGTGGGATGGCGCAGCAGGTCGAGCACCCGGCGCTCGACGGCCTCGCTCATGACGTGCTCCCAGCGACACGCCTCCGCGTGCACCTGCTCCCATTCGAGACCGATCACGTCGACGAGCAGGCACTCGGCGAGCCGGTGCTTGCGCATGACGCGGGTCGCGAGCCTGCGGCCCTCGTCGGTCAGCTCCAGATGACGGTCGCTGGCGACGGACACCAGTCCGTCCCGCTCCATCCGCGCCACGGTCTGGCTGACCGTCGGGCCGCTCTGGTCGAGCCGCTCGGCGATCCGGGCGCGCATGGGCACAACACCTTCCTCTTCGAGTTCGAGGATGGTGCGGAGATACATCTCCGTGGTGTCGATCAAACCGGACATACGTGCCCCTCGGTGCTGTGACTTCGCGAAGTCGGCGTGCGCTGGCCCTGACCCAATTCTGACGCATCCCACTGACAACCGGCCCCGGCCGAAGCCCGCGGACCCGTCCGGGGGCGCCCCTGACGCGGGGGCGGCGGGCCGGGGGCCCTGTTGACAGCCCGGCTCCCGGGGCCGCACCGTGATCCGCGGCACGCCGCCGTGCCACCCCCGGGCGCCGCACCGGACCACCCGGAACGGGCGGCCCGGTCAGGACCGATCCGCCCGGCGGCCCGCACCGGAGCAGGAGGCCCCCGATGAGCGCCACGGACACCCCCGCCGCAGACCAGTCCACCGCACGGCCCACCCCGCCCCGAGCCGACCGGGACCAGGACGCGGCGCGGCTCCCCGACCCCGGCGAGACCGTCGCCACCCGGTACCTGGACGCGGCGGCCGGCCTCCTCGCGCGGGTGCGGGCCGAGGAGGCGGGGCCCGGCGGGAGCGTCGAACAGGCCGGGCGGCTGCTCGCCGACACGATCGCGGCGGGCGGCCGGGTCTTCGCCTTCGGGGCCGGGCACTCCTCGCTCGCCGCGCAGGACCTCGTCTACCGCGCGGGCGGCCTCGCCCTCGTCAACCTGCTGGCCGTGCCGGGCGCGGTCGGCGTCGACGTACGGCCCGCGACGCTCGGTTCGGCGCTGGAGCGGGTCGAGGGGCTCGCCACCGCCGTCCTGGACGCGAGCCCCGCGCGGGCCGGCGACGTCCTCGTCGTCATCTCGCTGTCCGGCCGCAACGCCCTGCCCGTCGAGATGGCCTGCCACGCCCGCGCGCTGGGCCTCAAGGTCATCGGCGTCACCTCGGTCGTGTACGCGAGCGAGACGGGGGCCCGCAACCCCTCCGGGACCTTCCTTAAGGACCACTGCGACGTCGTGCTCGACAACAAGATCCCGGTGGGCGACGCCGTGCTCGCGCTGGACGGGATCGCCGCGCCCTTCGCCCCCGCCTCGACCGTCGTCACGAGCGCGCTCCTCCAGGCCACGACCGCGAGCGCCGCCGCCGTACTCGCCGCCCGCGGCATCGAGCCCCCGTTGCTGCGCTCCGGCAACGTCGACGGCGGCACCGAGTGGAACGCCGGGGTCTTCGACCAGTACGGCGACCGGATCTTCTACCAGGACTGAGGGCCGCCCCCGCTCGCCCCCGGCCGCGTCAGCCGCGCTCCGTGAGGCGGACCAGATCGACGGCCGAGGCGACGCGCAGGGCGACCGACTCGGCGTACAGGGTGTCCGCGCGCTCGAAGGGCTGACGGCCGGGGCCGCGCAGGAAGGTCACCACGCCCAGGGTCGTGCCCCGGCTGCGCAGGACCGCGCACAGCGCGTGCGCGGTGTCCTCCGGCCAGCGCCTGGCCGCCGCCCACTCCCGGGCCCGCTGACCGTCGCGACCGCCCCAGGTCACCCGTACCGTCCCGGCGCGCTGGACGCTCTGCACGGCGGGGTGCTGGTCCGGGTAGCGCAGCGGCACGCCCGCGCCGCTCAGCGCCGAGCGCGGCGGTCCCTGGGGGCCCGCCGGGGTGACGGCGGCGCGCACGAGCCGTACCTCGGGCTCCGCCTCGTCGGGCGCCGCGTGGTCCGGCAGCGGATCGCGCAGCAGGTCGACGAGGGCGTGGTCGGCGAAACCGGCGAGGGCGAAGTCCAGATGCACCGTGACCGCCTCGCCCGGGTCCTCGCACTCGGCCGCCGCGCGCGCCGCCCGGTGCAGCTGACCGGCCCGGAACCGCAACTGCGAGGAGTCCTGTTCGGCGATCCGCGCCTCGGTGACGTCCTGGAAGAACCAGCCCACCCCGAGCGGCGAGGGCTCCTCGCTCAGCGGGGAGGACAGGCGGACGAAGCCGGAACGCCAGCAGCGGCGCGCGTCCCGGCCCGGTTCGCCGTCCTCGCGCAGCGAGACCCACACCTCCGAGGGGGCGGGCGGCGGTCCCTCCGCGAGCACGTGGGCGAGGACGCTCTCCAGCTCCTCGACGCCCTGGCCCAGCAGATCGCCGAGCGGCCGGCCCAGCAGGGCGGTGCGGCCGGTGCCCAGGGCGTGCGCCGCGTAGGCGTTGGCGAGCGCCGGGCGCAGGTCCGCGTCGACCAGGACGACGCCCCAGCCGACGTCCTCGAACAGCGCCTCGCTCAACGCGATGGACCGCTCCAGGTCGATCTGGGTGTGCACCTCGCTGAACGCGCAGTACACCCCCGCGGGCCGGCCGTCGGCGTCGCGCACCGCGGCCGTCTGGGTCCGCACGAGCACCCGGCCGCCCTCCTTCGTGAGGAGGGCGAACTCGTGGACCTGACGGCCCGGCGAGCGCATCGCGGCCAGCAGCCGCAGCTGCATCTCGGGCGCGTCGGCGCCCCGGGCGGCCCAGCCCGCGAAACCGGCGCGGCCCACCGCCTCCTCGGCGCTCCAGCCGAGGATGCGCTCGGCCTCCCTGTTCCAGTGGGTGATCACACCGTCCGCGTCCAGGGCGCAGAGCGCCGCGTCCATGCCGTCGAGCAGCGCGGCCAGCAAGTCCGAATCGTCGTGCTCCGGTTCCTGAGCATCCGGTTCGTCCGTGGTCCCACTGCGCCGGGAAGCACTCACCTGGCACCCCCTGCCGTACGTACGTCGTGTCGTACGTCTGCCATACCTCGAATGAATTGAACTCCAAGGTGACACAGCCCACACACCCTTCGAAGAAATCGTTGCGGGGCGGTGATGCGGCCCAGGGGCGGCCCGGCGCACGCAGGGGGCGCGAAGGGAGCGCGAGGGGAGCGGAGGACGCCCCGGCGGGGCACGGGGAACGAGGCCCGGCGGGGCACGGGGAACGACGCCCGGCGGGGCACGGGGAGCGCCCCCGGGGAGGGCGGAGGAGAAGCGGGGAAAGTCGCGGAAAAAAACATTTGCCTGGGCCCCGGGGGCGTTCCTACAGTGGTGGGCACATGAGAAAGGAGGTGGTTCGGAAGATGTATGACAGCCGGACGCGTGAGGTGACTGCGGGCTAGCGGCCCCTGTCTCCGCACTCATGTGCGGTTGGCCGGAGCGTGTGGAAATGCGCGCCGCCGGCCCAATCCCAGCAGTTCACCCGACCCGCAGGCCGCCGGTACGTCCGGCCGGCTTCCTCCCCAGGGAGGAACCACGGCCTGCGGGTCGACTGCGTTCCCGGGCCCGCCCGGCGCCGCAGCCGCCCGCCGCCCCGCGCTCAGGGGCTCAGCCGCTCCAGCCGCCACGGGTCCTCGCCGGCCCCCTCGTCCCCGCGTACGTAGCGCAGCCGGTCGTGCAGCCGGTTCTCGCGCCCCTGCCAGAACTCGACGGTGCGCGGGGTGACGCGGTAGCCGCCCCAGTGCGGCGGCACCGGCACCCGCTCGCCCTCCGGGTAGCGCGCGGCGAGCTGCGCGTACTCGCGCTCCAGCTCCTCGCGCGAACCGATCACCGAGGACTGCGCGCTGGCCCACGCCCCGAGCTGCGAGCCGTGCGGACGGGTACGGAAATAGGCGGCGGTCTCGTCCCGCCCGGTGCGCACCGCGGTGCCCGTCACCAGAACCTGGCGGGCCATCGGGTGCCACGGGAACGCCAGCGCCACCTGCGCGTTCCCGGACAGCTCGGCGGCCTTGCGCGAGGTGTAGTTCGTGAAGAACACGAAGCCGGTGTCCGCGTACTTCTTCAGCAGCACCGTGCGGGAACTCGGCCGGCCCGCCGCGTCGACGGTCGACACCACCATCGCGTTCGGCTCGAACAGGCCCGAACGCGCCGCATCCCTGAACCAGCGGCCGAACTGGGTCATCGGGTCCGCGGCGAAACCGGCCGCCGTCACCCCTTCCGCGCGGTACTGCTCCCGCATCCGCCCGGGGTCGAAGTCGAGGTCGCTCAAGGGGTCCCGGAGCCCCGCCCCGTCCGTGCGGGAGGCGTCGGTGCCGGGCTGTGCGCTCTGCGGGTGGTGATCGTCGCTCACCCCGCCATCCTGCCCCACCGGAAGGGGTGACACGGTGCCGTACGGGGAATGAGCACAGCTCCGCCCAAGCCGCAGTCAGCCAGCCGATAGAGGAGCCGCAAGATGTCGGATTTCGTGCCCGGCCTCGAAGGGGTCGTCGCCTTCGAGACGGAGATCGCCGAACCGGACAAGGAGGGCGGTGCCCTGCGCTACCGGGGCGTCGACATCGAGGATCTGGTGGGTCACGTGTCCTTCGGGAACGTGTGGGGGCTCCTGGTCGACGGCGCCTTCACCCCGGGCCTGCCGCCCGCCGAACCCTTCCCGCTGCCGGTGCACTCCGGGGACATCCGGGTCGACGTGCAGTCCGCGCTCGCCCAGCTCGCCCCCGTCTGGGGCCTGAAACCCCTGCTCGACATCGACGCGGAGCAGGCCCGCGATGACCTCGCCCGCTCGGCGGTCACCGCGCTGTCCTACGTCGCGCAGGCCGCGCGCGGCCAGGGCGTGCCGATGGTGCCGCAGAGCGAGATCGACCGGGGCGAGTCGATCGTCGAACGGTTCATGATCCGCTGGCGCGGGGAGCCGGACCCGCGCCACGTGAAGGCGGTCGACGCCTACTGGACCTCCGCCGCCGAACACGGCATGAACGCCTCGACCTTCACTGCCCGCGTCATCGCCTCGACCGGGGCGGACGTCGCGGCGGCCCTGTCCGGGGCGGTCGGCGCGATGTCGGGCCCGCTGCACGGCGGGGCGCCCTCCCGGGTGCTCGGCATGATCGAGGAGATCGAACGCACCGGCGACGCCGAGGGCTACGTGCGGCGCGCGCTCGACTCGGGGGAGCGCCTCATGGGCTTCGGGCACCGCGTCTACCGCGCCGAGGACCCGCGCGCCCGCGTCCTGCGCCGTACCGCGAAGGAGCTGGGCGCCCCGCGCTTCGAGGTGGCCGAGGCGCTGGAGCGGGCCGCCCTCGCTCAGCTGCACGCCCGCAGGCCGGACCGGGTGCTGGCCACCAACGTGGAGTTCTGGGCGGCGATCGTCCTGGACTTCGCCGAGGTGCCGGCCCACCTGTTCACCTCGATGTTCACGTGCGCCCGTACGGCCGGCTGGTCGGCGCACATCCTGGAGCAGAAGCGCACCGGGCGCCTCGTGCGTCCCTCGGCGCGCTACACGGGCCCCGGCAACCGGGACCCGCGGGACATCGCCGGCTACGGGGACGCGGTCAAGCACACGCCCTGAGCGGCCCGGCGAGGCCGTACACCCTGCCGCCCGCTTCCCCTCGTGACGAAAGCGGGCGGCGGCAGTACGCGGACGGGCCGGGCGGGGCCGTCAGGCCGGGCCGGCGGCCCTGGCCGCCGCCGCCGCGGCGGCACGGCTCTCCCGGATGGGCGCGCCCGCCTCGTGCAGGCTGCGCAGCACCTGCCGGTAGGAGTCGACGAAGCCGCTCTCCAGGTAGTCGACGCCCAGTTCCTCGCAGTAGCGGCGCACGACGACCTGCGCGCGGCGCAGGTGCGGGCTCGGCATGCTGGGGAACAGGTGGTGCTCGATCTGGTAGTTGAGCCCGCCGAGCGCGAGGTCCACGAACCAGCCGCCGCGCACGTTGCGCGAGGTCAGCACCTGGCGGCGCAGGAAGTCGGGGCGGTCCTTGCCGGACAGTATCGGCATGCCCTTGTGGTTGGGCGCGAAGGCCGAACCGAGGTAGAGGCCGAACAGGCACTGGTGCACGGCGAGGAAGGCGAAGGCCATCCCGGGCGGCAGCACCAGGAACAGGGCCGTGAGGTAGAGCACGAAGTGCCCGATGAGCAGCGCGCCTTCGAGGGTGCGGTGCTTGAGTGAGCGATTCCACAGTCCCCGCACGCCCGCCACGTGGAGGTTGAAGCCCTCCAGGGCGATCAGCGGGAAGAACAGCCACGCCTGCGAGCGGCCGATGAAACGGGCGAGGCCGGTGGCCGCGCGGGCCTGGTCCTGGGACCAGACGATGATGTCGGGGGCGACGTCGGGGTCGAGTTCCGCGTGGTTGGGATTGGCGTGGTGCCGGGTGTGCTTGTCCTGCCACCACCCGTAGCCCATGCCGATCGAGGCGCCCGCGATCCGGCCCGATATGCCGCTGGCCCGGCGCAGCCGGAAGACCTGGCGGTGGGCGATGTCGTGCGCGACCAGGGCGACCTGGCCGAAGACGAGGGCGAGGAAGGCGGCGACCGCGAGGGTCCACCAGCTCGCGCCGACGAGGAAGAAGGCGGTCCAGCCGCCCACGTAGACCAGGGCCACCGCCGAGATCCGCAGGACGTAGTAGCCGGGCCTGCGGGCCATCAGACCGGCCTCGGAGACGAGTTTCGACAGACCCGCGAAATCACTCCCGGTAGGAGGTTGTTGCGGGGGCGGACGCACCGCCGTGTGGGTACTCATGCTTCGAGCGTCGCACGGTCGCGGGCCTCCGCGTACCAAACGACGCCCGCGCGCCGGGTCCGTGTACGGCGCACGGGTGCGCGGGATGTGACAAAAGGGGGGAGTGCGGGGCGTCCGGGGCCGCCTCGCCGGTCACGCCGTCGCGGGGCACCGCGCTGTTTTCACCTGGGGAACGCATGCGCCAGTACCGGCCGGAGCGGAGGGAGAAGGGCCTCTGTCCTGCTCTTCCGTCCGCCCGGGGGCGGTCACCCAGCGTCGACGAAGGCCCGGGGGCGCCGCCGGGGCCGTCACGGCACGGAGTCGGGCCCGCGCTCCGGTACCTTCTGTGCAATGCGAGTGAACCCCGGCCACGGCCCGCGCGGCCCGGCCGGCGAGAGCGCCGGCCGGAGGGCCGCCGAGGGGCGGGTGTCCGCGGCGCGCCCAGTTCGCAGGGCAGGGCGAAGCCGCGTGCCTGCCTGTTCGACTCCCCGGGAGGCGCGTCGCACAGTATGCCCCAGGCGTACTCCTTCGCGCGGGAATATGCCCGAAGCGCTTGTTGGGGTGACTGTACGTCAACCATGCTGTGTGGCAGGGAGATCACAGACCGTGATCCTCATTGCCCAGCGAAGGCGCGAGGCGATGTGTCCGCCGGTTCGGATGGTGTGAGCGGTGCAGGTACTTCAGGTGCAGCTCGAAGTGGGTCCCGACCCCGCCGAGGTCGGCAGGGCCCGGAGATGGGTGCGTTCCCGCCTGGCGGGATCGGGGATAGGGGAGGACGAGCCGGTCGCCGAGACGCTGGTCCTCATCGTCTCCGAACTGGTGACGAACGCCGTGGTGCACACCGGCCGGCCGGCCGTGCTGCGCATGCAGATGCCGGGCGGTCCGCAGCCCGAGCCGACCGGCACGGTGCGCGTCGAGGTCTCCGACGCGTGTGCGCGCCCCCCGCTCCAGCGGCACGCCGCGGGGGAGGACACGGGCGGCCGGGGACTGGAGCTGGTCGACGGGCTCGCCGACCGCTGGGGCTGGCTGCCGGAGGGCACCGGGAAGCGGATCTGGTGCGAGGTCGACCGGCGCCTCCCGGTGGGCGGGGCCGCCCGCGGTTACGCCGCGCGCGCTCTGTCCACAGGCTGTGGATGACGGGCCCTAGGCGGGGGAGGGGACGGCGGGGGCGCCCCGGAAGGTCCTGCGGTACGCGGTCGGGGTGACGCCGGTCGCCGAGCGCAGGTGCCGGCGCAGGGACTGGGCGGTGCCGAAGCCGCAGTCCTCGGCCACCCGGTCCATTGACAGCCCCGTCGTCTCCAGCAAGTACCGCGCGTGCTCCACGCGTTGACGGGTGAGCCACTGCCCCGGGCTCTCCCCGCACTCCTCGCGGAAGCGCCGTGTGAAGGTGCGTACCGACATCGCGGAGCGCTGTGCGAGGTCGCGCAGCTGGAGCGGCTCGTGCAGCCGCTCCAGCGCCCACTCCCGCGCCGAGGTGGTCGACTCCGCGCCCGGCGCGGCCACCGGCCTGCGGATGAACTGGGCCTGGCCGCCCTCCCGGTGGGGCGGGACGACGGTCTGCCTGGCCACCTCGTTGGCTACCGAGGCCCCGTGGTCGCGGCGCACGATGTGCAGGCACAGGTCGATACCGGCCGCGACGCCCGCCGAGGTCAGGACGTCCCCGTCGTCGACGAACAGCACCTCCGGCACGACCCGCACACGCGGGAACAGCTCCTGGAAGTGGGTGGCGTGGGCCCAGTGCGTCGCCGCCGGGCGCCCGTCGAGCAGCCCGGCCGCCGCGAGGACGTAGCCGCCCGTGCAGATCGACACCATGCGGGTTCCGGCCGGTACCCGGTCCAGCGCCCCGGCCAGTCCGGGGGTGAGGACGCCCTCCTTGTGCGCGGAGCCCAGCTCGTGGCTGGCCGGGATCACCACGGTGTCGGCGTCCGTCAGCGCCTCGGGGCCGTGCTCCACGAGGATCGAGAAGTCGGCCTCGGCGCGCACCGGCCCTGGGGGCCGCACCGAACAGGTCGTCACCTCGTACAGCGGCCGCCCCGCCGAGTCCCGCGCCTTGCCGAAGATGCGTACGGCGATGCCGAGTTCGAAGGGCAGGACGCCGTCCAGCGCGAGCAGGACGACACGGTGCGCGGGCCGCGCGGGCTCCTGGGGGCGCTGGATGGGGACAGCCATGGCCCGATCCTAGCGAATGCTGTCCATCGGGCCAGTGGTGTGCGGGCCGGCCGCGACCGAGGCTGTGGGCATGGCAGAACAGCTGACACGGGAAGACGGGGCGGGCCCCGACGAGGGCGGGACGGTCCGCGAGGCCGCCGCGGAGGGCGCGGGCGGGTTCCCGGCGGGTGCGGTGGGGGGCCGGGCGGTCCGCGACGCGCTCCCGGCGGGGCCGGTCGGGGGCGCGGCGGCCGACGAGGCGGTCCCTGCGCCGGCCGGCGTCCCCGGCGCCTCGGCCGACGAGGCGGTTCCGGCGCCGGCCGGCGCCCCCGGCGTCCCCGGCGCCCACGGTTTCGAGAACCCGCGCGGCCACCACCCCGGCGGTCCCGGTCCCGGTCCCGCCCCGCGCCCCCGGCGCGGCCCGCACCGTGCGTGGTGGGTGGCGCTCGTCACCTTCGTCACGATCGTCGGGGCCGCCGCCTTCATGTCGGTGCCGGGGCTGCTCATCGACCCGCTGCACCGCGACTTCGGCTGGTCGCGCGGGACCATCGGCTTCGCCGTCTCGGTCAACCTGACGCTGTACGGGCTCACCGCGCCCTTCGCCGCCGCCCTCATGGACCGCTTCGGCATCCGCAAGGTCGTCGCGGTCGCGCTCACCGTCATCGCGATCGGCTCGGCGCTCACCGTGACGATGACGACGGCCTGGCAACTCGTCCTGTACTGGGGCGTGCTGGTCGGGCTCGGCAGCGGGTCGATGGCGCTCGCCTTCGCCGCGACGGTCACCAACCGCTGGTTCGTCGCCCGGCGCGGACTGGTCACCGGCGTCCTCACGGCGGCCGGCGCCTCCGGCCAGCTCGTGTTCCTGCCGCTCCTGGCCTGGATCGTCGAGCACCACGACTGGGAGCCCGCCTCGGTGACGGTCGCGCTGACCGCCGCCGCCGTCGTGCCCTTCGTGTGGCTGCTGCTGCGCGACCACCCCGCCGACGTGGGCCTCGCGCCCTACGGGGCGACGGAGTTCGTCCCCAAGCCCGCGCCCGTACGGGGCGCCGCCCGGCGCACCCTCGGGGTGCTCTCCCGGGCGGCGCGCACCGGCCCGTTCTGGCTGCTGGCCGGGTCCTTCGCGATCTGCGGGGCCTCGACCAACGGGCTGATCAAGACGCACTTCGTGCCCGCCGCGCACGACCACGGCATGCCCGTCCCGGCCGCCGCCTCCCTGCTCGCCGTCATCGGGGTGTTCGACATCGTGGGCACGGTGGCCTCCGGCTGGCTCACCGACCGGTACTCGCCGCGCCGGCTGCTCGCCGTCTACTACGCGCTGCGCGGCGTCTCCCTGCTGTTCCTGCCGATGCTGCTCGACACGGTGGGCGGGTCCGCGCCACTGGCCTCGGCGGAGCACCTGCCGATGGTGTTCTTCATCGTCTTCTACGGACTCGACTGGGTCGCGACGGTGCCGCCGACCATCGCGCTGTGCCGCGAGCACTACGGCGAGGACAGCGCGATCGTCTTCGGCTGGGTGCTCGCCGCGCACCAGATCGGCGCCGCCGCCGTGGCCTTCGCGGGCGGGGTGGTCCGGGACGTCTTCGGCGCGTACGACGTCATGTGGTACGTCTCCGGGGCGCTGTGCGCGGTGGCCACGCTCATGGTCCTCGTCATCAGGGCCGCCCGTCCGGCACCGGGCCCGGCCCCCTCCGGGGCGCCCGCCTGAGCCGCGGCCGGGCGCCCGCCAGAAACCCGTGGCGGGCGCCGCGCGCCGACAGTATGCTCTCGCGCGTGGCTCTCCTCTGTGCGTAGGCGACACCGCTCACCCCGGTGTCCCTGCTGATCCCACCGGCCGCCCCGAACCGTCGCGGGCCGCCGGGCACTTCGAGGAACCCCCATGTCTTCGTCCGCCCCACCGTCGTACCGTGCTGTCCTGCGCACCCCGCAGGCGGCACGCACCTTCTCCCTGGCGCTGCTGGGCCGGCTCTCCTACGGGACGGCCGGACTCGCCCTCCTGCTCTCCGTGCGCCGCTCCACCGGCTCCTACGCCGCCGCCGGGCTCGTCATGGCCCTGTTCGGCGCCGCGAGCGTCGTGCTGTCGCCCGCGCGGGCCGCGCTCCTGGACCGGTACGGGGTGCGGCGCGCCCTGCCACCGATGAGCGCGCTGTACGCCCTCCTGCTCACCGCGCTCGCCGCCCTCACCCACGGGCCCGGCCCCGTGGGCACGGCCCCGCTCCTCGTCCTCGCGACGCTCGCGGGGGCCGCCACCCCACCGCTCGGCCCCGTCATGCGCACGCTGTGGAGCAGGCTGCTGCCCGACCGGGAACTGCTGCGCCGCGCCTACGGCCTCGACGCCGTCGCCGAGGAACTCCTCTTCCTGAGCGGTCCGTTGATCGTCGGCGCCCTGCTGACGCGGACCGGGCCGGACGCCGGGCTCGTGCTGAGCGCGGCCCTCGTGCTCGTCGGCGGGTGCGGGATGGTCACCTCCCCGGTGGCCGCCGTACGCGAGCGGCCCGCCGAGCCCGCGCAGCCGTCCCCGCGCCGCGGTCTCCGGCCGAGGCGCCCGCGCGGGCTGCCCACGCCGCTGCTGCGCGTCGTGCTCGTACTCGGCGGGGTCGGGCTGTGCCTCGGCGCGCTCGACCTGCTCGTCCTCGCGTACGCCGAGGAGCACGGGTCCGCCGGGGCGGTGCCGTGGATTCTGGCCGCGCTCTCGGCGGGCAGCGCCGTCGGCGGGCTCGTTCAGGGCGCGCTGCCCCGACGCGGTACCGAGACCGGCCGGCTCCTGCTGTGCGCGGGGGCGCTCGGCGGAATCCTCGCCCTCGCGGGTCTCGCGCCGGGGACGTGGACGCTGGGCGCGGTCGTCGCCCTGGCCGGCCTGTTCTTCGCGCCCGCCATGGCCACCGCGTACCTCGCGGCCGACGAACTCGCCGCGCCCGAACACCGCACCCGCACCGGCGCCTGGGTCAACACGGCCTTCAACGCGGGCTCCTCGGGCGGTACGGCGCTCGTCGGCCTCCTGCTGGCGGCACTGCCGCTCGCGGTGTGCTTCGCCCTCGCCGCCCTCCCGGTCCTGGGCGCCGTGCTGTGGGGCGCGACGGCGTGGCGAGGACGCGCCGTCCCGGACACCGCGCGGGCCCGCGCGACGACCGGGAAGGAGGCTTCCTCCGCCTCGTAAGGCCCCGGCTGCGGGCGACACCGCTCGGGCGCCCGGAGATCCGCGGCGCCGGGGCGCCGCGCGGCGCCCTACCCCGCCGACTCCCTGGCCAGCCGCCCCGCGATGCGTTCGGCGTCGTGGGCCAGTTCGCGGAACATGCCGCTGATCGGGTTGGTGAAGCCCGTGAAGTAGAGGCCGGGGGCCGAACGCACCGTGCGGGCGCCGTGCTCGCGGGGGCGGCCGCGCGGGTCCAGTACCCCCAAGTGGCCGACCAGGGGCTCCAGTCCACGCCGGTAGCCGGTCGCGGCGATCACCGTGTCGGGGGTGAGGCGGGAGCCGTCCGCGAGGAGGACCGCGCCGTTCTCGAAGCCCTCGACGGCGGCGACGGGCTCGACGCGGCCCGCGCGTACCGCCGCGACCAGCCCGACGTCCTGCACCGGGATCGCGCCCTGCCGCACCCTCGAGTACAGGCCGCCCGCCGGACGCGGCAGCCCCCGGTCCGACAGGTCGGGGACGGACAGCCGGCACACCGGGTCGGCGAGCGTGTCCACGAGCCGTACCGGCAGGCGGCGCACCAGGATGCCGGTGCGCTGGGCGGGCCAGCCCAGAGTGGAGCGCCGCAGGATGTAGGGCGCGGTGCGCACCGCGAGCCGTACCCGGCCCGCGCCGCCCTGCGCGAGGTCCGCCGCGATCTCCGCGCCGGTGTTCCCGGCCCCGACGACCAGGACGTCCCGGCCCCGGTAGGGCTCCGGGTTGCGGTAGTGGCCCGCGTGCAGCAGCTCGCCCTCGTACGCGTCCGCGCCGGGCCACTTCGGCACGTACGGCGTGTGGTTGTAGCCGGTCGCCACGACGACCGCGGCGCCGGTCAGCTGCCTGCCGCCGCTCGCGCTCAGCCGCCAGCCGCCGCCCTCGGTGTGCGGGACGGGGTCGATCCGCTCCACCGACACCCCCGTCACGACGTCGAGCGCGTGGAACTCGGCGTACTTCTCCAGGTAGCGCACCACGTCGTCGCGCGCGACCCAGCGGCCGAAACGGCGCGGTATCCGCAGGCCGGGCAGCGAGGACAGCCTGCGCGTCGTGTGCAGGCGCAGCCGGTCGTAGTGACCGCGCCACGAGGCGCCCACCCGGTCCGCCTTCTCCAGGACCACGACCCGCAGGCCCCGCGTACGCAGCGCCGCCGCGACGGCGAGACCGCCGGGGCCCGCGCCGACCACGTACACGGGACGGTCCGACGGGAGCGGGGAGAGCTGTTCGAGAGGGAGCGGTTTGGGCATGTACCGGACAGTAGTGTCCCGTGCCGGGCGAGGGGCGCGGTCGTCCCGGAAAGCGGTTGCGAAATGATCACGACGCAACGGTCGCGACGAGGTGTGCAGGGCGGGACGGTCGCGAGGAGGCGCGTGGGGCGGGACCGTCGAGGCGCGTCCACTGCCGCCGCCCCTTGGACACGCGGCCCGGTCGCCGCTTCAATGGCGCGCATGCCTGAGCGTGCCGCCGTACCCGTCCCCCTGCCCGATTCCGAAATAGCGGGCGCCGGGCTGCTGTTGCGCCCGCACCGGGCCGGTTGCGCGCAGGAGGCGCGCACCGTGCTGCGCGGGCTGAGCGACCCCGAGTTCCTGCGCTGGAACGTCCTGGGCCAGCCCATGACGACACCGGAGGACGTCCTCGACTACTTCGCGCGCATGGCGCAGCTGCGCACGGACGGCCGGGGCGTCTCGTACGCCGTCACCGAGGCCGCAACCGGCGTACTGCTCGGGCAGATCAGCCTCCGGGCGATCGAGCCCACCCTGCGCGAGGCCCGTGTCGGCTACTGGGTGCTGCCCGAGGCGCGCGGCCGGGGCGTCGCCCGCCGCGCGCTCGCCCTGCTGAGCCGCTGGGCCTTCGAGGAGGCCGGACTGCACCGCGTCGAACTCGGCCACGCGGCGGGCCACGCGGCCTCCTGCCGCGTCGCGGAACGCTGCGGCTACCGGCCGGAAGGGCTGCTGCGCGAGGCGATGTTCGCCGACAGCACCCTGGAGCGCTACCGCGACCTCCACCTGCACGCCCGGCTCGCGGGGGACCCGGAGCCCGCGGGCCGCGCCGCCCGCGGGCCGGGCGGGGAGTGCGCGACCTGAGGGCCGGACCCGCTCACGGCCACAGCGACTCCCGTACCCAGCCGTCCGCGACCCGGCCGTAGCGCAGGCGGACGTGGCGGCGGCGGTGGTCGCCCTGGAAGAACTCGACCTCGTGCGGGTCGAGGAGGTACAGGGTCCAGCTCGGGGCGTCGGCCTCCGGCTCGCGACGGGCCCGCTCCCAGGCGGCGTCCGAGGCGCGGTCCAGTTCGCCGGTCCCGGACAGCGGTTCGCTCTGGTGGCCGGTCAGCGCGGCGGCCAGGGCGCCCGCGGAGTGCGCGTGCAGATCGGCGACGGCCCTGGAGTGCGGGGCGGTGGTCACCGGGCCGCGCACCCGTACCTGGCGGCCGAGCACCGGCCAGTAGAAGACGAGCGAGGCGTAGGGCCGGTCCGCGAGCTGGCGGCCCTTGCGGCTGCCGGAGTGCGAGGCGAAGGAGAAGCCCTCGGTCTCGTCCGCCCCGTGCAGGACGAGGACGCGGGCGTCGGGGCGGCCCTCCGCGTCGCAGGTCGCGAGGGACACGAGGTGGGGCTCGGGCTGCCCGGCGTCGGCCGCCTCGGCGAACCACGCGCGGAACAGCGGCAGGGGCCGGTCCGGGGCGCTTTCGGGGTCGAAGGCGGGCAGAGAGGTGTGCCGGGGGTCCCACACGCGCAGGGACCTGAGGATGTCCCGCAGGCCCGCGTCCCCGGGATCGCCCGGTGCGGCAGCGTCGCGGGAGGGGGTGGCGCGGTGGGAGGCGGCGGACCCGGGGGAAGGGGCGGCGCGGTGGGAGGCGGCGGACTCGTCGGAGGCGGCCCGGCCACCTCGGGCGCCCGGCTCCTCGCGGTCGTGCGGTGCGGAGGACATCCCCCGATTGTGCCGCCGCGCGGGGCGCACCCGTGCGCGCCCCGCGCGGATCAGCGGGTCGGCTTCTTGCCGGTCACGCCGAGGTGGATGAGCAGCGCCAGGTTGGGGCGCAGGTCCCCCTGCTTGACGCCCCAGGACTGGAGGCCCTTCTGGTGCGAGGCGACCCCCGCGAGCATCGTGACGAGGGAACCGGCGACGGCGGCCGGACTGACGTCCTTGTCGACCTTGCCCTTCGACTGGAGGTCCTTGACGGCGCCCGCGAGCGCGCCGTTCACCGAGTTCAGCAGTTTCACGCGGAGTTTGGCGAACCGTTTGTCTCCCTCGGCGGCGCCGAGATCGACCACCCGGAGAATCGCCTCGTTCTTCTTCCACAGGTCAAGGAAGCCGTCCACGAGAGCCTGGGCGGTCTGCCAGCCGGCCTTGCCGACCCAGCTGCGGCCGGCCAGGAGTTCCGCGAATCCCGAACCCTCGGAGGCCAATTCGTCGGCCAGCTCCAGTACGGCCCCTTCGACATCGGGGAAGTACTGGTAGAAGGTCGCGGGAGAGGTGCCTGCCTTCCGCGCAACATCAATGACTTTGACGTCCCGATAGGGCGAGGTGCTGAGCATGTCGCTGAGGCAGTCGAGCAGCTTCTGACGCGTCGCCTGCCCGCGTTCTCCGGCCACGCGACCGTCGACGGTGCGTACTTGTGCTGTCATGCCGTCAGCTTACCGAGACCGGCGTGTCGCGCTATTCGGCCGACTGCAAATGGGGAAGGGCCCCCGGGAATGAGGACGGGGAGGGGGAGTGAATACGCGTGCGGGCGGGCCGGGAACTCCGTGTGAGAGAAGCGGAATAGGGGTGTGTGGCTTACGCATCTACTATGGTCCGGAGGGTCCAATTACGGTCGGGCACTCGCTGTTATGGGAGGTTCGGGAAACTCCCTTTCATGATCCTGATGCGTACTGCCCGGGTCTCGAATAGCGTGGGGGACGAGCTGTGGCCGCATCAGGGACGAGTGAGGCGGAGGCCCGCTCGCCCGCGTGCCCGCGTGCGCGGAAGGTGTCCGTGCCGCACCGGGCGCGCGCTGCCCGATCCCGCCGCCGGCCGCCGCTTCTCCGGGCGGTCGCCCGGCCGGACCCTCCACGAGGGCCCCGGGGCCCCACGCTTCCCCTGCTGACCGTCAACCGGTCGCCGCCTCGCCCCCCCCACGGCCCGAACTGCCGTCCGCCACCTGGACGGTGTACTTCGCGCCGCCCGGTGTGCGCGACGCCCGGCGCGCCGCCCGCCTCCTGGCCCACGCCCGGGTCGAGGACCGCGGGCGGGCCCCGCCCCGGCGGTCCGTCCGGGCGGGAGCGTCCGCGGCGAACCGGACACCGCGCCGTACGGCACCTGCGCCACCGTCACCGACGACCAGGGCGCGCCGTCCGGGCTCCTCGCGGAGTGCGCCGCCGCCGGGCGCACCGCGCCGGGCCACCCGGGCGGGGCGGCGGGACACGCCCCCGGGCACCCCGGTTGGTCAGCAGGCCCGCGTACAGGAAGAATCGGGTGCGCACCGCCCGCCGGTGCGACGGGGTGAGACGCTGCACGGGGCTGCGAGTGCGGCCCCGTACGGGGAGGTGGCAGACAAAGTGGTGGACCAGCTGACACAGCACGATCCGCGGCGTATCGGTCCGTTCGAGGTGCTGGGCCGGCTCGGCGCGGGCGGCATGGGGCTCGTCTATCTCGCCCGCTCGGCGTCCGGGCGGCGCGTCGCGATCAAGACGGTGCGCACCGAACTTGCGCAGGACCAGCTGTTCCGGGTGCGTTTCACGCGCGAGGTCGAGGCGGCCCGCGCCGTCTCCGGTTTCTACACCGCCGCCGTCGTGGACGCCGACCCGCGCGCCGCCGTGCCCTGGCTCGCCACCGCCTACGTGCCCGCGCCCTCCCTGGAGGAGATCGTCAACGAGTGCGGGCCGATGCCCGCCAACGCGGTGCGCTGGCTCGCCGCCGGGGTCGCCGAGGCCCTCCAGTCCATCCACGGCGCGGGACTCGTGCACCGCGACCTCAAGCCCTCGAACGTCCTGGTCGTCGAGGACGGCCCGCGCGTCATCGACTTCGGTATCGCCTCGGGCGTCTCCAACACGCGGCTGACGATGACCAACGTCGCCGTGGGCACCCCCGCCTACATGTCGCCCGAGCAGGCCAAGGACTCCCGCAGCGTCACCGGGGCCAGCGACATCTTCTCGCTCGGCTCGACCCTCGTGTTCGCCGCGACCGGGCACGCCCCCTTCCACGGCGCGAACCCCGTCGAGACGGTGTTCATGCTGCTGCGCGAGGGCCCGGACCTGGAGGGGCTGCCCGAGGAGCTGCGGCCGCTGATCGAGTCGTGCATGGGCATGGAGGCCGCCTCCCGGCCCAGCCCCGCCGACCTCCAGACCCAGCTCGCCCCGCACCTGTTCTCGGCCGGCTCCGACGACAGCGGCACCGCCACCGCGTGGCTGCCCAGTCACGCCGTCGCCCTCATCGAGAGCCGGCGCGGCACCCGTTCGGCCACCGCGCGGCGCCCGCAGCCCGCGGCGCCGCCCGCCCCGCAGGCCGGGCCCGCCGCGCCCCCGCAGGCGCCCCCGGTACCGCCGTACGCCCCGCCGCCGCCCCGGCAGCCCCCGGCGGGGGACTGGGCCGAGCCCGCGTGGCAGCGGCCGCCGCCCGCCGAGCCGTCCCCGCCCGCTCCCGCGCTGCCCGCGCCCGGACGGCACGCGGGCCGGGCCGAGGCCGCCCAGCCGCCCGGCGCCGAGGGCCCCGTGCGGCTCGCGGGCGGCCGGGTGCCGATCGGCCCCGGCCCCCGGGTCACCGACGTACGGGGCGGCGCCGGGCCCGCCGCGGAGAACGCCCTCGACGGGCTGTCCCGCACGTGGTCCCGTACGTCCGCGCACGGCGCCCCGGCCGGCCCCGGGACGCGGGGCACCGCGCCCGCCGTGCGGGTCCCGCCGCCGGGGCCCGAGCAGGGCGCTCCCTGGCGGCCGTGGCGCTTCCGCATGTCCAACGACGTGTGGGGCACGCCCGCCGTCGCCGGGGACCTCGTGTACGTCACCTCCTTCGAGGTGCACGCGCTCGACGTCGCGACGGGCCGGCGCCGGTTCAAGACCCGGGACGTGGCCTGGCAGATGTCCGTGTCCGAAGGCCGGGTGCACGCCTCCGACGGACCGACCCTGTACGCCCTCGACGCCGCGAGCGGCGACGACCTGTGGCGGGTCACCGCGGCGGCCTGGGTCTACTCCCTCCAGGCCGCCGACGGCGTCGCCCTGACGGCGGGCCGGGGCGGCACCGTCCAGGCGTGGGAGGCGGCCACCGGCGAGAAGCTGTGGGAGACCGGCGGCGTCCAGACCGACTTCGAGTCCGCCGAGGCCGGTCCCGTCCTGCACGAGAACACCGCCTACCTGTGGCGCGAGGGGCGGCTGAGCGCCGTCGAGGCCCGCACCGGCGCGGAACGCTGGTCGTACCCCGTGGGGGACGCGGCCTCCTGCGGCGGGGTCCCGCTGCGGCTCACCCCCGGCGGCGACGGATACGTCTACGTGTGCGCGGGCACCCGCGTCCTGGCGCTCGACACGCGCGGCGGGCAGGTGCGCTGGCACTTCGAGTCGCCCGCCGTGTTCCTCAGCCCGCCCGCCCTCGCCCCGGGCTCCGCCGTGACCGGCGGCGGCGTGTACCTCGCGGACTACCTCGGCACCGTGTACGCCCTGGACGCGACGGACGGCAGGGACCGCTGGCGCATCGCCACCGAGGCCCGCTCCTCCACCGAACCGGTGCTCGTCACCGGCGGCCACGTGCACGTCGGCAGCGGCAACGGCATGTACACCCTGGACGCCGTCACCGGCACGCCCAAGTGGCGTTTCCAGGCGGGCGGGGACATCGTCGGCGCCCCCGTCGCCGCCGACGGCCGCATCCACTTCGGCTCGGCCGACCACTGCCTCTACACGCTCGGCGCGCTCGGCGGACAACTGCGCTGGAAGCTGCTGACGGGCGGCGCGATCACCGGCTCGCCCGTGGTGCGCGGCGGCGTCGTGTACGCGTGCAGCGGCGACCGCTGCGTGTACGCGCTGGACGCCGTCGAGGGCACCGGGACCCCGGCGGCCCCGCGGGCCTGAGCCGCGGCCGGCTCAGCGCCGTTCCTCCCCCGGAGCCTCCCAGCCCCGGGGCCCCTCCTGGTGGCCGTGGCCGTCCGGGTCGTACGACAGCGGGGCGGTCGGGGTGTCCGGCTCGCGGTAGGGCGGCGCGGGGTGTCCCGGCTGACCGTAGGCGTGCGCGGGGGAGTCGGGGGCGTCGTGGCCGCTGTACCGCGCGGGGTCCGGGGCGGGGTCCGGGGCGGCCGCCGCCGGGCGGCGCCGTCCGCGTCCGCTCATGACGGCGGCGGCGAGGAACAGCAGCAGACCGCCGCCGGCCGCGCCCGCCACCCCCTGGCCGAGGCCCGAACCGTCCGCGTCCAGGGTGAGGCTGCCGCCGTTGGCCTGCGCCACGCGCACCGTCCACAGCACGGTGAACCCGAGGACGGCCACCCCGGCGAGCGCCACGAGCGCGCGCGAGCGCGCCAGGACACCGGCCAGGGTCAGCGCGGCGGCCACCAGGAAGGGCAGGAACAGCGACCACAGCAGGTTGGGGTGCGCGCCGCTCACCCCGTCGGGGCCGAGGAGTTCGGAGAGGCGGTACTGGCGGCCCAGCCGCGTGTCGTACCACGCGCGGAACGGGCTGAGGAGCGCGGCGGCCGCCCCGATCACGGCGAGGACGCCGCCGAACGCGTTGCGAACCATGGTGCGCCTCCCGGGAGTCGCGTGTCCGGCCACCGACGCTACGCCGTACGGGGGGCGGCGGCCAGTGCCGCGACACCGCCCCTCGCGCGCGGACGCCCGGCCCGCGTCCCTCTCCCGTGTCCGCCCGCGCACGGGAAAGGGGGGCCCGAAGGCCCCCCACCGGCGGGAACCGGCCCCCACCGGATTCCCGCCGCCCCCTGATCCCCCGTGCCCCGTGTCCCCCGTGGCCAGGGAAATCCCCCGTGGGCCCGGCGGGTTTCCTGACCCCCCGGGCGTTCCCCCGTTCCCCCGTTCCCCCCGTTCCCCCCGTGTTCCCCCTGGCCTCCCGGTCGTGGCGGTTCCCTGTTCCCGCCCGTCACGGCCGGTCTCTTCCCCGTCGGCCAGGGGGGTCGCTGACCGGCGCTACTTGGTGGCCGTGCCGGTCGCGGGCTTGTCGGTCGCGTGGATGTCGCCGTCCGGGTTGGCCGGGCCGCCGGTCGCGTGGATGTCCCTCGCGGAGGCGGCGACCGGTTCGCCGGTCGCGTGGATGTCGCCGTCCGGGTTCGCCGGGCTGCCCGTCGCGTGGATGTCCTTGTAGGGCTGGACCACGTGCTCGGGCTTCTTCTGGTCGGCCATCGTGATCGTTCTCCTTGACTGTGGGACTACTCGGACCGGGGACGCCGTGCGGCGGCCCCGGAGCGGGCGGGCCGTCCGGTCACTCCCCCGAAGTGGCCGGACGGCCGCACCGGGCCGCTCACCCTAACGGCGGGCGGAGCGGCCCCCTCAGCCGGCCCGCCTGCCCCCCGACGCGACGGAACGACTGGAATGCAGCATGGCCGAGGGCGATAAACGAACGATGAACGCCGGGGGCGGCCGTCCCGCGCTCCAGGTCACAACCCTCCGGGAGCCGGGAGCCTGACGGGGCGGCACCGTGCCCGCCCGGCCCGGCACGGGACGTCAGGCGGCGAGCCCCGTGCCCTGCGCGGCGAGCAGGGCACGCACCTCCACGGCCTCGGCGGCGCCGAGTTCGCGGTACACGCGCTCCGCCTCCTCCCAGCACACCCGTGCCCGGCCGGGCTGGCCGATCCGTACGAGGGCGCGGCCCAGCACGGTGAGCACCTGCGCGCGCCGCCACTCGCCGCCGACCCCGCTGAGCACGCCGAGGGCGCTCTCCGCGTCGGCCGCCGCGCGGGCCGCCTGCCCCGCGGCGAGGCCCGCCTCGGCGAGCCGGCACAGGGTCATGCCCTCCCACAGCCGCTGCCGGTGCTCGCGGAACACCGCGAGCGCCTCGTCCAGCCGCTCGGTCGCCTCGGTCGTCCGCCCGTCCTGGATGAGCGCGAGGGCCAGCGCGTACCGGCCGTTGGCGCCGCGCAGCGAGGAGCCCGTCGAGTCGTAGATCGCGGTGCCCCGCTCGGCCAGCCCGATGGCGCTCGGCGTGCGGCCCGTCGCGAGGTGGATGCGCGACAGGTTGCACAGGGCGCTCGCCTCCCCGGGCCGGTCCTCCAGCGCCCGGAAGTGCTCGATGGCCGCGGAGAGGTGCCGTTCGCCCGCCTCGTGGTCGTTGCGGTACAGCGCGAGGACCCCGCGCAGGTTGTGCGCCCAGCACACCACCACCGGGTCGTCCTGCGGCTCGCTCTGCTCCAGGACCCGGGCGGCCCCCTCGTCCGCCGCCTCCAGCCGGCCCGCGAAGTGGTCGGCGTCCATGAGGACCAGCAGGGCCCGCATCTCGACCCGGCGCAGTCCCCGCTCCCGCGCGGCGGCCAGCGCGAGCCGCACGATGTCCTGGTGCTGCTTCGTGTTCGCCCCGGACTCGCTCAGGTCCTTCGCGACCCACAGCAGGTCCACGGCGCGCGGCAGGAACGCGGCGTGCTCGGTGGCCTGCCGGGCGAGCGACAGCAGGGAGCCCGCCTCGGCGTACAGCCAGTCCTGCGCGGCGTGCGTACCGGTGAAGGACAGCCCCGGGTACTCGGTGGCCGCGACCCGGTCCACGAGCCGGTCCCCGGGCCGCTCGACGCCGTACACCCGGGCGGCCGTCGCGAGGTAGAAGTCGAGCAGCCGCCCCAGCGCCTCGGTACGCCGCGACCCGGGCCGCTCGTCGCGCTCCGCGCAGGAGCGCGCGTACAGCCGTACGAGGTCGTGGTAGCGGTAGCGGCCGGGGGCCGCCGACTCCAGCAGCGAGGTGTCGACGAGGGACTCCAGCAGGTCCTCGGCGGCCACCGGGTCCAGGTCGAGCAACGCGGCGGCGGCGTGCAGGGAGAGGTCCGGGCCGTCGACCAGGCCCAGCAGCCGGAAGGCGCGCGCCTGGGCCGGCTCCAGCTGCCCGTAGCCGAGTTCGAAGGTCGCCGCGACCGCGAGGTCCCCCGTCTGCAACTCGTCCAGCCGGCGCCGTTCGTCGCCGAGTTTCGCGGCGAGCACGGACACCGTCCAGGTGCGGCGCGCCGCGAGCCGGGAGGCGGCGATGCGGATGGCCAGCGGGAGGAAGCCGCACGCGGCGACGACGTCGAGGGACGCCTCGCGCTCGCCCGCCACGCGTTCGGCGCCCACGATCCGGGTGAACAGGGCGAGCGCCTCGTCGGGGGCCATCACGTCGAGGTCCACGAGATGCGCCCCGGCCAGCCCCGTCATCCGCGAGCGGCTGGTGACGAGCGCCGCGCAGCCCTCCGTGCCGGGCAGCAGCGGCCGCACCTGCGCGGGGTCCTTCGCGTCGTCGAGCAGGACCAGGACGCGGCGGCCGTCGAGCGTCGAGCGGTACAGCGCGGCCCGCTCCTCCAGCGAGTCGGGGATCGCCGGCTCGCTCGTGCCCAGCGCCCGCAGGAAGGCGCCCAGCACCGTCTCCGGGTCGGCGGGACGCGTGCCCGCGCCCTGGAGATCGACGTAGAGCTGTCCGTCGGGGAAGGCGGCCCGCGCCGCGTGCGCGACGTGCACGGCGAGCGCCGTCTTGCCGACCCCGCCGATCCCGGCGACCGCCGACACCGCCATGACCCGCGCCCCGGAGGCGGACAGCGTCTCGCCCAGCTCCCTGACGAAGGCGGAGCGGCCCGTGAAGTCGGGCACGGTGGCCGGGAGTTGCGCGGGACGCACCAGGGGGCCCGGCTGTTCCCGACGCGGGGCGGAGGGCTGGGCCAGTTCCTCGTCGGCGGCCAGGATGCGCTGCTGGAGCCGGGAGAGTTCGGGGCGCGGATCGACGCCCAGCTCCTCGGCGAGCAGCTTGCGGGTGTCCGCGTACACGGCGAGCGCCTCGGCCTGCCGGCCCGAGCGGTACAGCGCGACCATGAGGAGTTCCCGCAGCCGCTCGCGCAGGGGGTGCGCGGCGGTCAGGGCGGTCAGTTCGGACACGGCCTCCGCGTGGGAGCCCTGCTCCAGGTCCATGAAGAACCGGGACTCCAGGACTTGCAGACGCCACTCCTCCAGCCGCGCGCGCTGGTTGCGGGCGAAGGGACCGGGCACCTGGGCCAGCGGCTCCCCGTCCCACAGCGCCAGCGCGTCCTCGCAGGCCGCGCGGGCCCGCCCCAGTTCGCCCGCCTCGCGGGCCCGCCCCGACTCCGCCACGAGACGCTCGGCCTCGTCCAGGTCGAGGGCCCCGGCGGTCACCGCGTAGCCACCGGCCTCGCTGCGCAGGACGTCCTCGCCGAGGGCCTTGCGCAGCCGGGAGGCGTAGGTGCGGATCGCGGCGAGCGCCTGGGAGGGGGAGTTCTCGCCCCAGACGTCGTCGATCAGTTCGGTGGCCGTCGCGGTACGGCCCGAGCGCAGCAGCAGCGCGGCGAGCAGCGCCCGCTGCTGCGGGGAGCCCGTCGGCACCTGCTCCTCGTCCCGCCAGGCCCGCACCGGGCCGAGCACACCGAAGCGGAGCCCGCCGGGCCGCCGCGGTCCGCCGGACCGCCGCTCGTCGCCCGGGACTGGCAGCCGCGGTATCCGCGGTCCGTCCTCCATCGCTCTCCCCCTTGTCGGCGGTCGTGACCGCCGCACGGTTGGTTGTCGCTCCGCCAGTTTGCCTGTTGACGGCGGAAACGTCAGCCACGGGAGGGGGCAGGGCCGCCCGGAAGTGCCCGGAAGCGCCCGGAAAGGGACACCCGGCCGGGCGCGCGGCGAGGGCCGCGAGGCGGCGGGCCCGGCCGTACCGGGCCCGCCCCCGTGCTCAGACGGTGCGCCGGCGCAGCCACCACCAAGTCAGCCCGACCAGCAGCGCCGCGAGGGCGGCACAGAGCCCGGCCTCGATGAACTGGAGGCCCCGCATGTCGGACACCGGGTGGAAGGCCGTGTACTCGTGCGTGGCGCCCTTGGCGGCGAGGCACTTGTCGTAGTCCTGCCCGGCCATGCAGAGGTCGTTCGAGAAGGTGTGGCCCTGCGCCGTCGCCGGCCGCGAGTCGAGCACCCACGTCGTGTCCGGGGCGACGAAGGCGTCCTTCTGGAGCCGTTCGCCGGGCGACAGCAGATGGGCGCGCACCGACTGGAACGCGGCGAGCACCACGCCCGTGCCGACCAGCGTCAGGACCATCGCGGTGACGGTCTTGCGCACCAGCAGGCCCACCGCCGCGCCCAGCGCCACGGTGAACAGCGAGTAGCTCACGACGGCCGGTCCGCTCGCCATGAAGACGGTGGGCGAGTACCAGTACAGGCCGAGCGTGGTCTGTCCCGCGCCCGCCAGCATCCACGAGACGGACAGGCCGGCGACGGCGGAGACGAGACCCACCGCGAGCAGCGGCAGCGCCAGCTTGTACGCGAGCCACCGCCCGCGCGTCACGGCCTGCGACCACACCAACTGGTGGGTTCCCGACTCCAGTTCGCGGGCGATCAGCGGGGCGCCGACGAACAGCCCGGCGAGGACCGGCAGCGCCGTCACGAGCAGCAGGAGCGCCTGCGCGGGATCGCGGTACAGCGCGCGGTAGTCCTCCACGGCGCGCTGCCCCTCCACGCAGCGCCGGGGCCCCCGGAAGAGGGCGCAGTCGCGGATGTGGTGGCTGTCCAGGTACGTCCCGGTGGCGTGGTGCAGGTACACCGACAGGCCCACGACGACGAGGAGCAGCGCGAGGCCCGTCCAGGCGGCCGCCCGGTGCTGACGCCACACGAGCCAGGTCAGGCCGTGCAGGATTCCGGGCCGTGCGGAGCGGGGGGCGGGTGCCCCGGCGCGGTTCAGGGTGGCGGTGCTCATGCCGCGTACCTCCGGTCGGTGCCGTGGGCCGTGATCAGGTCGCCGGGGACCTGGGCGCTGGGGGTCAGCAGTGGGGGCGCGTCGGGGGAGCGCAGATAGGCGAGCAGCAGCTCCTCCATCGAGGGCGCGCCCACCGACCACTCGCCGCGCACCTCGCCCTCGCGCCGTACCAGCGCGGTGACCTGCCGTCCGGTGACCCGGGCCTCGACGACGGTGTGCGCCGTGAGGGAGGGCGGCAGTCCGGGGCCGGGACCGGGCAGCGCGCCGATCAGCACGCTGTGCACGTCGGTCAGGTCCTCGACCTCACCGGCCAGCCGCACCCGGCCCTCGGCCAGGACGAGCAAGTAGTCGCAGACGCCCTCCAGTTCGGTGAGCGCGTGCGAGGACATCACGATGGTCGTGCCGTGCTCGGCGGCCTCCGCCATCAGGACGCCCGTGACGTCGTGCCGCACCAGCGGATCGAGGTCGGCCATCGGCTCGTCCAGCAGCAGCAGCCTCGGCCGCTTGCCGAAACACAGGGCGAGCGCGACCCGGGTGCGCTGGCCGCCGGAGAGCGTGCCGATCCGCGCCTCGAAGGACACGTTGCCCTCCCGCACCACGCGTTCGGCGGTCTCCTGGTGCCAGCTCCCCGGGTTCAGCTCGCGGCCCAGGCGCAGCGTCTCGGCGACCGTCAGGCGCGGGTACAGCGGCTTGTCCTGCGCGAGGTAGGCGACCTGCTCCCGGGCTGCCAGGGTCCGCGGGTCCACGCCGAGGACCCGCAGACTGCCGCCGGTCGGCGCGAGCACGCCGGTCGCGAGACTCAGCAGGGTGCTCTTGCCGGCCCCGTTGGGCCCGACCAGACCGCAGATCCGCCCGGCCGGAATCCGGAAGGAACAACCCTCCAGGGCGAACCCGCGCCGGTACCTCTTCTCCAGGCCGACGGCCTCGACGGCCACGGGATCGGCATGCCCCGCGCCATAGCTCTGTGCGAACACGTGTACGTACTTCCTGACCTGATCGTGACGGGTGGACGGCCCGGGGCCGCGCGGGCCGTGGGCGACGCTGCTCCGGGTGAAGGGCCGGGCGCGGTAGTGGAATGGGGGCTTCGTGAGCGCGGGTGCTCGTGCGGGCGTGGCGCCGCGGGTTACGAGGACTCGGCGATCCCGGGACTTCCGGCGACCCCGAGGCTTCCGGGACTTCCGGCGACCCCGGGACTTCCGGGCTCCCCAAGGCTCCCGGGAGCCCCGGGGCTTGCGGGGCTCCCAGTGCTCCCGGAGGGCTCGGCGGCCCCGGAGACTCTGGAGGCCCCAGCGGCCCCAGCGGCCCCAGCGGCCCCGGCGTTCCCGCCGTGCGAGCCGAAGGTCTCCGCGACCTGCGCCTCGAACATCGCGCTCACGTCGTCGCCGCCGAGCCCGGCCTCCCGGGCCCGCCGCATCCAGTCCCCCAGCTCCCCCCGCAGAGGGGAACCGGCCTCCGCCTGCGGGGCCGCGAGCCCGCGCCGTACGAAGGTGCCGCGCCCCGGTCGCGGTTCGACCAGACCCTCGCGCTCCAGCTCGCGATACGCCTTCAGCACCGTGTTCGGGTTGATGGCCGTCGCCTCGACGACCTGCTTGGCCGTGGGGAGTCTGTCCCCCGGCACCAGGATGCCGAGCCGGAGCGCCTGCTTGGTCTGCTGGACGATCTGCATGTACGTCGCGACCCCGCTGCGCCGCTCGATGCGGTACTCGATCACTGGGGTCGCCCTCGTTCCCGCGCCGTCCGCGCGTCGTTCCGCATCATCATTCCACTACTCAATTAGTGGAATGATGATGCGAGGGAACGGCGGCGGATGTCAAGTGCTCCCCTCACACGGCCCCTCAGCCGCCGTCTGCCGGGCCCGGGTTGGCGAGGACGGCGATCCACCACGCCGGCGCGGCGCCCCCCCCGGTGAGGGTGACGTACGGCACGCGGGCGGCCGGGGCGTCCGGCCGTCCCGCGCGCCGATGTGGCCTCCGGCACGCCCGGTGGCCCGGCGCACGGCCCGATGCCGCTCGTATGCTCGACGCATGACTGATCAGCAGCCCGGCCGCCCGACCGCCAACGCCATGCGCCGCGCGCTGCGGCGGGCCAGAGACGGCGTCGCGCTCGACACCACCGAGGCCGCCGTGCTGCTCCAGGCCCGCGGCGAGGACCTGCGCGACCTGTGCGCCTCGGCCGCCCGGGTCCGCGACGCGGGCCTGGAGGCCGCGGGCCGCCCCGGCGTCATCACGTACTCCAAGAAGGTCTTCATCCCGCTCACCCGGCTGTGCCGGGACACCTGCCACTACTGCACCTTCGTCACCGTCCCCGGCAAGCTGCGCCGCGAGGGCCACGGGATGTTCATGTCCCCCGACGAGGTGCTCGACGTCGCGCGCCAGGGCGCCGCGCTCGGCTGCAAGGAAGCGCTCTTCACCCTCGGCGACAAGCCCGAGGACCGCTGGCCCGAGGCCCGCGAATGGCTCGACGCGCACGGCTACGACGACACCCTCGCGTACGTACGCGCCATGGCGATCCGCGTCCTGGAGGAGACGGGCCTGCTCCCGCACCTCAACCCGGGCGTCATGTCCTGGTCCGACCTCCAGCGGCTCAAGCCGGTCGCGCCCTCGCTCGGCATGATGCTGGAGACCACCGCGACCCGCCTGTGGTCCGAGAAGGGCGGCCCCCACCACGGCTCCCCCGACAAGGAGCCCGCCGTACGCCTGCGGGTCCTGGAGGACGCGGGCCGCAGCAACGTCCCCTTCACCACGGGCGTCCTCATCGGCATCGGCGAGAACTACGAGGAGCGCGCCGACGCCCTGTTCGAGCTGCGCCGCGTGCAGCGCAGCCACCACGGCATCCAGGAGGTCATCGTCCAGAACTTCCGCGCCAAACCGGACACCGCGATGCGCGCGATGCCCGACGCGGAGCTGGAGGAACTGGCCGCGTGCGTCGCCGTGGCCCGGCACATCCTCGGTCCGGGCGCCCGCATCCAGGCCCCGCCGAACCTCGTCGACGCGGAGTACGCGCTCATCGTCGGCGCCGGGATCGACGACTGGGGCGGGGTGTCCCCGCTGACCCCCGACCACGTCAACCCCGAGCGCCCCTGGCCGCACATCGAGGAACTGGCCGCGCGCACCGCCGAGTCCGGCTACACGCTGCGCGAACGCCTCACGATCTACCCCGAGTTCCTCCGGCGCGGCGAGCCCTGGCTCGACCCGCGCCTGCTCCCGCACGTCCGCGCGCTCGCCGACCCGGAGACCGGCCTCGCCCGCGAGGACGCGATCCCCGCCGGACTGCCCTGGCAGGAACCCGACGAGGGCTTCACCGCGAGCGGCCGCACCGACCTGCACGCCACGATCGACACCGAGGGCCGTACGGGCGACCGCCGCGAGGACTTCGACGCGGTCTACGGCGACTGGGAGGCGCTGCGCGAACAGGCCGCCCCCGGCATGATCGCCCAGCGCATCGACACCGACGTCCGCCAGGCCCTCGCGGTCGCGGCGGACGACCCGACGAAGCTCACCGACGACGAGGCCCTCGCCCTCCTGCACGCGGACGGCCCCGCCCTCGACGCGGTGTGCCGCGTCGCCGACGACATCCGCAGGTCCGTGGCCGGCGAGGACGTGACGTACATCGTCACGCGCAACATCAACTTCACCAACGTCTGCTACACCGGCTGCCGCTTCTGCGCCTTCGCGCAGCGCCGCACCGACGCCGACGCGTACACCCTCTCCCTCGACCAAGTCGCCGACCGCGCGCAGCAGGCGTGGGAGGTGGGCGCCGTCGAGGTGTGCATGCAGGGCGGCATCCACCCGGACCTGCCCGGCACCGCGTACTTCGACATCGCGCGCGCCGTCAAGGAACGCGTCCCCGGCATGCACGTGCACGCCTTCTCCCCGATGGAGGTCGTCAACGGCGCGGCCCGCACCGGCCTCTCCATCCGCGAGTGGCTGACGGCGGCGAAGGAGGCCGGGCTCGACACGATCCCCGGCACGGCCGCCGAGATCCTCGACGACGAGGTCCGCTGGGTCCTCACCAAGGGCAAACTGCCCGCCGCCGACTGGATCGAGGTCGTGAAGACCGCGCACAGCCTCGGCATCCGCTCCTCCTCCACGATGATGTACGGCCACGTCGACCAGCCCCGGCACTGGCTCGGCCACCTCCGCACGCTCGCCGCGATTCAGCAGGAGACCGGCGGCTTCACGGAGTTCGTGACGCTCCCCTTCATCCACACCAACGCGCCGGTCTACCTCGCGGGCATCGCCCGCCCCGGCCCCACCGACCGCGACAACCGCGCGGTGACGGCGATGGCCCGCATCCTCCTGCACCCGCACATCCCCAACATCCAGACCAGCTGGGTCAAACTCGGCACCGAGGGCGCCGCGGAAATGCTCCGCTCCGGCGCCAACGACCTGGGCGGCACCCTGATGGAGGAGACCATCTCCCGCATGGCGGGCTCCAGTTACGGCTCCTACCGCTCGGTCAAGGACCTCGTGGCCATCGCCGAGGCGGCCGGCCGTCCCGCCAAGCCGAGAACCACCCTCTACGGGGAGGTCCCCGCCGAACGCGTCACCACCGCCGCCCACTCGGACGGCCACCTGCCGGAACTGCTGCCGGTGCTGGACTGAGGAGGGACAGGGGCGGCGCCCGCCACCGCGACGGGCCGGTCCGCGTGGCTGGGGGCCCTGACCGGCGCCGCTCCCTCCCCGCCCCCTCCCCGCCTCCTCCGCGCTCCCTCCCCGCCCCCGACGGGCCCGGGTCCGCGTCGAGCCGTTCGATTACAGTGCTGGGGCGTTCCGGCACGGCGTGGTCCGGGAGCCGGGCCGCGGACGAAGCGGGCGGCGCGGGCACGGCACGGACGGCGTGATCCCGTACGAGGACGGACGACGAGGACACGTAGCGGGAGGCAGGGACTTTCGGTGGGCGTCACGAGCGAGGCGACCGTCTGGGGCCGCGCGGAGCAGCAGGACTACCGCAGCCGGGTGCGTGGCGCGCTGCTCGGCGCGGCCCTTGGGGACGCCCTCGGCGCACCCCTGGCCGGCCTCGACGAGGAGGGCCTGCGCACGGTGCACGGCCCCGGCGGGACGGCCGACCTGCTGCCCGCGCACGGCCGCAGGGGCGCCGTCACCTCCGTCACCCAGCTCGCCCTGTTCTCCGCCGACGGGCTGATACGCGCGCAGGTCCGCCGCGACACCGGCGCCTGGCACCCGCCCACCGACCTGCACGCCGCCTACCGCCGCTGGGCCGCGACCCAGCGCGACTGGGGGCCCGACGAGCGCCGCCCGGCGGACGGCTGGCTGGCCCGCCAGGAGTGGCTGTACGCGCGCCGCGCCCCCGACCGCGACTGCCTGACCGGCCTGGGCGACGCCGCGCCCGGCACCCTCGACCACCCCAAGAACCCGGCGGCGCGCGGGGCCGCCCCCGCCACCCGCTCGGCACCCTTCGGCCTGCTCGTCGGCTGGGAGCCCGCGCTCGTCCTGCAACTCGCCGTGGAGTGCGCCGCGCAGACCCACGGGCACCCCGTCTCCGGGCTCGTGGCCGGCGCCCACGCCCTGCTCGTGCACGGGGTGGCGCGCGGCGCCGCCCTGGAGCAGGCGGTGGTGGAGACGACCGGACTGCTCGCCGCACGGCCCGGCCACGAACCCGTCACCGCCGCCCTCGCCCGCGCCCTGAGCGGCGCTCCCGCCGCCGAACGGCCCGAGCACCCGGCTCGGGCGGACGCGCGGATCAGCGAACTCCTCGCCGGGGGAGGGCCCGAGAACAGCCTCTCGGCCGCCGTCTACGCGGCGCGGACCGCCACCGACGTCCGCGAGGGCCTGTCCCGCGCGGTACGGCACCTGGGGGACTCCTCGGCGGTCGGCGCCCTGTGCGGGGCGCTGCTGGGCGCGGCGCACGGCGAGACCGCCCTGCCGCCCGGCTGGCTCGCCGAACTGGAGGGGCGCGCCACGATCCTGGAACTCGCCGACGACTTCGCGATGGAGATGACCCAGGGCGCCTCGCTGCACAGCCCGGTGGCCGCCGCCCCCGGCTGGCTCACCCGCTACCCGAGAGAGCTCTGAGGGCGGGGCCCCGGCCGGTGGCGCGCGGGCGCCCCGCCCCGTAAACCCCGCCCCGGAAACCCGCCCCGGAACAGGGCCGAGCCCCCTCGGCCAGGACGGCGGACCAGTCGAGAGGGCTCTTCCACGAACACAGGCACCCGTACGGCCCGTACACGGAACGCGCGGGTGACCGGCGCGCCCGGGAGTACGTACGGAACGGTGCTCAGACGCGCGCGGCACCGTCGGTGACGGTCGCCACGAAGGTGCTCCAGGAGCCGGCGGGGAAACCGAGGACCGGGCCCTCGGCGACCTTGGAGTCACGCACGGCCACGGCCCGCGTCACGGGGGACTTGACCTCGACGCACGCGCCGTTGCCGGTGGAGTAGGAGGACTTGACCCAGGAATGCGTGAGGCCCTGCTGAATAGCCATGTGATTGCTCCGGTTGACCTGAGGGTGAGAGCGGTCACCGGCCGGTGCGCCGGTGACCCCGTACCGCCTCGCGAAACCCACCGCGTGGCGCCACGTGATTGCGTGAATGACGCTACCCGCCAACTCAGGGCACGGAAGCTGCCGTTCACTCAACCGGATGGCATATTCCAGAGGGGTCTTCCTTGAACGCCGAGAACGGTGTACGGTCCGGCGCCGACCGCCCGGGAAACCCGAAATCCCATTCCCCGGACGTGCGTTCACCGGCTATTTCGATCCGTACCTCTCGGAGGCGGTCGTCCGGATGTACTCGCGGCTGTCCTCCGGGTTCATCGCCTGGGCCCGCAGGTGCTCGTACATGACGCTGTACTGCTCGACCTCGTTCGCCTTCTCCAGGTAGAGGTCGCTCGTCACACCCTCGATGTAGACGACGCTGGAGTCCGCCGTGTCCGGGAACTCCAGGACCGCGTACTGGCCGTTGAGGCCGGGATGGGCCCCCACCGCGAAGGGGATCACCTGCACCGTGACGTGCGGCAGCTGGGACATGTCCACGAGGTGGTCAAGCTGCCCGCGCATCACGTCGTCGGTGCCCACGGTCCGCAGCAGCGTCGCCTCGT
Source organism: Streptomyces sp. NPDC007088 (assembly GCF_042869355.1). Taxonomy (NCBI): domain Bacteria; kingdom Bacillati; phylum Actinomycetota; class Actinomycetes; order Kitasatosporales; family Streptomycetaceae; genus Streptomyces; species Streptomyces sp. NPDC007088. The sequence continues at coordinate 314,665 of NZ_JBIAFO010000003.1, forward strand.
CGAGCACCGCCCACAGCCGCAGCGGCTTGTCCTTCGAGGTGATCCGGTCCTGCCGCGCCATGCGCACCTGCACCCGCTTCTCGATCTCGGCGGGCGTCGACTCCGGCAGCGCCCCCGTGATCAGGGCGTGCGCGTACTGCGGGGTCTGGAGAAGTCCCGGCACCACCTGCGGGTCGTACACCCGCAGGGAGGCCGCGTCGGTCTCCAGACCGATGTAGATGCTGTACGGGATGTCCCCGAACGTGTGCCACCAGCCCTGCTGGCGCGAGTCCTTCGCCATTTGCATGAGCGAGTCCACGATGCGCATGTCCTCGACCTCGTACACCCCGCACAGGTCGCGCACATCGCGCTGGCTGATGCTGCGGCGTCCGTTCTCCAGGCGGCTGATCTTCGACTGGGACACCAGGAGTCGCTCGGCGACCTCCTCCGCCGTCATTCCGCGACCCTCGCGCAGTTTGCGCAACTCCTGCCCCAGTCGCCTTCGCCTGACAGTGGGATTGACATTGGCCGCCACGGGCGCGCTCCTCCGGCTGAATCTCGTTCGCTCCGCGAATTCGCTTTCGCTTTGCGGATCTGCTGCTCAGCAGATTGCCACCGAGAACCCGTACGGCGCTGAGAAATCGTGGATAACGAGGACGCACGGGTGACGGACCGGAGTTGACCGATGCGGCCGAACCCCGGACCGTCACTCCGCGCGACCTCCGGGCCTGCCCCGCTCACGGCCTGTGAGGGTGCGGCCGTGAGCGGCGAGCCGATTCCGGCTCGCGACGCGAAGCGGTGTCAGACGCGACGCGGTGCGAGGCGGTGCGGTGCCACGCGGTGCCACGCGCCGCGGCGCCACGCGGTGCCACGTACGTCAGTCACCGCGTCGCCGCACCACGTATCCCGCTCCGGTACGCGGTCCCGCTTTCCCGGCTCCCCGGCTCAGCGCGCCACGGCGCGAGCGGCCGCGCCGTGCCGTGGCTGGGACGGGATCGGCCCCGGGACCTGTGCCTGCGCGGGCACCTGCTCGGCCGTCCTGCCGCCGGGGGCGGCGGGACGGCGAGCGGGAACCGCCACTCCGTTCTGGACGTCCATCACGGCGTGCGCCACGAGCCCGCCCATCGGGTCATGCCGGATCAGGTCCCGCAACCGGGAGCGTGAGGAACGCCCCTCGTTGCCCGGGTACAGATGCTTGCCGAGCCCGACCGCGTGGGCCAGGGCGGCGAGCGCCGCGGTCCTGGGGTCCGGTGGGACCCCGGTACGGATCGCGGTGTCCAGCCGGGCCTTGATCTCCCGGCTGATGGCGGTGTCGGTCGCCTGGTAACGCGTTGTCGGCAGCACCCCGCACATCTGGCCCGCCACGGCATGCACCATGCCGCACCGCTCCAGATGCGAGAGATACGTCTGGCGCAGCCCCAGCCGGGGCCCGCCGATCCAGTGGACCGCACGGACCGGGGCGCCACGCCTTCGCAGCAACTCCAGTGCACAGTCCAGCGTCGGATCTCCGGTCGGCCGTGGTACGACCACGGCGATACGATCCCCGTCAGGGGCTATCCGTCCAGCCATCGCCAGCTCCACTAGCTGTGCTCCGGCCAGACCCAGATCGAGTGACTGCGGCTGCGCTGTGGTACCCGTGGCCGGGTCCAGAGCGAGCAGCAGAAGCTCCTCCGGAATAGTTCTGCGGCTCCTGCCCATCCATGCCTCCCCGCGTGGATGTCTGACAGGGTGACCCCTCTCACATTGGTCTGTCGAGAGCACGTGACCGATATGTCAGGTAACCCGCAGGGATGTCGTTCTCGTGCTTCGCGCGGGTCGCGGCATTACCCAGGACACTGGTAATGGTTCGGACAGCACGGCCGGTTCGAGTGCGTGAGACGCACGGCATACGGAGGAGGCATCGGTGGCGGGCGAGTCCCCCGACAGGGCGCAAGGACAGAAGTCATCGGAGGGGCGGACGCCGGCAGCGGAGGAGAAGGACCCGCGGCTCGCCATGGCCCGCTCGGGCTCTTCCTCCACCACACCGTCCTCGCCCTCCGCTTCGTCGCCCTCCGCGCCCTCGTCCTCCGGTGCGTCGGCCGGTGCGTCCGAGGAGTCCGGGGCGGTGGCTTCTTCCGAGGGGACGGACGGGTCCTCCGCTTCCGAAGGGACGGACGGGTCCTCCGCTTCCGAGGGGACGGACGGGTCCTCCGCGTCGCAGGACGAGCGGGACGAGCGGGACGCCTCCGTCCCGGCCGCCCGTGACGACCGTCTGCGCGCCGCCGTGGCCGCGTGGGTCGCGAGCGCGGACGACGCCGAGGGCGACACCGGCCGCTCCCAGGACGCCCGCTCGCAGGACGATGTCGGGGACGGGGACGGGGACGGGGACGGGGACGGGGCCGGGGACGAGGACGAGGACCGGAAGCCGTCGGACGAGGACGCCAGGCCGGTCGGGAAGTCCGGGGCCGACGAGCCCGCCGGACCGACGGTTCCCGAGGCCGCGGAGGCCGGTGACGAGGCCCCGGCCGACAGCCCCGCCGCCCCCGCGAGGACCGCCGCCCCCGCGAAGGCGACCGCCCCGCTCCCCGACCGCCCCGCCGAGGACACCCGGCCCGAGCCGCAGCCCTCGGCCCCCGAGGACACCGAGGACTCCAGGGTCGCCGAGGACACCGGGGCCCCTGGGAACGCTGAAGACCCCGAGGGCTCCGAGACCTCGGAGAAGCCGGGAGCGCCGACCAAGCCGGGGACGCCGACCAAGCCGGAGGCACCCGGGGCCCCCGAGGCGGCGAAGACCCCCGAGGCGTCCAAGGCGGACGAGCCCGCCCCCGAAGCGGACGATCCCGCCTCCAAGGCCGACAAGACCGACGAGGCCGACAAGGCCGACGAGCCCGCCCCGCCGGTCGACCGGCCGACCAGGGCCTTCGCGGTGCTGCGTCCCCCGCTGGACCACCCCACGACGTCCCTGAAGACCGTGGGCGGCCCGAGTTCCTCCCTGAAGGACCGCCCGAAGCCGGGCACCGGCCAGGGGACGGAACCGGCCACCACCTCCCGCCCGGACGGTGGGAGGCCCGCGTCCGGTCCCGCCACCGGCCCCACCGCCGAACCCGCGCAGCGCACCGGTGCCAAGCTGGGCAAGCCCGCGCAGCGCACCGGCGCCAAGCTCGGCAAGCCCGCCCGGAAGCGCACGGACGTCCCGGGGGAGAGGCCGGCGGCCGCCGCGACCGGGGCCGGGACCGCCGAGGCCGAGGCCGAGCGCACCAGCACCTTCGTACCGCTGCGGCCCCTGGACGAGCGGAACGCGCCGCCCGCGGAGAAGGCCGCCCCGCCCAAGCAGCCGCCGCCCTCCTGGGCGACCGACTACTCGGCCCCGCGTCCCGCCGCCTCGCCCAACGCGACGACCGGCGAACTGCCGCGGTCGGCGGTGGTCGGGCCGGAGCACACGCGCCAGCAGCCCCTGCCGCCGAAGCCGCCGCTCGACCTGCTCGCGGAGCTGACCAACACCCCGCCGCCCCCGGAGACCCCGCTGCGTACGGCGGTGCGCAGGGTCAAGATCTGGACACCGCTGGTCCTGCTGCTCCTGATCGTCTTCGCGGTCGTCCAGACCGTCCGCCCGCTGCCGGACCCGGCCCTGTCGCTCACGGCCTCCGACACCTTCTCCTTCGGCGGCCAGAAGCCGCGGATGCCGTGGCCCAAGAGCGGCCAGGCGGCGATGGACGTCGACGGCCTCGGCACCTTCGGCAGCTCGGGGCAGCAGAAGCCGGTACCGATCGCGAGCGTCGCGAAGGTCATGACGGCGTACATCGTGCTGCGCGACCACCCGGTCAAGGCGGGCAGTGACGGCGTGAAGATCACCATGGACCAGAAGGCGGAGGACGACGCGGGACTGTCCGCGCAGAACGAGTCCACCGTCGAGGTCCGCAAGGGACAGCGGCTGACGCAGAAGGAGGCGATCGAGGCGATCATGATCGCCTCGGCGAACAACATCGCGCGCCGCCTCGCCCGCTGGGACGCCGGTTCCGAGCAGGCCTTCGTCGAGAAGATGAACAAGACCGCCGACGAGCTGGGCATGGGCGACACGACGTACACGGACCCCTCCGGGCTGAACAAGACGACCGTGAGCACCGCCGCCGATCAGGTCAAGCTCGGCAAGAAGGCGATGAAGGACCCGCTGTTCCGCGAGGTCGTCCGGATGCCCTCGTACACGGACAGCAACGGCAAGAACCAGCCGAACTGGAACCAGCTCGTCCCGATGAACAACACGGTCGGCATCAAGACGGGGACGACGACGGCGGCCGGCGGCAACCTGATGTTCGCCGCGACCAAGGACGTCGGCGGCACGACCCGCACGGTGATCGGCGCGGTCCTCGCGCAGCCGCCGTCCCCCGTGGACAACTCGATCCTCACCGGGGCGCTGAGCGCGGGTTCCTCGCTCATCAAGGCGGCGCAGGGCGAACTGGAGGCCAAGACCGTCGTGCGCAAGGGCGACGTCGTCGGACAGGTCGACGACGGGCTCGGCGGCACCACCCCCGTCGTCGCGACGAAGAACGTCACGGCGGTCGGCTGGTCCGGGCTCACCGTGAAACTGAGCCTGACCGACGAGGGCAAGGTGCCGCCGCACGAGGCGAAGGCCGGTACGAAGGTCGGGGTGCTGCGCGTCGGCGACGGCACCAGCGGAGCGGTCGAGGTGCCGGTCGCGCTCCAGAACGACCTGACGGAGCCCGGCTTCGGGGCGAAGCTGCGGCGCCTCGGCTGAGCCGGCGGCCGGCCACCCGCCCGGTCCCGGGCCGGGGACCGGAGGCGACCGCCCCGGCCCCCGGCCCGGGACCGCGTGCTAGCGTCGCCGGGACCGGGGCAGAACGGACAGAGAACAGGGACACCGCGAGTCCACCGGAGGAGCCCGGGGGCAGCCGGTACGGACACGGGGAGGGCCTTCGGTGACCACCGCGGAGCCGAAGCGGGCGGACGAGGCGGAGCCTTCCCGGCCGGAAGACCGCCGTCCGGACGCGCCCTTCCGGCGGCAGGGGCCGGGGAAGGAGCCCGGACCGGAGCCCGAGTCGGAGCTTGGACCGGAGCCCGAGTCGGAGCACGCGAGACCGGGCGACGCCCCCGCCCGCGGCCGCGACGAGGAACCGGCCCGCGCAGAGCCGCACCCCGTGGACCACGAGCCGCACGCCGTGAACCACGAGCCGGACCCCGCGGACCCCGCGGACCACGAGCCGGCGCCCGGCCCCGCGGGTGGTGCCCGCTCCCGTACGCGGACGCTGCTGAGGCACCCGGTGACGGTCGCGACGGCGGTCGCCGCCGTCCTGCACCTCGTCTGGTTCTTCGCGTTCGCGAACAGTGGCGGCGATCTCGCGGCGCAGGACGCGTGGGCCGAGTTCGTCGGCCACCACCCCGACTCCGCGTACAACCTCGCCTGGTACGGCGGCACGCACCCCGTGTCGTACAGCGTGATCTCGCCGTACCTCATGCACGTACTCGGCGTGCGGACCACGATGATGGCCGCGGGCACGGTGTCGGCGGGGCTGCTCGCGCTGATCCTGGTGCGCAGCCGGGCGGTCCGCAATCCCATGGCCGCGTCACTGGCCGGCGTCTTCGCGCTGCTGTGCAACGCGGCCTCCGGCCGGGTCACCTTCGGCCTGGGCGCCATGTTCGGCCTGGGCGCGGTCGCCGCGGTGTTCTGCTGGCCGCACCGCTGGCGCGAACGGCGCTGGGCGAAGGCGCTGGTCGCCGCGGTCCTCGCGGGGCTCGCGACGGCGGCCTCCCCGGTGGCCGGGCTGTACGTCGGTCTGGTGGCCGTCGCGCTCTTCCTGAGCAGACGCCGTCCGGGCGCCTACGCGCTGGGCCTGACGCCGCTGCTCGTCGTGGGCCTGTCCTCGCTGCTGTTCCCGTTCTCCGGGACGATGCCGATGTCGCTCGGCTCGGCCTCGCTGCCGGTGATCAGCTCGGCGTTCGTCTTCTTCCTGGTGCCGCGCGACTGGCGCACCGTACGGATCACGACGGCGGTCTACGGCGTCGGCGTCGTGCTGTCCTGGGCCGTCAGCTCGCAGGTCGGCAGCAACATCACGCGCCTGGCGATGCTGTTCGCCGGGGTGGCGCTGCTCGCCGCGCTGCCGTTCACAGTGCCCCGTACCCGCAAGTGGTACACGGTCCTCCTGGCCTTCGTCGGGGTCACCGTGTGGATCGGCTTCAAGGCGGCGGACGACGTCGTCCACACGCAGCCCGCCGAGTCCTGGGCGCAGGAGGGCGAGCTGGCCCCGCTGCTGCACCAGCTGCGCAGCGCGGGGGCGGAGCGCGGCCGGGTCGAGGTGGTCCCCGCGCGCAGCCACCGCGAGGCGGCGGCGCTCGCCCCCTACGTGAACCTCGCGCGCGGCTGGCTGCGCCAGGCCGACATGAAGCGCAACCCGCTGTTCTACGACGACACCCTCAACTCGGCGAACTACCACGAGTGGCTGAAGCGCTGGGCCGTCCACTTCGTCGTCCTGCCGAAGGGCACCGCCGAGGCGGACGGCGACGGCGGCGAACGCGAACGCGAACTCGTCGCCGAGGGACAGCCCTACCTCGACCCGCTGTGGGGCGACGCCAACTGGGAGCTGTACGCGGTCAGCCACCCCGTCCCGATCGCCGACCCGCCGGCCCTCGTCCAGCGCGCCGACCAGGGCGAGCTGACCATCCAGGTCAAGAGCCCCGGCCGGGTCCTCATCCGCATCCCGTACTCGCCGTGGCTCGGCCTCGTCGACAAGAACGGCAAGAGCCTCAAGGCGCCGCAGGAGACCGAACAGTCCAAGAACCGCACCGACGAGAACGAACCGAAGACCTACGACAACCTCCACGGCTGCCTGAGCGAGACGGCGGAGGACGCCTTCGGCGACAAATGGACCGAACTCCTCGCCCCGAAGGCCGGCACCTACCGCCTCGCCTCCCCCTACCAGTTCCCCCGGGGCACCGGCTGCCCCGAGGAACTGCGCCCGGCCCAGCCGGAGGACGCCGACTGACGGAGCGGCTGCCGACGCACAACCGCTTGTCGAGCCCCCGTGGCGAGGCGTCAGCGAAGCCCCCGCGGCTCCTCCGACCGGTCGGATCGGTCAGCTTCCCGTACCGGGCGCTCGGCCGCCGCGTTTTCCCGGGGGCCCGAAGCCGCCGGGTGACGGTGTCCTGCCCGGTCAGCGGATCGGGATGTCGGGCCCCCGCCCCGCTGGCGCCACTCCGTGCCGGGAACGTCCGCCCGAGCCTCGCGCGCACGCCGGGGGCCGCCGAAACGCTCGGCGCGGGCTGCCCCGTTCCTCTTCTCGGCCACCGTCTCGTCGGCTGCCGTCTCGACGCCGGTGCGTGCCTGAGCCGGCGTCCTTCCGCACGTATCCCAGCCACTCCTCGGCCCGCTCCTGATCGGGCAGACCCTCCCGGCGCGGCGACTTCCGGGACGCCCGGGTGAAGGCGCGGAGGGCCGCGGCGTCACGGCCGGGCCGCGCTTCCACGATCTTCGGCACACGGGCAACACGCTGTCCCCGACAACCGGTACGCGGGAGCTGATGACGCGGAGGGCCCACAACAGCTCCCAGCCGCGCTGATCTACCAGCACATGACCAGCGACCGGGACCGGGCCCATCACCGACAGGCTCGGGCCCATGATCCGCGACGGCGGGGGAGGGGCCACCGGCTGGAGGATGTGGCGCCCTCGGGGCATCAGCGGCACGCGTGCGGCACGGCGCCCGGAACGACGAAGGACCAGCCCGGAAGGAAACCCATCCTGAGCTGGCCCTTCCACCTGTGCCCCCGGCAGGATTCGAACCTGCGACACCCGCTTCAGGAGTTCGGCCTGAGCCGCCTACGCGCCCTGGCTGGCGCGCGCGGTTGCCGTCCACGGCTCTCCAGGTCTGCCGGTGTGCAACGGCGTTGATGTCAGGCGCGGATGTCAGCTCACGGGTTCGGCATCTGCTCGTCAGCCGGCCTGCGCGGTCGCGACAAAGCCGCGGCAGCACGCCTGTCGTTTGCATGCTTCTGCTCAATCGAGGCACGCAGCTCCTCAGGAGTCGGCCACGGCGCCTGCCGGTGGATCATGCGGTGACAGTTGGCGCAGATGAGGGCGAGATCGCTGAGCTTGGTGCGGCTTTCCCCAGCTACGTGCAGGGGCAGGACGTGATGGCACTCGATGTACCCGGCTCCGCGGCCCCCGTAGACCTTCTCGAAGTCGAAGCCGCAAGCCTCGCAAGCGAGCTGTCCGCCACGCTGAAGAACAGAAGCGATCTTCTTCTTGCGCAGGCCCCGGTCCCGTTCGCGCGCCCTGTGCCAGCGCATGAGCAACCGCCCCTCGGGCGCGCTGAAGTCGTCGCCGAACTCCTCTTCCTCAGTCGGTACAAAGGACTGCAAATCGCCGGTCGCGATGCCTTGCCGAATCAGCCTCGCAGCCTCGGTCATCTCCTGCGGCCGGGCAAGGAACTCGTGCAACACTGCGACATCCAGTGCGCCGCCGTTGGTGGGCTTCCCCAGGTACTCCGGGTGCCGAGTGGCGATGTCGAACGTCTTACGAGCGACACCGTTGGGGTTGCGGAACTTCTCGTTGCGGTCCGCCTCGGCGTGGATGGGAAGCAACTGGAGCAGGGCGGACAGCTCCACTACCCGGCTGTCTCTGGCGTCCAGCCCCTTCCAACCGTTCTCCATCACCAGCTGACAGGCAAGGATGATCTCGTCACGAGCCCAGTCCGGGTTCTTGATGGCCTTGACCTGGAAGCCCACCCGCTTGAGCCACGCCGCGGCGTGATCCTTGCCGCCGCTGAACTCGTCCCGAGTGAGGGCCCGCCCCTGATCCCACTTGTGGGCCACGCCGGCAATGGCCTTGGAGTCGTACTCCTGACCGTCGTGAACCAGGACGTAGGACCGCGCCTCCCCGAAGCCGTACTTCACCAGGAAGGCTTCACGCCCCAACTCGTCGTGCTCCGCCAGAACTTTGAGAACGGAGTCTCGCGTGATCGCTCCTCTTCGCATAGGAGGAGCATAAGCCTCCACGCTAATCCGACACCTCACTCAGACGTCGGTAAACACGGGACAGCGAGCGGACCGCCTCCTCATGATAGGGCGGGTCAATCACTTCACCCGAGGCACACATCAGGAGCCAGTAATAGAAGAGGCCGACACCGATCGGCAAGGCAGTGAATTCCGCGTCCACACCATACGGCTGCTCGGACACTTCCGCGCTTACGATATCCGTACCCTTGGCCCACAGTTTCGCCGTATTCTCATCCGAAATCCAAGCAACTGCGAACGCGGTGATTTCCTCTCGCCGCTCCAAAACTGCCGATCTCACCTCAGGTACAGTGTCGAAACCTAGAGCCCTAATCTCTGCGAGCCTGGACGCCGCATAAGACCGTTCCGGCCTTGTCAGCGACCTGCTCAAGCCGTGCGCAATCGCTCGATCTACTGAGCGCATACCCTCATCTCTACTCATAAGGCTGTATATTGATGCTTCATCCAGGGCGATGCCTTCCCAATTCTTTCCAGCGGCGCGATCAATCTTCCTCTGATGAGCCGCCAGATCGTCGCGGATCGCCTGGAATTCATCGTCGGCAACCTCCAGCATTCCGGCTACACGCGAAAAACGCCGTTTGATCTCCGGAGGTAGGGCCGAGGAGCTTTTGTAACCTAGATCATGCTCGATCTCTGCCCAAGCATGTTGCAGAATGGAGCGAACCTGGACTTCAAAAACGAACTCTTTAAACCGGGTGTACTCGGCCAGTTCAATTCGCGGACTCTTTAGCCGCGCAATAAAGTGCAGGGACAGGTAGCCAAATCGGTCAGGGTCAAGCAAAGCCCTCTTGTCGATCGAGTTCTCTTCATCGATCTCGAATTCGCGCTCGATTACGTCGGCCACCCGATCCACGTCATCCGGAAAGTAAGTCACAATTCTTACTCCCAGCATATCCGTGAGGTCCGAAATTCCTGTGTAATTCTTGGCAGGGTCTTCAAGCTTCCGTATCGTGCTAGCCTTAGCCTTCACCCGAGAGCGTACGTAGTGAATCTGAATCCCCCGCGACAACAGTAGCTCTCGCATAAGGCTTTCCAGGGCCGGTGCGTAGCTCCGTAGCGGCTCAGCGAATTCCTCGTAATCGTTGGCTTTTTCCTGCATTCTCACCCCGCGGTTTATCGACTCGGCCGAGTCAGCATACGGGCAGCCGGAAGGGAATCCAGGACGAATAGCGAAAGTGCTCACCCAACCCACCACTCACCCCGACTCCCATCCCGTCCGCCTTCGACCCACACGTCGTGGAGCGGTCGTAATTCAGGGCGTCAAGGTGGAGCGCGCCACTGTACGAACGACCTTGACGCCTTGGGCCGCGACTGCTCGGCTCTGCCTGGGTCGAAGGTGGTCGGGATGGGAGCCCCACGACGCTCGCCACGCTCCGGCCGGCACTCGCGAACGGTGCCCCGTCCATCCCGGAGTCTGAGCGCCCCCGCCGAAGGCATCGCCTTGAAGCCGCGGGTTTGGTTCTCGACTCAGGGGCCGTAGTTCGCTGCGGCCCCAGGGGCCCGGTCTGGGTGCCGAAGGCACAGAGGACCGGGCACAAGGGGCCAGCCCGCGCCTCGCGCGGGCACTTGATGAGGTAGAGAAACCTGTGACAACGCCGGGCAGGGCTGAGGCGCGGGGAGCTGGTCGGGTCGCGGTGGACCGACCTGGACCTGAACCGCAGGGGTCCTCTACGTCCGTCAGCAGACTAAGAGGCGGCGAGGCATCCTCTACGACGATGATCCCAAGGGACGCCGCCGGGCTGTGCCTCCTCCTGCTATGTGCCTCGCGCCCTTCGGTGGCACCGCATGCGACAGGCTGAGGCCAAGGCACGCGCTGGGGAAGCGCCGCAGGAAGGCGGGCATGTCTTCGTTACGCGGACCGGTCGCCCGGTGGAGCCCCGGAACGTCCACCGCTCGTTCACCCGCGTTGCCGAATCCGCCGGCCTCCGGGTGATCCGCCTGCACGATGCTCGGCACGGCTGCGCCACGATCCCCACCGCAGCCGGGGTGGCTCCTCGCGTCGTGACGGAGATCCTCGGGCACACCAGATCAGCATCACGGTGGACGTCTACACACATGCCCGTCCAGGGCACGCAGCGCGAGGCGATCAGCCACATGGACCGGCTGCTCAAGAGGCGTCCTGGCCGTGAGTGGCCGCCGCCATTGATGTCAGGAGCGGATGTCAAAGGCCACCTAGGAACGTTCCTAGGTGGCCTTTTCGCTTGTGCCCCCGGCAGGATTCGAACCTGCGACACCCGCTTTAGGAGTTTTCCCTGGACGGGGCTGTGACCTGCGGAAACGCGGCTGAGGGGTGTCTGGCCTGGGGAAACTCCCCTCCGTAGTTCTCACGTGTTCACGGGGTTTCCCGGCCTCATGTGTGCTGAATCTGTTCCGCGCGAGCGCCCGCCTGGCGGGCCACCCGGCACGGCTCTTTGGGAATCTGCTACTACGCAGACACGCGGGTCGCTAGGCTTTTGACGCGTGTCTGCGAAGAAGCACACCTGTGCCCTCTGTCCGGCTCAGGTGAAGAAGGCCACCGGGGAGCACGCGCTGCCCGAGCAGCTGCTGAAGCTCCTAGGTGATGCCAACGACCTCGTGCTTGGTGAGGCGTACGACATGTACGCCGCGACCTACCAGGGGCGCAGAGAGAATGAGGCCAGGAAGCTGAACAACAGTCTCAGCGCCATCCGTGTGCCTTGTTGCGTCTCGTGTAACCAGTGGTTGAACGAGACCTTTGAGAAGCCAGCCGCCGAGCACCTGCCGAAGCTGCTCCAAGGCCGCATGATATTCACGTCATCACGGAATGATATCGCTTCGCTGTCTCGGTGGCTCATCAAAACGGTCCTGATGTGCCACCATCCTCGCGTTCATTACACGGGGCTGACATGGAAGGCCAAGGATGGTTTCCCGTCAAGCGGAGCGATTCCGGGCCTCCTCGCAGACCTACGGCAGTCCGGAGAGGTGCCGCAGCACCTCTCTCTTTGGGCAGCCCTGGCCACCAGTGATGAACCCGTCCTTCTTCGACCTGATTCGGACGCGACGATCGAGATAGGCATGAACATCGCAAGGCCCGACGGCATCCTCCGGCTCACCGTGACAGACTCCAAGGGCATGTCCGTTGTGCACCTTGATGGCACGCGCCCGGAGGTGCTCAGACTGTGGCCACTCTGCGCCGGTTGCGCATCCTGCCCCTGACGGTGCGTGCCTCTCCGCTGTGCTCCGATCGTCACAGTTGCTGCAGCGGGCGTGGTTCGTGGCCGATCCGCAGTGATTCCGCCGTTCAGAGGGATGCTTTCCGGACAACTGCCGGGAAATGGTGGACGGTTACTCAAGAGCGTCGGTTCTTGGGCTCTGTTGCGAGGGACTATCTATCCGTCATGGACACGCGTAGCGCCGTGCTTGGCATCTATCTCGGGGGTCTTCCATGCTTGACGCAGCAGCGATAGCCGTCGCCACCGGCGCCGCCAGCAACGTTCTCGCCTACCTGCTTCAAGGTCGGGCCGACGTCCTGCGCACCCGGGTCTCTGCGATTTTCCGGCGCGGGACCGCGGAGGAAGAGTCCCAGGCGCTACGTGCACTTGATGAGCACGCCGAGGCGCTGGAACAGCGCCGGGTTACCCAGGCCGAGGTCACTGCTCAGTGGAGCAGCGTGCTGACCGCGTTCCTCACCGCCTGCCCCGAGGCCCTCGGGGACATCGAGGCGCTGCGCTCTGCGACGCCGTCCGGCACGAAGACGGTCAACATCGGATCTCAGCACAACCATGGGCGCGGCACTTTCATCGGCGGCGACAACCACGGGACTATCCGTGTCGATGGGCAGGAGGAGCAGTGACGTCCGCCGTTCCGGAGCCGGAACGGCACATCACTGAGCAGCACAACCACGGAGACGGTGCCTTCGTCGGTCGTGACAACCACGGCGAGATCCGCATCGAGGCGGTCGATGCGAAGACCAAAGCGCTGCTCAGGAAGATCTCTAAGGATTCCCCCGCCCTGGCCGAGCTGCTTGAAGAGGCTCTGGACGACGGGGTGATCTCCCCCGATACCGCGAGCTTGCTCGCGCTGGCGGCGCGCAGCATCAATGAAGACGTCGCTCACACTCTCATGCACGCGAGCCACAGCATCAACGAGGATGTCGCCGCGTTGCTCATGCGCGCAAGCCACAGCATCAACGAGGACGTCGCAGGTCAGGTTTCCCACGCCGCAGACACCTTCGACAAGGTGTCCAAGCAGCTCGATCTCAACGAGCTCAACAGGGTTGTTGGTCGCTTCGAGGACACCGTCAGCTCGCGAGGCCGCGACGACCTCAACGGCTTGGTCACGCGTCTTGAGGGCAGTCTAAGTTCCCTGGATCAACTGGTCAGGGACATGGACAGATTGCAGAACAGGGACAAGCCTCTAGGTCGGATGGAGGAAATAGGGACCGCACTTAATGGCGTGGCCGAGCGGATCGAGGCAACGGTGACACCACCTCCACCTCAGATCCTTCCCGACCACCGGGCGCGAGCCATCGCATTCTTTTGGGGCCTCGGAATCGGCGCAGCCTTCATCTTCTATCTGGTGAACCGTTGAGCCGCTCAGCCTGCGCCACTGAAGTGAACGCCGTGCTCAGCACTCAGTCCATGAGGGGTAGTCAGGCTTCCTCGTACGCCCATGCCCGGCCGGTCTGCCGGTACTCGTCCACGGGGATCGGTTCGACTCCGGGCAGCATCCGGGAGGTATAGAGGAGCCCATTGAGGTGGTCGATCTCGTGATGGATGAGGCGGGCGAGGCCGAGCTCGTACGTGATCGTGGAGGTCTCGCCGCTCAGGGCGGCGGTTTCGACCGTGATCTTCAGGGGGCGGGGGAGGAGGCCGCGGACGTCGAAGAAGCTGAGGCAGCCCTCGTACTGCTCGTCTGTTTCGTCGGAGCGGGCGGTGATCTTCGGGTTGAGCAGGATGATCGCCGGGGCATTACCGGGCGGCTGGACGACGGCGGCGGCTCGGGCGATACCGATCTGTGGGGCCGCGAGGCCCATGCCCTTGGCGAAGGGGTGGACTTGGCCGATCCGCTCCATGGCGGCGAACAGCTCGTCCACGACGCGCTCGGCCTCGTCGCGCTCGGTGGGCAGATTGAAGGGGCGGGCCGGTTCCGCGAGGATGGCGGCACCCTGCTGGACAACCCCGAGGTCTCGCATCTGCTGGCTGGGTCGCACGTCGATCACTTGAACTCCCCTTGATCCGTGGTTGGTTCGGGCCGGGCTCGGAACCGCCATTCCAGACGGTACCGAGCGTGCAGGGCGGGTGTGGCCGTGATCCAGGTGAATTGCCGTAGGCCGTCGGCGTCACTGCGGACGGGTGGGGTTCGCAGCGGGGATGCTTCGGCGGTCATGGACGTCTCGGTGCCCCAGACCACTGGGTCGAGGTCAGCGGGGAAGACGAGTTGGACTTCCAGTTGCTCGGTGGGCAGGCGTACGGCTCGCTGGAACCAGTTGCCCCACTTCTCGTCGCCTACGGTGTAGGCGTACTCGATCCACACAGACTCGCCCGGATAGAGCGGGAAGCGGCCGTGTTCGTTGTCGAACAGCAGCCAGATCTCCTTGAAGGCGTCGCGGTCGTGCTTGGCCTGCCAGCGCATCGTCTCGCCGCGACAAGCGGCGGTGAGGTCGAGTTCGTCCCAGGTGAGCGGGTGGGCCCGGTAGTGGGCGTTGGACCGCTCCGGGTCGCCGGGGTAGCGGTCGACGGAGATGCGGATCAGGTAGCGGGTCACCGGCTCGGTGCCGGTGTTCCGCAGCAGCCGGCGCATGGCGAGCCGGTAGGAGTGACCGTCGTACTGGAGGCGGGCGGTGTCGTGTTCGACGACGATGGCGGAGCCGGTGGCGTACGGCTGCTCGGGCCGTCGTGGGGCCGGCACGGCCCCGGGCGGGCGCCGGACCATCCGGGTCTCCCTGACCTTGGCCTGCTCGTAGTCGCGCCAGCGGCGCCAGATCGCCTTCCCGGCGTTCAAGGTCTCATCAGAGAGTCGGGCGAACTCCTCGGTGGGCTTGTGGCGGCCGGACTCCATGTGGCTGACGTACGACGGATCAAAGCCCATGGCTCGCGCTAATGCCCGCTTGGACATGCCGCGTACCTCCCGCCAGCGAGCCAGCTCGGCCGCGAAGTTCTCGGCCGCCTGCTCGGCGGTGGTCTCCTCGCCTTGTGCGTCCATCGAAGGCCGCCCCCGCGTCATGATCAGTGAGCATGAATGAACCGTGAGTGATCCCAGTTCATCATCCCGTCACGGCCCGCGTCGCCGGTTTCCTTCCCTCACCGACCCGGAACGACCCTTCCGGGCAGACGAGGGAGGCGACGCACATGCGTGTCCTGTACCTGCTGAACATCTCCAACCCCGACCGGTTGTCGGCGGATTCGGGGTGGATCTTCGCGGACCTGCTGGCCCCGGCCCTGGCCGACACCGGGGCGGAAGTGACCGTCGCGGCTCCGGCTCCGGCGGGGGATGTCCGATGCGGCTTCCACCGGACGAGGGTGCCGGGGACGAAGTACCGGGCCCGCTTCTCGGCGGACGTCGACGAGCTGGTGGCGCTGATCGAAGCCGAGAGGCCGGACGCGGTGGTGGCCAACCAGATCGAGGAAGCCCCGGCGATCCGTACGGCTCTGCTGGAGGCCGGATCGGACGCGCTGCTGGCCGGGTACTGCCACTACCTGCCGTTCTCCTTCGCCGATGGCGGGCAGCTCTTGTTGGACCCGTCCTTGGACGACGCGGGGCTCGGGCGGCCGGTGCTGCTGGCGTTCGCCGCAGGGCTCGCGGCGTGCGACCGGGTGCTGGTGCACTCCGCCACTGCCGCCTCCTGGGTGTCGGCTGCAGCCACCCGGATGACCGCGGATCTCGGTGAGCGGCTGCGGGTAGTGCCCGCGCCGCGCGACGAGCGACTCGTCCGCGACCCCGCCGCACGGACCACCCCCTCCGGCGCGGGGGCGATCGGCGTCTACAACCACCGGCTGTACGCGCACTACGGCACCGGGCAATTCGTGGACTTGGCCCGCGACCTGGTGGCCTCCGGCACCGTACGGCTGCGGGTGATGGACCTGTTCGGCCAGCGGCGGGCCGAGCGGAGGGGCCTGGACGACAGCCCCGAGAAGATGCGCGACCAACTCGCCGCCCTGCCGCACGTACAGGTCGTCTCGGACCGGGGCGACCGCGTCCGCTACAAGAACCTGCTGGCCGGCGCCCGCTTCGGTATCGCTCCCTTCCGTCCCGGCTGCCCCTGGTCCATGAGCGTGATCGACTGCCAGGGCATGGGCCTGCCGGTCATCTCCCCACGCCTGGGCTGGCTCGCCGAACACATCGACCCCGAGCTGTGCTTCACGACCTCGGCCGAGGCCGTCGCCCTGGCCGAGCGCTTGGCCACGGACGACGAGTTCCACGCCGTGCATGCCAAACGGGCCCATGCCTCCACCGCCGACTTCGCCCCCGCTCTGGTCGCCGCCCGCTACCTGGAGGCCCTCTCATGACTGGCTTCGACGCGGTGTTCCTGTCCTACGACGAGCCGATGGCCAACTCCCTGCACTCCCGGCTCCAGCGGACACTCGGCGGCACGGTCAAGCGCCTGCACGGCGTGCACGGGATGCGCCTGGCCTACCGGCTGTGTGCTGAGGTCGTCGACCGCGAGCAGTTCTTCCTCTCCGACGGCGACTTCGCCATCGACCCCGGCTTCGACCCTGCCGATGTCAGGCCGCTGGACGAGGGGGTGTCCATGCGGGTGTGGCGAGCGGTCAACCCGGTCAACGGCCTGACCTACGGCTACGGCGGGCTGAAGCTGATCAGCCGCAGTGCCCTGCGCGAGATGGGCGAGGCCGTGGATGTGCTTGCTGCCCTGCCCGGCCGCATCGAGTTCGCCCACCAGACCGCCGGGATCACGCGGTTCAACCAGAGCCCCTTCCACGCCTGGAAGGCCGGCTTCCGCGAGTGCGCCATGCTGGAGCGCGGCAGCGAGTACGGCATGGCGGACGGCGACGCGCACAGGCGCGTCGAGGCATGGACTCTCAGCCGCAGCGGCGAGTTCGCCGCCTACTCCGCCGCCGGGGCCCGGGAGGGCGTCTCCTTCGCCCGCCAGGCCGCACGTGACCCGCAGCAGTTCGACCACCTCAACGACCCCACCTGGCTGCGGGAGAGGTTCACCGCCGCCCATGGGGACCAGGCGGTGTCCGGATGACCGGCCCGCTGGTGCTCATCGAGCCGTACGCGAACCGCCTGGGCGGGCACCACCAGCGCACGCTGGTGGCCCTCGCCCAGGCCCGGCCCAGCAGCCTCGTCATCTCCCCGCACGGGATCGCCACCGAGGCGGTACGTGCCTTGCGCGAGGCGGACGCCCGACTGGTGACCGCACCGGTGGGGCTGGCGGCAACCGTGCTGGGTGCCGTCTCCCGGTTGGCGTCCGGGCTCTCCTCGGCCGGTCAGCGTGTGTTCCGCTCGCGCCGCTGGCCTGGCGGTCTGCGGAGGGTGCCGCACCAGATCACCCTGATCGCCCGGTGCCTGACCGAGGCGTCCGCACTGCGGTCCGCTCGCCGGTTGGAGTCCGGCGCCGACGCGGTGGTGATCCTGACCGCGAGCGAGGCCCTGCACGGGGCCGCCGCCCTCCTCGGCGGGCAGCCGCACTTGCGGTTCGTCCACGAGGCGGTCACGGCCGAGGACACCGTCGTGCGGCTGCTGGGCCGGCTCGCCCGCCGGGGCGAGCAACAGGTTGTCGCCGTGTACCCGACGCAGGCTGTCGGAGATCAGTTCGCTACGGCCTTCGCCGACCTGCCCGCGGTGGTGGGTGCCTTCGCGGTCGACGACGGCCGCCGCCTGAATGACGCCGAGCGTGACGGAGGCCGGGCCGCGTTCGACATCCCCCTCTCCGAGGCGGTGGTCTGCCTGGTCGGCGGCTGGTGGCCCTACAAGGACGTCACCGTCGTCGACGCCGCCCTGGACCGGCTCAAGGAGCCCCTGCATCTGGTGGTCACCGGCTCCCCGCTCGACGAGGCCGTCCTGGAGCGGTGGCGGTCCCTGCCCGATCTGCGGGTGCACATCGTGCCCGGCCCCGTCAGCGATGCCGTGCTGCGGCTGGTGTACGCCGCCGCTGACGCCGCCCTCGTCACCCGCCGCCCAGGGACCGGCAAGGAGTCCGGACTCGTCATGGACGCTGCCCGCCTCGGCATGCCTCTGATCGTCTCCGAGCACGACGGCGCCCTCACCACCCGCCTGCATGGCCAGCCCTGGGCCCTGACGTTCTCGGCCGGCGACCCAGACGCCCTCGCAGACGCCCTGCACACCGTCATCCGCCAGCCGCCCCCGCTGCCCGGACCGGCGGCCCCGGACCTGCTCGGGATGCGGTCGGCCGCCGAGCAGGCCGACTTCCTCACCCGCACCTTCGCCCTCTTGCGCACGAAGGAGTCCTGAATGCCGAGCACGCCTCCCGCGCTGATCGCCGTCGTCGGCCCCGTCGAGCCGACTCTGCTGGCCGCCTGGGCCCGCCACTACCGGTGGCTGGGCGTCGAGCGGTTCCTAATCGCCTTCCACTTCCCCGACCACGTACCCGACCGGAAACGGCACGAACTCCAGGCCGCCGCCCGCGAGCTGGGCATCATCCCCACCGGCACCAGCACCGGCCCGTGGCACGAGCACACCAACACCCAGCTCCGCGACGCCCTGCGGCACCGGGCCGGTCCCGGCTGGCACCTGCTTGCCGACGCCGACGAGTTCCAGCAGTACCCCGCCCCGCTGAACGAGGTGATCGCCCATGCCGAGAAGTCCGGAAACCCTGTGGTGGGCGGTTTGATGCTCGACCGCGTCGCTGCCAGCGGACGGCTGACCGACTGGCGGCCCGAAGGCGGCCTCGACCTCGCCTATCCCCTCGGCGGTCACCTCACCCACCGGCTCCTGCACGGCGACCCGAGGAAGATCGTCCTTGCCCGCCACGACGTCACCGTCTCCTCCGGCAACCACCGCTCTCCGGGCCACCGGCCGGATGCGGACCGCATCTGCGCGGTTCACCATTTCAAGTGGCGCTCGGGCGTCCTGGACGACCTGCGCCGACGGGTCCAGCACTTCACCACCGGCACCTGGCAGGAACACACCCCGGCCGTCCGCGACGAGGCCGGACGCCTGCTAGCCCATGTCGGACAACACGGCGGCGTGATCAACACCAGCGATCCGCGGTTCGCCTTCCGCCGGGTGAGCCTGGACCGGATGCCCTTCAGCTGGCCCTCTGAAGCCCGCAGCATCTTCACCACCTGGCGTCCGCACGCCCACAGCGGCCAGGATTGACACACAACGCTCTCACGCGCGGACAGCATGTCCTGGAAGGATGACCACGTGCCCCTCGCCGTACTCCTGGCCGGCCTCACCGGCTCCGGGAAGACCACCGTCGCCCAGGCCCTGGCCGACCGTGGCTACCTCCGGCTGTCCGTAGACGAGGAGGTCCACCGCCTGCATGGCCGGTACGGCGTGGACTACCCCGAGCACACCTACTTCGAGCGTGAACGGCCCGTGGTCGAAGCGACCCGGGACCGGTTCATCAAGGAGATCGAGGCCGGAAACGACGTCGTCCTGGACCACGGCCTGTGGCGCCGTGCCGAGCGCGACGCCTGGCGGCAGGCCGCTCGCGGAGCAGGCGGCCTGCCCGTCGTGGTCTACCTCCCCGCCGACCGCGACGAGCTGCTGCGACGCCTGGCCGAGCGCAACGAACGCGAGGACGCCAACGCGCTGACCGTCACCCCCGAAGCTCTGGACGACTTCTTCGCCCGCTTCGACCCCCCTGCCGACGACGAGGACGTGATCGTCCACACCGGCGACCTGGACGTACTGGTGGCGGCACTTACCGAGGCCCGGGGGCGGTAACGCCGACGGGCCTCGGTCCGGAGGGCGTCAGCGACACGACCCGCACGGCCTGGCGCCGCACGTGGAGTCGAAGCCGCATAGCGCCGAGTCCGGGTGAGGCTCGCGGTGGGTGTGTCAGCGTCGCCGTGCCTGCGGCGGCTGAGGCGGACTGGCCGGGGCGGCCGATGGCGATTGGACCGCTGTGCTCGTACGCCGCGCCGGACTCTGTGCCTGTGCCGCACGAGCGCGGGCGCTGGGTGCCGACCTCGTACTGAGGCGTTCAACGCGCCAGGTCAGGACCCGCGCGGGTCGGCGGGCATCGTCTAGCGCTCGCTGGTCGGCGGCCTGCTGCAGGAGCTGGTGGGGTCGTGTCCGGCCTTCTCGGCGTCCGCGAGCACGGCGGCGAGTGCGTCGAAGGTGGGGTCCTGCAGGATCTGTTCCGCGTGATCGGGCACGGTCTGCCGGACGAAGAGGATGTGCCGCTCCACCACCTGCTGGGGTGGCCGACGCTGGACGAGCACGG
Source organism: Streptomyces sp. NPDC007088 (assembly GCF_042869355.1). Lineage (NCBI taxonomy): Bacteria > Bacillati > Actinomycetota > Actinomycetes > Kitasatosporales > Streptomycetaceae > Streptomyces > Streptomyces sp. NPDC007088. Next base: position 334,979 of record NZ_JBIAFO010000003.1, read on the forward strand.
TCAGCGGCGCGATGGCAGTTTGTTCGTAGGCGGCCTGCAGATGGACCAGGGTCTGGTGAGCTGCGGCCACCTGTTGGTCGTGGTGGCCGCAGTTGGTGCCAGCGGGCGGCGGCGATGACGGTGAGGATCGCGGCGTCGAGGAACATCGCCAGTAGGGCGCCGTCCTTGGGGGCGGGCTCGCGGACCATGGCTCGCACGGCGCCGCGTAGGGCGCGGGCGTGCTGGTGCTCGGCCTGGATGCGGGAGCGGGTGGCGCGCTCGAACGCCTCCGCAGCCTGTCGGAGTTGAGGGCGGATGTCCGGGGGCGCGAGGAAGGGCAGGGCATCGAGGGCTTCACCGAGGGCGGCCAGATGAGCCTGAGCAGCCGTGTCTTCACCGTGCTCAAGGCGATGGGGGATGCGCTCTGCGGCAGCGGTGGCCTGGTGCCACGGGTTGGCCCTGCGCTGGCCGTGCGGCTGGTCGGTGGCGTCGAGGCGCTTGCGAATCTTGGGGAAGGATAGGTCGGGGGAGAGTTCGGAACCTGAGTACCAGATCGGTTCCTGTTTGCCGTTGGTGTCGCCCTGGAGGGCGACGGTGTAGCCGCGTACGTCCCCGGAAGGGAAGTGCTTGACGTCGACGAAGATGCCGTCGGTGTGCTGGAGCAGGCCGATGAACTCTGTGGTGCTGGTGGCGGCGGCCACGGCGGTTCGGACGGTGGTGCGCAGCTGTTCGCGGGCGGTGTGTGCGTGACCGGCTCGCGTGGCCTTCTCCTGCTCGGCGCGGGTGGGTCGCTTGGCAGCGGTGCGATCCCCGCGCACGATCTGGAACAGACCGTACTCCTTCTCGATGGCGGCCAGTTCCCGGTCGGCAGTCAGATAGTCGTTCCAGTGACGTGCGGTGCGCAGATCGGCGCGGACTTTGGTGGCGGCGATGTGGATGTGGTCGGGCGCGTGCCGCACGGCGACCCAGCGGCAGCCGTCCGGGTCGCCGTCGGGGGCGATGCCGGTGGCGGCGACGACGCGGCGGGCGATGTCGGCCCACTCCTCGTCGCTGAGGTGGCGGTCGGTCTCGGCGGCGCGGATCGAGCAGTGCCACACGTACTTGTCGGGGGCGCGGCCGAGTCGCTCGGCTTGCTTGACGTGCAGGTCGAGGTCGGCGACGAGGTGCCGCTTGGTGGCGTCGAAGTCGTCGGCGCGGCCGGGGTCGGGGGCGAAGCCATCCCAGGAGGCGATCAGGTGGGGGTCGGTGTGGTCCTTGGCCTTCTTGGTGTCGTACAGGTAGCGGATCAGGCCGGCGGTGCTCTGGCCGCTGCTGATCTTCGCGATCACCGGGCCGCCTTGTGGCTGACGGCCTGGTTGGCGGCTGCCGCGATGTTGCCCACAGCCGTGCCGACGGCTTTCAGGGTCCGGTCGGTCTGGGCCAGCAGGGCGTTGCCCCCAGGGTGTGGATGGCCGCCGGAGTTGAGCTTCTTGGCGATCTGGTTGACGTTGTGGCCGATGGCGGAGACCTGCTGGCGGAGGGCGTTGAGTTCGTCGATGTAGTCGTCGAGTGGGGTGCGCTGGCCGGGCAGCGTGAGGTCGCCGTGGACGTGGGCCAGGGCGACGACGGCGACGTAGTGGGCGCCGCTGACGTTCAGTGACTTGGCCTTGACGAGGATGTCGGCCTTCTCTTCGATGCTGTAGCGGGCGTCGACGCGCTGCTTGCGCTGGCCGTTCGGGTCGGGCTTGCGGCGGCGGGCGACGCGGTGGAGGGCGGCTACGTCGGCGGCACGCGGCAGCGGCGCAGCGGCAGCAGCGGCGGCGACGTCAGTGGGCTGTTCCTCCTCGGGCACCCCCTGGTGCCCGAGTGCCTCCGCCACCCCCCGGGCGGAGGCTTCCCCGCGAGACCGGCCTGCGGACGGTCCAGCGGGATACCTTGCTGCGCTGTCTGGGGCTGAGGTGGCGTGCAGTTGCTGCTGAGCTGTGGGGAGTTCGTGGTCCTGTTCGTGCATGAAGGCACTCCGGTGGTGAGGGGGAGGTGGGGGCGTCACGTGCGTCGCATGCGTCCCATGCCTGGTCAGGACAGGTACGGACACGCAAGCAGGTACGGAGAAGTCCGTCCCGGTGAGGACATCCGTCCCCGCACTGACCTGCGTGGGGACGGATGCGACGCAGTGATACGGACCCAGAGGGAGGTGGGTCAGTGGGCGGGTTTGGGGTCGGCGGGGCCGCCGGGCGGGCCGATGGGTAGCTGACCCGCCGGGGCGGCGGGCGGCTTGCCCTGAGCGGTCCGCTGCGCGGGGGCGGCATGGTGCGTACGCGCTGCCTCGGTGAGGTCCGGGCAGTGCCGGGCCCAGCTGTCCAGGAACCGGTTACGGGCGTACCCCTTGGCCTGCCTGCCCTGGTCGAAGCGGTAGTTGGCCGGGCGGATGTCGAAGTCCCGTAGCAGTTTCCCCAGGTGGTAGGCGTTGAGCCCGTTGGTGCCGTGCTCTGCCCAGGGGGCGTCGGGGTCTTGGAGCAGGGTGGTGACCAGATCCAGGCTGGACAGGGCTTCGGGGTTGCCGTGTGCCTCGAAGACGTGGTGGATGTCGCGCAGCAACCTCGTCTTCAGGTTGGTCTGCTCGTCCTGGACGGCCTCGAAGCGGGTCATCGCCCCACAGGCCGCACGGGCAAGGGCGGGCCATTGGCCGCCGGCCAGGTCGGCGACGATGACGAGCGGTTCCCAAGTGTCCGCCGCCCGGTCCTCCACCGGCATGGTCGGCGCCATGCGGCCGGCCGTGCCGAGCAGCGGTCCCAGCCAGGCAGTCAGCTTGTCCCGCAGTGTGTTCAGTTCCGGTGTGGCGTAGCGCGAGCGGAACGGGGTCACCTTCTCGCCCGGCTTGCGTTTTTGCATGCGGAGCACGACCGCCCGGTCCGTGATCGTGTCGGGCAGGTCGCCGATCGAGGCCAGCGCGGCCATGGCGAAGGTCGGATACGGGGTCGGCTTGTGCTCCGGACCGGAGATGCGCCAGGCGGGCCGGTTGCGTTGGTGTCCGGCGTTCAGCAGGCCGCGTAGTTCCTCGTTGTCGCCGGCCTTGCTGAAGATGGTGTCGGCCTCGTCCACCAGGAGCGTGCGCGGGTTCTTGCCGATGACGCGGAAGAGCACCGCCGTAGACATGTTCACCGTCATGATCGGCTGGTGCACGGTCTCGTGGAGCACGTCCAGCACCCGGGACTTGCCGCAGCCCTTCGTCGGGCCGACGACCGCCAGGCGTGGTGCGTGCTGCAAGCGGGCTGGATGTGCGTGGCCGCCACCTACAGGGTGACCGCGGTCAGAGCCTCGTCACTGGGCAGTACGGCGTACTTGCCGATCGCCGCCCGCAATTCATCCAGTAGTTCCGGACCCTCACCGGAACCCCGTTCTCCAAGGTCTTCCGGTCCCCGAGCAGGCCGGGGACCGGTCCCGTGATCCGGTCCCCGTGCGTCGACGGGACCGGTCCCCTCCGCGTTGGCGGATCCCGCCACGGGGCTGTCGGTCCCCAGCGACTGGCGGGGACCGTGGCCACGGTCCTCGTTTTGTCGCCGCTGACCTGCTGGTTTGTTGCGGATGTCGATACGGGGACCGGGGCGTGCGGGGACCGAGCAGCGGGGACGTCGCCGGGACGGTCCCCAACCGTGGCACCGGAAGACGGCTGGGGACGGTCCCCGTGTCCTTCCACATCCGCCGGTTGCTCGGCGGTCCCCGATGCCGGGGACCGTGTGTCCGCCTGGTCCCGGCGTCGCCAGGGGATGCCCTCGCCGGGGACCGCCGGAGTGGGCCAGCTGATCGGGGAGGTGTTCGTGGGGTTGGGGGACGTAGGGTCTTCCATAGGCGTTCCTCTCCGGTGAGGGGCAGGACGGGCAAGGTCTCGCCCCTCACCAGCTCATTCGTTCAGGGATGGGCGATCAGTTGGGAAGTCTTCGGCCCTCGGCGTTGGCGCGCCGGGGGTCGCTTCGTTGTCCGCGCCAGACGCGGGATCGGGCCGTCAGGTCGTACGACGTCTGGGCGTCCAGCCACGCGTCCACCTCCCGCCAGCGGTAGCGCAGGTGACGGCCGACCTTGTGGACGCTGGGGCCGATGCCCCGGTACTTCCACTGGTAGAGGGTCTTCACCGGCACCCCGAGGTAGGCGGCGACGTCGGAGGGGGTGGCGAGCTGGTCACGCTCGGCGCCGGCCAGGCGCGGGGAGTGGTTCGGCAATGAGGTCTCCATATCGGAATCAGGGTTTTGGATGGCAGGCGTGGACAACAAGGCCACACCATCCGCGGAAGCGTCCAGCGTGGATTCTGAGCCCCGGCTACTTCCCTCAGCATGGCCGGGGAAGACCAGAACAGTAAGGGCGGATCGCCGGTTGCCGAAATCCATCCCGCGGAAGCAGAAATTTTCTGTGGAGAAGCGACTGGCTGAGGTGCCGGAATCCGATACCTCGGCAGGTCAGAGGTAGCGTCCAGTCGTCAGCGGCGAAGCCGCCAACCCACCGGACACCGCATCTCGAATCTCCCCAAAACGCCCACAATTTCGACGCGGCGGGAAGATAGCACAACCTCCCGGCTGACACGGCTCGTGATGTGCCGGAATTCAACGAGACGAATGCCACGTCGCCCCGGAACGGCGTTTGTAGAGTTTAAGAACCAACTCTTGCCATGGCGCCCGGATGCAAGTTACAGCTACCTGTCATGGAAACCCGACCTGTCGAAATGGGCCCCGCTGGCCTCCACACCGCCCTCAGTCGCACCGGGCGCACTCGCCGCCGCTGCGACATCGACGAACTCGTCATCGCCACCGTGCTCGGTGTCCCTCCCACGACCCTGCTCCCGCCGCCACCGTCGGTGTTCGGTGATGACCGGAGGGGGTGCTAGTTGGCGCGGGTCTGGATTGAGGACCGCACAGGGCACGCGGCGTACGTACGGGCCGTGGCGGAAGCCAAGCGGGCAGGGCGCACGTCACCCGGGCGCTACCGCGTCCGCTGGTACGACCCCGACGGCAAACCGAAGATGAAGACCTTCGCCCGCAAGGTCGACGCCGAGGCGGAGCGGACGAGGATGGAGTCCCGTCTCAACGACGGCTCCTACCGTGATCCCGCCGCCGCGCGGGTGAAGTTCGCAGAGGTGGCGGAGTCCTGGCTGGCCGCGCAGATCCATCTCAAGCGTTCCACCCGGGGCCGCTATCGCGGCGTTCTCGACGTGCACGTGATCCCCAAATGGGGCACCACTCCGCTGGACCGCATCCACTTCGAGGACATCGCCGAGTGGCTCGCGGACCTGCTGTCCGGCGAGGCAACCGGCGGCAGAAAGCTCAGCCCTCGTTCGGTCCGGAAGGCGTACGTCGTCCTCAGCCGCGTTCTCGGCTACGCGGTCAAGGCCCGTCGTCTGTCGGTCAACCCGGCTGTCGGCGTGCCCCTGCCGAAGGCAATGCCGACTGACCACGTGTACCTCGACGACATGCAGGCCGACGCGTTGGCCAACGCGTCAGGCACCTACCGGGTGTTCATCCTGCTGCTGGCCTACACCGGCCTGCGCTGGGGTGAGGCGTCCGCACTGAAGCTGGGCCGCGTGGACCTGGATGCCTGCCGGGCTCACATTGTGGAGGCGTATGTCGAGGACAACGGCAAGCTCTACCTCGACACGCCCAAGAACCACGAGCGCCGGTCGGTGCCGATCCCGCGGTTCCTGGCCGAGGAGTTGAAGCCGCACGTCGAGGGGAGGGGCGAGGACGAGCTTCTCTTCACCGCTCCCCAGGGCGGTCCGCTGCGGGCCCGCAACTTCCGTCAGCGGTTCTTCGCGCCGGCGGTCGTCAAGGCGGGGCTTGGGCACCTCAAGGTCACCCCGCACAAGCTGCGGCATACGGCGGCTTCGCTGGCCATCGCCAGCGGCGCGGACGTCAACGTCGTCCAGACGATGCTGGGTCACAAGTCCGCGACGCTGACCCTGGACACGTACGGCCATCTCTTCCCGGACCGCCTCGACGAGGTATCCAAGAAGATGCACAAGCGCCGCGCCAAGCAGCTGGCCAAAGCGAAGGCCAAGTTGGAGAAGGCGGAGCGGAAGGCGCGCAAGGCTGCCGAAGCAGTAGCTGATCTGGAGGAGGGCGCAGCGTGATGTGTGCCGGAGCTGTGCCGAGCCGCAGCAGTCGTTGGCGTGGACCCACGGCCCTGCTGGGGATCGTCGGTCAGAACGGGAGGTCGGCGGCGTCATCCGCCGCGAGGCCCCATTCAGCCGATGATGATGTGTTGCTCGGTGCGTCACATGCCTCGAACGCCTGCCGCCGGACTTGCAGTCCCGCAGTGTCCTCGCCCCATGCGGTGAGGGCTTCCATGGCCCGTTCCTGGTATTGCCACAGGGCGCTGGTGGCCAGCGTCGCTCGCAGCAGCGGGGCCGCGGCCTTCCGGTGGCGGTGCAGGCGAGAGTCGTCCAGCAGCGGGATGCAGGCGGCGAGGGCGGCTTCACGGACGTGTGGGTCGTGGTCGTCGAAGCAGGCGGAGACGGCGGAGAAGAGCAGTGGTCGGATCTCGCGAGTCCGGACGAACGGAGGGTAGTCCTCGGGCGGGAAACCAAAGTGGCGCATCGTTGCCTCGGCTTGGTCGTCGGCGGCGTTGGCCACCGAGTCCAGCCACCCAAGGAGCGCGGCGCGCATCGGCCCGGGGAAGTCTCGGGGTCTCTTCTCGGCGGGCAGGGTGGTGCGTGGGTCGGGGAGGATCGCGGCCACGTAGAGCGCGGCCGGGGCCGTTGCGCCGTAGAGCGTGTTCTGGTGGTGCACCACGTGGTGCAGGTGGTCCAGGGCCTGGGATCTCACGCGCTGGTCTGTGTCCAACAGTGCGACGAGCTGCGCGGGGGTGTCCTCCGCTGTCCCGTAGGCGTGATCCAGGGCGTCCCAGTCGGTCTCGGTCAGCACCACGGCAGGGTCGGGCAAGGGAGCCAGGCTCACTGACGTTCCCGCCAGGCTCGGTCCAGCGCCTCTGCAGTCGCATCCGCGGCAAGCTTTTCGATCTTCTCGGGCACCTCCCGCTCGTCGAGGACGAAAAGCCGACCGCCGGTGAGGTGGGTGGTCGGCTTCCAGTCGAGGCGGCGGGCCGCTTCCCGAGCGGCACGACGGACGTCCTTCAGCTCGCCCATCTCTTCGAGGTCGTTGCTGCTCAGGATGAGCTGCCCGTAGTACCCGTTGTACTGGGGCTTGAGGGCGGCCCTCATCAGTGATTCCAGGCGGTCGACCAGCTTCTCGTACCGGCGTCGGGCCAGCTCGTCCCTCTTGGGCATCGTCTGCCGCTCCCCACCCTCTGCGCGGACGCCATGTGTGCCATATGTGTGCTGCTAGACCGGAGGCCCTGTCGCCACTCGGACGACAGGGCCTCTGACCTGCTGTTTCTCTGTGCCCCCGGCAGGATTCGAACCTGCGACACCCGCTTTAGGAGAGCGGTGCTCTATCCCCTGAGCTACGAAGGCGAGGGCTTGGGGAAGCCTCGGTGAGGACCCGGGAGTGGATCTTTCGTGAGGCGGACAAGCCCGTTGGCCGGACATGGTGCGGATTCGGCTGGGCAGCATCACTGTCCGGCAGGTGCCGCGCCAACGGCCGACCAGAGAACAGGGTAGCGGATGACCATCCGCCGGGGGCACACGCTTCCGCGCCGTCAGGTGGGGCTCTTCCGGCTCCGCGGGAAGCCGGCCCGGCCGTGGGGGGGACGGGCCAGGGGGGGCAAGGGGCCAGTAGACGAGGCGGCCGGGAGCGTGTGGGCGTCGTACGCCGGGTCTCCGGCCTCCGGTCCCGGGCGTCGTCGCGGTCGCGCGCTCCACGTCCCGTCCGCTCGCGGACGTGGAGCGGAAGCCGGTCCACCCGCCGCCGTACCGGCACAGCCGTGGCGCTACTTCCGCCGCACCTCGACCCGGTACCCCCCGTCGCGTCCCTCGCCGAGCACCTTCATCGTCGTGCCGCTCGCCTTGTCGGTGAAGGTCTGGCCGGGGGTGTACGGGGCGTCGGAGAGTTCGGCGTGGACGTTGGGGCGGCGGGTGCAGCCGCCGCTGTCCTTCGTGGAGTCGAACACGGATATCGGGCCGCGGCCGGTGTCGACGTCCGTGTCCACGCGGTACACGAGCACGCCGGGGCGGCAGACCGCCTCGTCGTTGCCGGAGCGGGTGCGCACCTCCATCGCGAGGCCCGAGGTGGCCGACAGCGGGACGAAGACCAGCTTGTCGCCCTTCTTCGACGAGGGCAGCGGCAGCACGTCGTACCGCGCGGTGCCGCCCGAGGCCGCGCAGCCCACCTGATCGTCGTCGAGCCAGCCCAGCTTCCACTTGTGCCAGGCCAGGAGGTCGTTGTTGGAGCCCCAGTCCTCGCTCATGATGTCCCAGTGGCCGGCCGCCCCGCCGCCGTCCTGCGTGTACAGGTCGGGCAGGCCGAAGACGTGGCCGTTCTCGTGCGGGAGGACGCGGTAGCCGGTCTTCCCGTAGCTTCCCGAACCGTCGTCCTGGCGGCTGTAGACGAAGGACGTGTTGGCGAGCGGGGTGCCGTCCGCGACCGGCGCCTCGTGGTTTCCGGCGAAGGTCACCGACAGCACGGTGTCCAGGGCGGAGGGGCCGGCGTTCGGGGTCACCAGGACGTTGACGAGGTCGTACTTGCTGAAATCGACCAGGGGGTCCGCCGTCGCCACCAGATCGCGTACGAGCTTGCGGTAGCCCGGCTCGAAGGGCGCCCCGCGCTCTATCCCGTACGCGGCGAACGGCTTCGGCATGCGCAGCCAGTCCCGCACCGGGGCCTGCGGACGGTAGTCCAGCCGGCCGTAGGAACTCGTCCGGAACCACTTCGTCGTCCTCGGGAAGAACTCCGCGAGCCGCTCCCGTGCCGTGCCCTCGCCCGGCGCGTCCGAGAAGTCGATCATCAGGTTCAGGGCCCGTACCGTGCCCGTGGACCGCGTGTACCCGGGCGCCGTGGGCAGCCCCTCCGACATCTGCACGCCCAGCGGGCCGCTGATCATGCAGGTCTCGGGGGAGGCGTGCCGGCCCGAGGAGATGGGGCCCGCCGCCGACCGCCCCTCCGCCGCGAGGCCCCCGCCCCCCGACGTGCTCATCGTGACGGCGACGGCCAGCGTGGTCAGCGAGGCCAGGGCGGCGCCCCGGCGGGCGTGGGCCCGGCGGGCCCGGCGGCGCGCGTCGCGCGGCCGCCGTCCGGAGCCGCGGAGGGCGTGGCGGGTGCCGGGTCCGTCCGCCGCGGTGGCGTCCGCGGAGCCGGTGGACGGCCGGCGTACCGGTCCCGAAGGGGAGTGCGGCCCGTTGGTCGGCGGCATGCGTCCGGCCCTCCGTTCGCGGCAGCCACCTTCCTGACCTGCGAGGCTGCTCCCTCATAGCTCAGCCTCGGGTCAGTACTCGTGAGGCGCGCGCGGGATGCGGCCGATCGGTGGTCCGGCTGTGACCCGGCTCACAGCGGCTCGGGGAAATATCCGGGGACCTTCTCCCCGTTTGGATTCGTGTCGGAGCGAGGCGGGGAGTGAGTCCCCGCTTCGGCCGAGCGGATGAACGAGCGGATGAACGACTGGATGAACGATTTAGCGGCGATGTCGGTGAAGGAGGAGGACGTCATGGTGGCCACTCAGGTCGTCGCGGGTGCCGCACCCGGCACTCGTGCCGGTACCGAGGAGTGCGACGGAGCCGGTCGCGGTGACGCCGCGTGCGGGACCGACGGGCCCCGTCGCGCCGTCCGCCCCCGCGCCGACGCGCTGCGCAACCGTGAACGCATCGTCGAGGCGGCCCGGGAAATGGCCGTCGAGTACGGTGCCGACATCTCGCTCGACGAGGTCGCCCGGCGGGCCGGCGTGGGCAACGCGACCGTCTACCGCCACTTCCACGACCGCGCCGAGCTGATGCGGCGGGCCGTCCTGTCCGTCATGGACCGGGCCTCGCGGCGCGCGGAGGAGGCGCTGGAGGGCGCCGACCCCTTCGAGGCGCTGTGCGGCTTCGCGCACATGGCCGTCGAGGAGCGGGTGGGCGCGCTGTGCTCACTGCTCTCGGTCACCGTCGACATGGAGCACCCCGACGTGCTCGCCGCGCGGCTCCGGCTCGAATCCGGTGTCGGGGCGGTCATGGGGCGTGCGCGGGAGGCGGGCCAGTTGCGTCCCGACATCGGCGTCGGTGACCTGATGATGGCCCTGTCCCAGCTCACCAGGCCCCTGCCGGGGTGCAGTTGTGTGGACAGCGACCGCTTCGCCCACCGCCATCTCCAACTCTTCCTGGACGGACTGCGGGCCCCGGCCCGCTCGGTCCTGCCGGGTACCGCAGCGACCCTGGAGGAACTCCGCCGGGCGTGAACGAGGGCGGACCCGGCCGACCGGACCGTACAGGCCGCCCCTCGACCGGACACCCGGCACCACTCGTACACCCGGCACACTCGACCACCCGGCACGCCCGGTACCACTCGAACACCCGGAATTACTCGAACGTCCGTCACCAGCCGAACCACCGACACCGGAGCCACCGGCGTCGCGACCACAGGGGCCACCAGTAGTGGAACGTCCACCACTGGGGCTTCGACTACCGCTCAGAGGCGAGGCAGTTGATCGCCCGTAACCCGAACGCCCGTCCGCGACAATCCAGTTGACGCGCGTCATGCCCCGCCGCGAGGGTTTCGTGGTGGCGGGGTGGCCGAACGCCGTCCGGTCGTACGCGACTTCCGTAACTCGTCATCCGTTACTCGTGACCCGTAACGCTGTTGCCGCACAATGACGTCGCGCACGCGTACCGGGGGCCTCTCCTCTTCCCGTCCTCGCCCCGCCTCTCTGCCGTCCTGACCTTTTACCGTCCTGATCTCTTCGCGCCTCCCGAACGGTGTGCCCGCCCGGCCGCCGCGTCCGGGAAGGCGTTCCACGAGCGTCCCAAGGTGGATATCCCCATGTCAGACACACTCCGTACCGAGCGTTCCGGCCCCCTGCCGGCCGAGGCCGAAGGGCCTGACCCCAGGCGCTGGAAGGCGCTCGTCTTCATCGCGCTGGCCCAGCTGATGGTCGTTCTCGACTCGACGATCGTGAACATCGCGCTGCCCAGCGCCCAGACCGACCTGGGCATCTCCGACGGCAACCGTCAGTGGGTCATCACGGCCTACGCGCTCGCCTTCGGCGGACTCCTCCTCTTCGGCGGCCGGATCGCCGACCTGTGGGGCCGCAAGCGGACCTTCATGACCGGCCTCGTCGGCTTCGCCCTCGCCTCCGCGCTCGGTGGCGCCGCGACCAGCCAGGCCATGCTGCTCGGTTCCCGCGCGCTCCAGGGCGTGTTCGGCGCGCTGCTCGCGCCCGCCGCGCTCTCCCTGCTCGCGGTGACCTTCACCCAGGCCAAGGAGCGCGCCAAGGCGTTCGGCATCTACGGCGCCATCGCCGGTGGCGGCGGGGCCGTCGGTCTCATCCTCGGCGGTTTCCTCACCGAGTACCTGAACTGGCGCTGGACCTTCTTCGTCAACGTGCCCTTCGCGGTCGTCGCCCTCCTCGGCGCGTGGTTCGTGATCCGCGAACCGGCCGGCAGCCGCAACCGTTCCTCGCTCGACATCCCCGGCGTACTGCTGTCGACGCTGGGCCTCGTGTCCCTCGTCTACGGCTTCACCCGCGCCGAGTCCGCGGGCTGGAGCGACGCGACCACCATCGGGTCCTTCGTCGCGGCCGTCGTCCTGCTCGGCTCGTTCCTGCTCGTCGAGTCCCGCGTCAAGGCGCCGCTGCTGCCGCTGCGGGTCGTCACCGACCGCAACCGCGGCGGGGTCTACCTCTCGCTCGGCCTCGCGATCATCGCGATGTTCGGCCTGTTCCTCTTCCTGACCTTCTACCTCCAGGTCGTCAAGGGGTACTCGCCGGTCAAGACCGGCTTCGCCTTCCTGCCGATGGTCGCGGGCATGATCACGGGCTCGACCCAGATAGGCGCCCGCCTCATGACGAGGGTCTCCCCGCGCCTGCTCATGGGCCCCGGGTTCATCCTCGCCGCGCTCGCCATGCTGCTCCTGACGCAGATGGAGATCGACTCCGGCTACGCCTCCCTCGTGCTGCCGGCCGAGCTGATGCTGGGCCTCGGCATGGGCACCGCGTTCATGCCGGCCATGTCCCTGGCCACGCACGGCGTGCAGCCCCGGGACGCGGGAGTGGCCTCCGCCATGGTCAACACCTCGCAGCAGGTCGGCGGAGCGATCGGCACCGCCCTCCTCAACACCATCGCGGCCTCGGCCACCACGGCGTACCTGACCTCGCACGCGGGCGACGGAACCGCCCCGAAGCTCCTGCAGGCGCAGGCCCTCGTGGACGGCTACAGCCACGCCATCTGGTGGGCGGTCGGCATCCTCGCCGTCGCCGCGACCCTCGCTCTGACCCTCGTCAACACGCGGGCCCAGGGCGCGGGACCGGCCGTCGCCAAGGGGGGCGGCTCGGACAGCTCCACGGCCGAGGAGTCGGCCGAGGACCTGGCGGTGCCGGTCATCGCGCACTGAGCGCACCGCTCGCACGTGGAAAAGCGCGCTGAGCGCACCGCTCGCACGTGGGAAAGCGCGCTGAGCCCACCGGCGCCACGGGAGGCGCGCTTCTGGGGCGCGGCCCCCTTCCGTCAGCCTCGTCAGTGCCACGCCGCCGGCCCCCGTACGGACTGTTCCGTACGGGGGCCGGCGGCGTGGGGCGTACGGCGCGCGGGCGCCAAGGGGGCCGGTCCAGGGGCGTCGAGGGCGCTACGGGAGCCAGGGGCGGTGCACCGCGGCCGCCGGTGTCCGCCGCGTCAGCGCAGCCACGGCAGGTCCGGGCGTCCGCCGCTCCCGTCCGGCTGGAGGCCCTGGGCGATGACGCCCATGATCTCGCCGAGGGAACGCTGCTGTTCCGGGGTGAGCCGGTCGAACAGGGCGCTCCGGACGGCGGCGACGTGGCCGGGGGCGCTGCGCCGCAGCATCCCCGCGCCGTCCTCGGTCAGCACCGCGAACTGGCCTCGTTTGTCCGAGGGGCAGTCCTCCCGCCGGACCCATCCGTTGCGTTCCAGCCGGGCCACGGCGTGCGAGAGGCGCGAGCGGGTGATCTTGGCGTGGCAGGCGAGTTCCGTCATGCGCAGGCGCCGGCCCGGCGCGTCCGACAGCCGCACCAGCAGCCCGTAGTAGACGTGCGGCATCTTCGCGTCCCGCTGCAACTGGCGGTCCAGGTAGTCGTCGAGCAGCGTGCTGGCCTGGAGATACGCCTGCCAGACCGCCTGCTCCTCGTCCGTGAGCCAGCGGGTCGCGCCCCGCGCCGCCTCGCCGCGCTCCTCGGCGCCGTCGGCGCCGGCCGGTGGGCCTCCCGCCGTCCCGTCGGCCCGCGCCGTCCCGTCGGCCCGCGCCGTCCCGTCCGCCTCGTCGGCCCGCGTCACGTGTTCCGTCGTCGTCTCCGTCGTCATCCCGTGCTTCTTCCGTACTCGACCGCGAAACCGATCTTATTGAAGCTTAAACAATGCTGGCGTAGCCTCGGACACCGAAGAACTTGATACTTCAAATAAAGACGTCCGGTCCCACGCGCCGGTCGTCCGCCCGCCGAAGGAGCACCGTGATGTCCGCCCCCGCCCCTGAGCGCATGCCCGCCCTCTACCTCAGCCACGGCGCGCCCCCGCTCGCCGACGACCCGGTGTGGCCCGGGGAGCTGGCGGCCTGGTCCGCCGCGCTGCCGCGGCCCCGGGCGATCCTCATGGTGTCCGCGCACTGGGAGGAGGGCCCGCTCGCGATCGGCGCCACGCGGACGCTGCCCCTCGTCTACGACTTCTGGGGCTTCCCCGAGCACTACTACGCCGTCCAGTACGGCGCCCCGGGCGCCCCCGGGCTCGCCGAGTCGGTGCGCGGGATGCTGCGCGGTGCCGGGCTGCCCGTGCAGGACGTCGAGGACCGGGGCCTCGACCACGGCGCGTACGTCCCCCTCGTCGAGATGTACCCGGAGGCCGACGTCCCGGTGCTCCAGATCTCCCTGCCGACGCTGGACCCCGAGACGCTGATGGGCGTCGGCCGTGTCCTCGCGCCGCTGCGGGACGAGGGCGTGCTCATCGTCGGCAGCGGCTTCTTCACGCACAACCTCGCCGCCCTGCGGCACCGCGGCGGCGTACCGGACTGGTCCTCCGAGTTCGACGACTGGGGGAAGCGCGCGCTGGAGGGCGCAGACGTCGACGCGCTCCTCGACTTCCGCCACAAGTCCCCGGCCGGACAGCTCGCCCACCCCCGTACCGAACACTTCGCCCCCCTCTTCGTGACCCTGGGAGCGGCCGAGGTCACCGGCGAACTCGACACCCGGCGCAGCGTCATCGACGGCTTCTAAATGGGACTGGCCAAACGCTCCGTCCAGTTCGGCTGAGTCGTCGCCCCCGATCCGGATCGCGGTCGGCTGAGTCGTCGCCCCCGATCCGGATCGCGCACCCCCCCCGGATTCCGGTTTCAGCCGAGCGGCTCGATGAGGGCGAGCGAGCGCAGGGCCGCCGCCCCGGCGCGCGGACCGCCCACGTCGAGCGCCGTGTCCGCGAACTTCACGGCGTGCTCGTCGCCGTGGGCCGCGGCGCGGGCGAACAGCTCCCGCGCGCTCAGCCCGAACGCCTCCGCCAGGAGCGCGGCCCCGGCCCCGCCGGGACCGGGGACCTCGTAGGCGGCCGTCACCGCCCCGCTCGCCGACCACGCCGCGTCCACGCTCGCGGTCCACAAACGGCGCGGCAGCGCGGGCAGAGTGCGCAGTACGGCGTTGGGGGCCGTCGCCGCGTGCACCAGCATGACGGGCTCCCCGTGCCCGTGGGCCGCGTACCGGTGCACCGCCGCCGCGACCAGCTCCCGCAGCCGCCCGGCGGCCTCCTCCGGGGTGGCGGGCCGCCTCTCGGGCCAGGCCGGCAGCCCCCGCACCCGCGCCAGCCGCTCCCGGACGCCGCCGCTTCGGCGCTCGACGCCGGGCACGGCCGCCAGCGCCCCGTCCGCGTCCCGCGCGGGGGGCAACACGCTCAGCGCGGGCAGCGGCGCGCTGCGCGCCGCCCAGTAGCCGAGCGCCTGCCCCAGCTCCGCGCGCCGCGGGTCGAGCGCCCCGCCCCCGGGCCCCGCCGCCGCGCCCGGGGACCGCGCCTCGTCCTCCAGCAGCGTCCGCACGGCGTGGCCCGTCCGGATGACGGGGTGCGTGGCGCCGCCCGTGATCCCCGGCAGCAGCCGCGGCCACCAGAGGGCGAGCACGTCCCGCCAGGGCTCCCACGCCAGCCGCCCCGCGAAGTACGCCGACCAGTCACCGATCCGGCGCGGATCACCCAGCGCCTCCCGCCAGTTCAGCTCCGTGACCCTCTCGTAGGGGGCGGGCATGTCCTCCAGCTTCGGCCGGTAGCGGTCGATCCACCGGTGCACCCGCTCCGCCTGCCCGCCCCGTACGAGAGCCTCCACCGCCATCGGCGCGTGGTTGCTCAGCCACCCCTCGCGCTCCGGGCCCGCCGCGTGCAGCCGCTCCAGGGCCTCGTCCAGCGTGCCGTCGCCCGGCGTGCCGGCGTGCCGTGCGCCGTCGGCCCCGCCGCGGCCCCGGCCGGCCGGGGCCGCCCCGCGCTCCGCGTGGCTCGTTCCGCGTGCCCTCGGGGTGTTCCCCGTCTGTCCCGCCTGTAGTGAGCATGCGGGGAACGCTAGGCCGTCCGTGACCGCGGGATAACGGTCTGTGGTCCTAGGTCCTTGGCCGGACCGCGGTGAGCGGCGACACTGGGGCGGCCCGAGCCGAGCCGCGTCGTGGCGGGCCCGGCCGGTCCAGCCCCTGGGAGAGCAGCAGTGTCACTGAGCGCAGCGGATCGAGACGCCTTCCTCGCCGAGTCCCACGTCGCGGGCATCGCCGTGGCCAGGCGCGCCGACCACCGAGGGCCCCTGAACGTGCCCGTCTGGTACTGGCGCGGCGACGACGGCGACCTGCGCGTCTTCACCGGCGCCGACTCCCTCAAGGCCAGGCTGGTGGGCCGGGCGGGACGGTTCACCCTGCTGGTGCAGCGCACCGAGCCCACCTACCGCTACGTCTCCGTCGAGGGCCCCGTCGTCGGCTCCGCCCCCACCACCTCCGAGGACGTCGCCACCGTGGCCGCGCGCTACCTGCCCCCGGACAGGGCCCGCGCCTACGTGGAGCGCACCGGCGCCACCGGCGACCCCTCCGAGGGCCTCGTCACCTTCCGGATGCGGCCCGAGCAGTGGTACGCCGCCGACCTCGGCGCCCTCTGAGCCGGCCGGACCGTACGACGGGCGACGTCGCCCCCGCCCCTCACGAGCCCAGCGCCCGCTCGTACCAGGCGACGTCCCAGTAGCGGCCGAACTTCCTCCCCACCTCGGCGTACGTGCCGAGGTGGCGGAAGCCGAATCGCTCGTGCAGGGCGACCGACGCCTCGTTCGGCAGGGCGATCCCGGCGTAGGCCCGGTGCAAGTCCTCGCCCTCCAGCGCCGCGAAGAGCGCCTCGTACAGCAGCGAGCCGACGCCGCGCCGCCCCTCCCCGGGCCGCACGTACACGCTCACCTCCACCGAGGTGGCGTACGCCGGCTTCGGCCGGAAGGGGCTGCTCGTCGCGTACCCGAGTATCCGCTCCCCGGCCACCGCCACCAGAAGCCGGTACGGTCCCCGCGGCGGGTGCGCGAGAAGCCACGGCAGGCGTTCCTCCGGCGAGAAGGCCCGCGTGTCGAACGTGATGGGCGTCTCGCGCACATAGTGGTTGTAGAGGTCGGTGAGCTGCCCGATGTCGGCTTCGCTCCCGGTTCTGACCTGCGTTTCTGTGGACGATAGGGACATCTCGCCTCCATGTGGCCGGACAGGGTACTGCATGATCCCAAAGATTGATGTCGCCGGGGGGAATTCTGTCCTGATTACAGTCGTTGTTTCCTTCAGATGCCGGGCACCCGCGAGGGTGAAGCACTCCGGCCGCGACCGTGAGGTCGTGGGAGGGGTGCGGCATCCGCAGGGAGCACGACCACCCACCATCGCAAGGGAGCACGCATGGCAACCCGTGCCGTCGCCCGTCGTAAGTCCGCTGTGGGGAGCACATCCCGGGCTTCGGGCTCCGGGGGAGAGACCCGGGGGACAAGCGGCGCCCGTTCCACGAGCGGGGAGATCGCCGACCGCGACTTGGTCGGCATGTACCTCGACGAGATCGCGCGTACACCACTGCTCGACG
The DNA here is from genome assembly GCF_042869355.1 of Streptomyces sp. NPDC007088. Taxonomy (NCBI): domain Bacteria; kingdom Bacillati; phylum Actinomycetota; class Actinomycetes; order Kitasatosporales; family Streptomycetaceae; genus Streptomyces; species Streptomyces sp. NPDC007088. The sequence continues at coordinate 352,053 of NZ_JBIAFO010000003.1, forward strand.
CCGCGAAGGAGGTCGAGCTGTCGCAGACCATCGAGGCGGGCGTCTTCGCCCAGCAGATCCTCGACGGAACCGCCGAGAGCAAGAGCGCCGAGGACGCCTCCCGCGAGGAGCTCGAAGCGCTCGTCGAGGCGAGCGAGCGGGCGAAGGACGTCTTCATCCGCTCCAACCTGCGCCTGGTCGTGGCCGTGGCCCGTCGCTACCCGCGCAGCGGCCTGCCGCTGCTCGACCTCATCCAGGAGGGCAACGCCGGCCTGGTGCGCGCGGTCGAGAAGTTCGACTACCGCAAGGGCTTCAAGTTCTCCACCTACGCGACCTGGTGGATTCGCCAGGCCATCACCCGTTCCATCGCGGACCAGTCCCGCACCATCCGGCTGCCCGTCCACCTCGTGGAGGAACTGGGGCGCATCCGCAGGGTCCAGCGCGAGTTCAACCGTGAGCACGGCCGCGAGCCGGACCACGCGGAGATCGCCAAGGAGCTGGGCTCCAACCAGGAGCGCGTCTCCGACGTCCTGGACTGGGCCCGCGACCCGGTCTCCCTGAACATGTCCGTGGACGACGAGGGCGAGACGCAGTTCGGCGACCTCCTGGAGGACACCTCCGCCGTCTCCCCCGAGCAGTCCGTCATGACCCTGCTGCGCAGTGAGGAACTGGACGACCTCATCGGCCGGCTCGACGAACGCACCGCCTCCATCATCAAGATGCGGTACGGCATCGACGACGGCCGCGAGCGCACCCTCACCGAGGTCGGCAAGCAGCACGGACTGACCCGTGAGCGCATCCGTCAGATAGAGAAGCACGCACTGCTGGAGCTGAAGAAGCTGGCACACGACACCGGGTTCGACGCGGCGGCCTGAGCGGCCGCCGCCGCCCCGCCACCGGAGTCCCAGCAACCCCTTCCGGGGTGAGCCGTCAGGGCCTGCGCCACCGCGCACGGGCCCTTTTGGCTGTTCTGGGCCGTTTTGGCGTTTTAGGGCCTGAATCGGGGCACAAGTGGCAGAGGAGATGCATCACTTCGGAGTGCAAGAACCGATTTTTCCTACCATCGGTCCACTTGAGTGAGGTCTACTGAGCCCATGCCCCAAAATGTCTCGGTCGTTCAGCAGATAGGCGTGGCCGCCCTCCTCGTGGCGACCGCCGCATGGATCGCGGGCCGCGTCCGGTTCGCCCGCCGGGACCGGTTCGAGCCGGTCGACTGGCGCGCCGTCCGCCCCACACCCCCGCGCGGCGGAATCCCCCGCCAGTCGGTCCCCGCCACGGAGCACGTCGACCTCACCCCGGACGAACGCGCCGCCTTCGCCGGCCTCGTTCGCCAACTGGGCGACGAACAGCGCGGCTGAGGTCGGAGCCGACTGAGGCCAAAGCCGGCTGAGGTCGGAGCCGACTGAGGTCGGAGCCAGGCGACGAGGAACGCTGCGGCGAAGGCCGGACGGCGAGCGCCGCGGCTGAGGATGGACGGGGAAACAGCGACAGAGGCCGGACGAAAGGCCGTGCGCCTGAGGACGGTTGACGGCTGACGTCGTGTCAACGGCATCACGCGCTACCGGCCGCGATGCGTCCGCAGGACGCACGCGTTTCGGGTCGAGGCCGCGCGTCCCGCGTCGAGGCCGCGCGTCCCGCGTTGAGACCGCGCGTCCGCTTCCGGGGGCGCCTCCGCTTCCGGGTGTGCGGGCCGGGGTCGGGCGTGCGGGCCGGGGGTGACGGACCGGGGGTGACGGACCGGGCCTCAGAGGACCCTGGCCCGGCGCTCCATCGCCTCGTGTGCTTCCGTCTCCGTCTCGTACACCTCGCACATGTGCCGGCGGTCCGGGGTCGCGGTGTGCTCGACCTCCCAGAGCGACAGCTCCGTCCCGTCCAGCAGCAGGAAGGCGTGTTCGTAGAGCGCGAAGCCGATCCCGGAGGCTTCACGCAGGCCCGGCCGCGTGAACGCCTGGGTGATCTCGTGGGCGAAGGCGGAGTGCAGGAGCACCGCGATGTCCTCACGCGGACGGTCCGTGTTCTCCGCCCGGCGCAGCAGCCGGCGCGCGTGGTCGGCGGAGTCGTCGGGCGCGTAGTCCCGCTGCGGGCCGAAGTCCTCCTCGGCCACGTGGACCACGAGGCCCAGGTCGTCGCTCGCGGTGACGGTCTCCCATTCGACGGGGCCGTAGGACCAGCGCGCCGCCGCACCGGCCGCCTCCTCCGCGGTCGCGTAGATCTCGTGCTGCGTCTCCGACTCCGGGACCGTGCGGTGCACCAGCTCCCAGAGCGTCAGCGCACCCCCGTCGGGGAGCAACCAGCAGTGCCGGTAGGTTTCGTGGTGCGTACTCGCGCTGTGGTGGGCGGAATGCAGCGAACTGTCGTACGCGAGAGTGGTGTTGAGCAGCGACAGCGTGTCGTCGGGCAGCTCGAATGAGTTGAGGGCACGTCCCAGGAGCCGCGCGACGGGGCCCTCCGGCGGCTCAGGTGTCTCGTACGGAACGCTCAAGGCATCTCCCGGCGTTGCTGCATGTCACCTTGTGGGTGCATACCGTAGCCCTTCGGTCGGACATCATGTCCGGGAATCAGGAAAACGTACGAAGACTGAGCGGAGTTCCCGCACATGCCCTCGTCGTATTCTCCAAGGCGGAACACAACGCTCGGAACGTAGCGCTTCCCGCCGTCCCGGCGGAAGACGGCACGCCTGTACGGAAGCTGACACGCCGTCGTACGCGTCTGGACACGTGTGCGATTGCCCGGGAGGGCCGCGCCGGGGGCCCGCGACTCCCGTGCGCCCGCCTGTCACCTGAGCCCCACTCGGCCCCTCTCCACCGTCGGCCGGGAACGGTCTGGACGGGGTGGGGCGGAGCTCGGCGCCGGGAAGAGGCGGTCGGTGGCGGGTGCCCTCACCCTTCTGCCGTCCGTGGGCGCTGCCCGCTCCGTGAGTCCAGTGGCGCGCAGGGCGCCTTCGCCGGGCTTACGGGCGGGTGCTCGCGCCGCCACGGGCGACGCCCGCGCCCCGCGCGGACGTACGCTGGAGGAATGAGCACGCCCCGCCAGCAGCCCGCCGCATCCGCCCAGGACGCCCCGGCCCCCCGGCCCGCCTCCGAGGAGACGGGCCACACGTCGACGGGCGCCACCTCGGCGGGTGAGGACGCCCCCGGGGCGGGCGCCCCGACCGAGGCGGACCGCCCCGAGGCCGCGGCGGAGGCGGTACGCCGGGCCAAGGCCGCCCTCGACTTCGCCGACCCCCTGTCCGGACGCTCGGCCGACGACAGCGACCGGGGCTGGGGAGAGCGCCCCACGCCTTCCACCGCCTCGGCGGCGGACCTGGCCCGCTTCCTCGACGAGAAGCCCCCGCACCACATCTGAGACCGTCGCCGGCACCGCCCGGCGGGACGCACTCGTGAGGCCGTCCGTACGCAGCGGCTTCCGGGCGGACCGGTCGGCGCCTCGGACCCGCCGGGCGCCGGCCCGCGGTCGCGCCGCGTCAGCCCTTGCCGAGCCCTCCCGGGCCGTGTCCCGGGTCGCTCGGGTCGCTCGGGGAGGAGCCGCCGGGATCGCGCTCGCCGGGGGTCGCCCCGCCGAAGGGATCGCCCAGGGCCCCCGGGCCGTTCTGTCCCGGGGCGCGGCCCTCGCGGGCGGCCCGCTGCGCCATCAGCTCGTCCCGGATGTCCTTCAGGACGTCCAGCTCGGTGGTCTCCACCGCCTCCTCCGGCGCCCCGTACTTCGCCGCCCTGCGCTCCGCCTGCCGGGCCAGGTACTTCGACATCGGCAGCACCATCAGGAAGTACACGACCGCCGCCGTGATCAGGAAGGTCAGCGTGGAGCTGAGGACCGTCCCCCACAGGATGCGGATGCCCTCGGTCTCGCCGGCCGAGTTCGTCGTGCACGGGGCCTTCAGGCACGAGCTGTACTTGTCCAGGTCCTGGGTGCCGAACGCGCCGACCAGCGGATTGATGACCCCCTTCACCACCGCGTTGACGATGTTGGTGAAGGCGGCGCCGATGACCACCGCGACCGCCAGATCGATGACATTGCCACGCATCAGGAAGGCTTTGAAGCCCTCCCACACGCTCGACTTGCTGTTCTCGCTCACCCAGAAGTCCTTCTGCGTACGGATGTTGGTAGGAGCAAACAGCTCCGCAACCTACGGCAGGGGTCCGTGCCGGTGTCCAGTCGCTTCCCTCGTACGAGGGACTTGACGCGGCTCGGGCCGGCATGGGGCCGAAGCCGTGGGCGCGTTCCCTCAGCACAGGACCACCGCCAGCGAGGACGTCACGGCCGCTCCCGCCAGTGCCACCGCCGTAGCCCGGGGCACCGAGAGAACGACGACCGCCCCGCCACCGGCTACGCCCAAGCGCCTGTCCTCCGCCGCCCCACCCCAAACGTCCGCGGCGGCATCTCCCGGCACCTCCACCACGCGGGCCCGCGAGGCGACCACCCGGGGACGGCGGGCGGTGTCCCCCGGAGCGGTCGCGATCACGTCGACCCGCGCGCTCGGCCGTAGCAGGCGCAGGGCCGCCGGTTCCGCGATCCGTACCGCGGTCGTCACCCACGTCACCGCCGGCCGCTGTCGCGCGGCCGGGCCGGGCGGGCCGGGGCGCGTGTCTCCGCCTCCGGGCGGGGCCAGTGAGGCAGCGGCGGCCGCCAGGACGAGACAGCCCCCGGCCAGCCTTCCCCGGTGCCGCCCGAGCCGCCCCCGGCCCCATCCGCTCCGTCGTGGCCTCAGGGGAGGGAACTGGGGGACCGTCCCGGTCGGTGGCGCCTCCCGCAGCGGGACGCGAGGTTCGGGGAAGACACCCGCGGGAGACAGGGGCCGATGCCCGGAAGGAGCACGCGGCGCGTCGGGGAGGGGCGGGAGAAGGGGAGGCGGGGGGCTGGAGGAAGCCACGGGGGAGACCAGGGGCGGGGAGGACACGGGCATGAGGGGCACCGACCTTCGCGAAAGATTCCGCAGCCGCGCCGCGCCGGGCGACGGGCCGGGGAAGCGGCCACTCCGCCGCATTCGCGCGACGGACGCCCCTCACTCTGCCCCGATCCGTCCCCACCCGCTCAGACCTGTGGACAACCGACTGTTCGCGAAAAATCCCCTCACTCGAAGGAGGAATTCCGCGCCGCCCACCGCCCGCCCGCCTACCTACTTGCCTACCTACCTATCTACCGCTTCCCAAGACGGCAGCCCCCTCCCCGGCACCGCGAAATGGCCCGCTACCCGCTACCCGCTACCAGCTACGGCAGCGCGATCCCCGGCGCGAGGCCGCCCAGGGCCCCCACGCACAGACAGTCGCGGTCCTCGGTGGCGGGGAGCGCGGCCACCGCGTCGAAGAGCACCGTCCGCAGCCGGTCGACGTTCGCGGCGAAGACCTTCAGCACCTCGTCGTGCGAGACGCCCTCACCGCTCTCCGCGCCCGCGTCGAGGTCGGTCACCAGGGTCAGCGAGGTGTAGCACAGCTCCAGTTCCCTCGCGAGGACCGCCTCCGGATGCCCGGTCATGCCGACCACCGACCAGCCCTGAGCGGCGTGCCAGCGCGATTCGGCGCGGGTCGAGAACCGGGGGCCCTCCACCACGACGAGGGTGCCGCCGTCGACCGCCTCCCAGCCGTGCCGGCCGGCCGCCCCGATCGCCACGCGCCGTCCGGCGGGGCAGTAGGGATCGGCGGGGGAGACGTGCACGACGTTCGGGATCGTCCCGTCGGGCAGCGGCACCCCGTCGAAGTAGCTCTGCGCGCGGCTCTTCGTACGGTCGACGAACTGGTCCGGGACCAGCAGCGTTCCCGGCCCGAACTCGGGGCGCAGCCCGCCCACCGCGCACGGGCCGAGGACCTGCCGCACCCCGACGGAGCGCAGCGCCCACAGGTTCGCCCGGTAGTTGATGCGGTGCGGCGGCAGATGGTGGGAACGGCCGTGCCGGGGCAGGAAGGCCACCTGCCGTCCGCCGACCTCGCCCAGGAACAGGGAGTCGCTGGGGGCGCCGTAGGGGGTGTCGACCGTCACCTCGGTGACGTGGTCGAGGAACGAGTAGAGACCGGACCCGCCGATGACCCCGATCTCCGCGGACGGCGCCTGTGTGTTGTTGGGCATGGCGGCACATTATCCGGACACACGTGTGCGCCCCGCCCCCGGGAGAGGGCGGGGCGCACACGGAGGCGGGGTCAGGCGGCGGAGCCCGCCGTGGACGCCGAGGACGAGGAGGCGCTCTTCTTCGTGTCCGAGGAGGCGGAGGACGTCGAGGACGACTCCGACTTCTTCTCGGACGAGGAGGACGAGGTGCTCGACGACTCCGACGCGGACGACTTGGCGGCGGGGGCGCTGCTGCTCGACGCGCCGCGGCTGTCGTTGCGGTAGAAGCCGGAGCCCTTGAAGACGATGCCGACGGCCGAGAACACCTTCTTCAGGCGGCCATCGCAATTGGGGCACACGGTCAACGAGTCGTCGGTGAACTTCTGGACGGCCTCAAGGCCCTCGCCGCACTCGGTGCACTGGTACTGGTACGTCGGCACTTGCTTCCTCCTGGCACTCTTACTCGATGAGTGCTAACGACGATCCATAGTGACGTATTCCGCGGTTTCAGTCCACTGCTGACGGCGCGCGGTGACCGATACCACGTGCAACGGTACGACTCGACGCGGCCGGCACCAGGCGGGAACGCAGGGCCACGAGGATGGCCAGCGCGAGGACCGTCCCGGCCGCGGGGACCAGGAAACCGGCGCTCGCCCCGTGCCCGTCCGCGAGTTTCCCGGACACCGTCACGGCCGCCGCCTGGCCCAGGGCGACCGCGCCGGTGAGCCAGGTGAACGCCTCCGTACGCGCCGAGGCCGGCACCAGGGTGTCGATCAGCGTGTACCCGGTGATGAGGGACGGGGCGATGCACAAGCCGGTCACGAAGCCGACCACGGCGAACAGCGGAACGGAGTGGATCGTCCACAGGGTGGAGGCCGCCAGCGCGAGCGCCGTGTAGCCGGTCAGCAGCCGCCGGTGCGCGGGCCGCTTCCAGGCCAGCGCGCCCACGGCGGCGCCCGCGATCATGTTGCCCGAGGCGAACACCCCGTAGAGCAGCCCGTTGATCCCGGGATGACCCGCCTCTTCCGCGAAGGCGGTCAGCGAGACCTGCATCCCGCCGAACACCACGCCGATCCCGACGAACGCCGCCGCGAGCACGCGTACGCCCGGGACCGACAGGGCGGAGACCCGCCGCGCGGGGGCGGGGCGGCGGTCCGTGCCGACGGCCGGTCCGGGCGTCCCGGCGGCGGGCCGGCCCGCGCGCTGACCGGCGAACAGCAGCCCTCCGACGAGGGTCAGGACCCCCTCGGCGACGAGTCCGGCGGCCGGGTGCCAGCCCGAGGACAGGGCGGTGGCGAGCACCGGCCCGATCACGAAGGTGAACTCGTCGGTGACGGACTCGAAGGCGGCCGCCGTCGGCAGCAGCGGTGAGTTCCCGAGCCTGGCCGCCCAGCGCGAGCGCACCATGGGCCCGATCTGCGGCACCGAGGCGCCTGTGGGCACCGCCAGGACGAACAGCGACCACAGGGGGGCGCCGGTCAGGGCCAGCGTCGTGAGGGCCGCGACCGATGCCGTGTGCAGCAGCACCCCGGGCACCAGTACGGCGCGCTGGCCGAGGCGGTCGGCGAGCCGGCCGCTCTGCGGGGCGAACACCGCCATGGAGACACCCGTGACCGCCGCCACGGCACCGGCGGTGCCGTACGAACCCGTGGTGTGCTCGACCAGGACGACGAGCGCCATGGTCAGCATGCCGAAAGGCTGCCGGGCGGCGAAGCCCGACAGCAGGAAACCGGCGACACCGGGGGTGCGGAGCAAGGAGCCGTATCCGGGGCGGGAGCCGTTGTCCGCGCCGGCGTCGGGCGAAGCGGAGGTGACCGTGGATTCCACGGCCCAAGCCTTTCTGCCGCCTGGTAGCACCCCTGAGGGGCGCCGAGAGCTGTCCTCTTGCGCGGAACTGCGGTAGATGCCGGTCCGCCCACGGCAAGGGCGTCACAGCCGCCATACGGTCGCGCCAGCTCTGCGTCAGGCAGAGTTGGTCGATCATTGCCCGCCCATCGTATGCCGGTTCAGGCCGGGTCGCGTTCCCCGTCGCTCTCCACCGGCGCCTGCGGCTCGCGCTCCCCGTCGCGGCGTTCGGGAACGGTCGGGACCTGAGCCGCCAGACCGCTGCGCGAGGACGCCCCGCCGCCGGCGCCCATGCGCCGCACCGAGCTGTCCAAGGAGCCCTCCAGGGGACCACCGTCCGTGGACGCGGAGCCCGAAGCGGAAGCGCCCCCTCCGCTATCCGCGGTCCCCCGAAGGACGTCCTCCACCGGTACCCCTGGGGCGTTGTCCGGCGTCCCCGGCGCGCCCACCGGCTCCGGCCGGGCGTCCGGCTCGCGGGGCCCGGCCTCGCGGACGTGGGCACGGCTGTCCTTACGGCTGTCCGGGCGGGCGGAGGCGGGCCCCGCGGCACGGGCGGACGCCGGCCCGCCCGGCTGGATCTTGCGCAGGGACGAGCGCGGGGCGCCCTCCTCCGGGAGCCGCAGCCATCCGGCGAGCTTCCCGCCCCGGGCGACGGCCCGCAGCCGGGCCTCGGCGGCGTCCCGCACCGGGTCGGTCGCGACGACGAGCAGCTCGTCGCCGCGCCGCAGCGTCGTCGTCGGCGAGGGGACGAAGCTCGCCCCCTCGCGCACCACGAGGGTGACCGCCGAGCCCTTCGGCATCCGCAGTTCGTTGACCTCCACGCCGTGCATCCGGGACTCCTCGGGCACGGACACCGACAGCAGGTGGCCGCGCAGCCGCTCCAGCGGCGCGGACTCGATGCCCAGATCGGCCGCCCCGGCGGGGTTGCCCAGCTTCAGCAGCTTCGCGAGCCACGGCAGCGTCGGCCCCTGGACGAGGGTGTAGACGACCACGAGCACGAAGACGATGTTGAAGATGTGCCGGCTGTCCTTGATCCCCGCCACCATCGGGATCGTGGCCAGGATGATGGGGACCGCGCCGCGGAGGCCGGCCCAGGACATGAGCGCCTGCTCGCGCCAGGGCCGCCGGAACGGCAGCAGGCTCAGAAGGACCGAAAGGGGCCGCGCGACCAGCGTCAGGACGAGTCCCACGACCAGCGCCGGCACGATGTCGGAGGCGAGTTCGTGCGGGGTGACCAGCAGGCCGAGCAGGACGAACATCCCGATCTGCGCTATCCAGCCCAGCCCCTCGGCGAACCCCCGGGTGGCGGGCCAGTGCGGCAGCCGCGCGTTGCCCAGCACCATCGAGGCGAGGTACACCGCGAGGAACCCGCTGCCGTGCGCCATGGCCCCGGCCGCGTAGGCGGTCACCGCGATGGCCATCACGGCGATCGGGTACAGGCCCGAGGCGGGGAGCGCGACGTGCCGCAGCCCGAAGGCCCCCAGCCAGCCGACCGCGAGCCCGACCGCCGCCCCGATCGCCAGCTCCAGGGCGATCTCGCCGAGCAGTACGTACCAGTGCTCGACCGGGCCCGCCGTGGAGAAGGCCACTACCAGGATCACGACGGGGGCGTCGTTGAAGCCGGACTCGGCCTCCAGCGCCCCGGTGATCCGGGACGGCAGCGGGACCTTGCGCAGCACCGAGAAGACCGCGGCCGCGTCGGTGGAGGAGACGACGGCACCGATGATGAGCGCCTGACGCCACTCCAGCCCCACGAGGTAGTGCGCCCCCACGGCCGTTATCCCGACGCTCACGCCCACGCCGAGGGTCGACATCAGGGCGGCGGCGGGCAGCGCGGGTCTGGCCTCCTTCCACTTGGTGCCCAGACCGCCCTCGGCCAGGATCACCACCAGCGCGGCGTAGCCGATGACCTGGGTCAGCCGCACGTTGTTGAAGGACACGTCGCCGATGCCGTCGGTGCCCATCGCGACGCCGATGCCGAGATAGACGAGCAGGCTGGGCAGGCCGCTGCGCGAGGAGACGCGCACGGCGGCGACGGCCACGAGCAGGACGACCGCGGAGACGAACAGGAGCTGGTTGAGGTGGTCGACAGTCAGGGGCCGAATCCTTCCGCGTGGAACAGGCCGCCGCGGATCGACGCCCTACCTGTTTACTTCGTTACCTTACCTAATCGTTAACGCTTTCTTGATGCCTCTCGTGGATCTCGTCCGCCGCACCGGCCGGCCGCCGCTCGGGTGCGGCGGGGTGGCGAAACGACCGCGATGTACCGGAGAAGGGGTGACGGAAGGGACAACAAGCTCCCCCGCCCTCTCTTCCCGGCCCCCGCGCGCAGCGGTCCCGAAGCGCTCCCCGGAGGGCGGGAGGAGCCGGTCCGCGTCAGGGGGCTGCGGGCTCTGCGCCTATGGTTGCTCCAGCGTTCCGTGACAATCAGCCCGGACGACTCAGCCCGCTCGGCCGCTCGAAGGACAGCAAGGACAGCGATGCCCGCGAATACAACCGCCTCTTCCGGTCATAAGTCCGGCAAGAAGAAGGGGCGTCGAGCCCGCCTCATCGTGATCGTCCTGGTGCTGGCTGTCATCGCGGGCATCGGTTACGGCTCCTACTGGGGTGTGAGCACGGTCCGTGCCTCGTACCCCCAGACCACGGGGAGCATCACCCTGAAGGGGCTGTCGGGTCCCGTCGACGTACGCCGTGACTCCTACGGCATCCCGCAGATCTACGCGGACTCCGACGCGGACCTGTTCATGGCCCAGGGCTTCGTCCAGGCCCAGGACCGCTTCTGGGAGATGGACGTGCGCCGGCACACCACCTCCGGCCGGCTCTCCGAGATGTTCGGCGACAGCCAGGTCGACACCGACGCCTTCCTGCGCACGCTCGGCTGGCAGCGGGTCGCGCGGCAGGAGTACGACAAGAAGCTTTCCGCCTCGACGAAGAAGTACCTCCAGGCGTACACGCGGGGCGTCAACGCCTACTTGAGCGGCAAGGACGGCAAGGACATCTCGCTGGAGTACGCCGCTCTGGGCTTCACCAACGACTACAAGCCGCAGAAGTGGTCGCCGGTCGACTCGGTCGCCTGGCTCAAGGCGATGGCCTGGGACCTGCGCGGCAACATGCAGGACGAGATCGACCGCTCGCTGATGACGAGCCGGCTGAGCGCCAAGCAGATCAAGCAGCTGTACCCGCAGTACCCCTACGACAAGAACAAGCCGATCATCCAGGGCGGCGGGATCGACCCGGCCACCGGCGAGTTCGACCCCGACCTGAAGTCCGGCGGCCTCACCGAGCCTCCCGGCTCCACCGGCACGGACCCCTCCGGCGGTGACACCGGTTCGGGCGTCGCGGGTGACGGGAGCGCGACCGCCGGTTCGGGCGGTTCTGAGAACACCGACGGTTCGAACCCCTCCGGCACCACGGAATCCGGAACCACCGGCTCCGGCGAGCAGGGGGGCCAGGGCACGAGTGTCCAGGGCTCCACCGGTCAGAGTGACGCGCAGGGCATCAGCAGTCAGCTCGCCGGCCTGTCCGACGCCCTGGAGCGGGTCCCGGCGGTGTTCGGCCCCAACGGCAACGGCATCGGTTCCAACTCCTGGGTCGTCTCCGGCGCGCACACCACCACGAACAAGCCGCTGCTGGCCAACGACCCGCACCTGTCCCCGCAGCTGCCGTCCGTCTGGTACCAGATGGGCCTGCACTGCCGGTCGGTGTCCGCGAAGTGCCAGTACGACGTCACGGGATACACGTTCTCGGGGATGCCGGGCGTGGTCATCGGCCACAACCAGAACATCTCCTGGGGCATGACCAACCTGGGCGCCGACGTCACCGACCTGTACCTGGAGAAGGTCACCTCGGACGGCTACCAGTACGACGGGAAGACCCTGCCGTTCAAGACCCGCAAGGAGACCATCAAGGTCGCGGGCGGCACGGACAAGGTCATCACGGTCCGCGAGACCAACAACGGGCCCCTCGTCTCCGACCGGGACAAGGAGATCGCGAAGGTCGGCAAGAGGGCGCCCGTGGCCAACGTGGCGCCGGACCGCGGCGACGGCTACGGAGTCGCGCTGCGCTGGACGGCGCTGGACCCGGGCAACTCCATGGACGCCGTGTTCTCGCTGAACAGGGCGGAGAACTTCAGCGAGTTCCGCAAGGCGGCGGCGCAGTTCGAGGTGCCCTCCCAGAACCTGATCTACGCCGACACCGCGGGCAACATCGGCTACCAGGCGCCCGGCCGCATCCCTACCCGCCCCAAGGGCGACGACGGTTCGCTCCCGGCGCCGGGCTGGGACGCGGACTACCGGTGGACCGGCTACATCAAGCAGAGCGAGCTGCCCTGGGAGTACAACCCGGAGCGCGGCTACATCGTCACCGCCAACCAGGCCGTCGTCGACCAGGACGCGTACCCGTACCAGCTGACGACCGACTGGGGCTACGGCACCCGCAGCGAGCGCATCACCGACCTGATCAAGTCCAAGATCAAGGACGGCGGGAAGATCTCCACGGACGACATGCGCACGATGCAGATGGACAACAGCAGCGAGATCGCCCGCCTGCTGACGCCGTACCTCCTCAAGATCGACGTCAAGGACCCCTACGTCCGCGAGGCGCAGAACCTGCTCCAGGGCTGGGACTACACGCAGGAGCCGGACTCGGCGGCGGCCGCGTACTTCAACGCGGTGTGGCGCAACGTCCTCAAGCTCGCCTTCGGCAACAAGATGCCCAAGGAGGTCCGCGTCAAGGGGCAGTGCCTCAACGTCGAACCGGTCAACACGACGGGCCCCGTGGACGAGGACCAGCGGGTACGCGAATGCGGACAGCGGGACGCCGACACGGCGCAGCCGGACGGCGGCGACCGCTGGTTCGAGGTCGTGCGGCAGATCCTCAAGGACCAGGACAACGACTGGTGGAAGGTGCCCGGCAGCCGCAACAAGCCGGAGATCAACACCCGCGACGGCCTGTTCGGCCGGGCCATGCAGGACGCCCGCTGGGAGCTGACGGCCAAGCTGGGCAAGGACATCGACAGCTGGAACTGGGGCCGGCTGCACGAGCTGACGCTGAAGAACCAGACGCTCGGCACGGAGGGCCCCGGGTTCCTCCAGCACCTGCTCAACCGCGGACCGTGGAAGCTCGGCGGCGGCGAGGCGGCCGTCAACGCGACGGGCTGGAACGCGGCGGGCGGCTACGGCGTCGTGTGGGTTCCGTCGATGCGCATGATCGTCAACCTCGACGACCTCGACAAGTCCCGCTGGATCAACCTCACCGGCGCCTCCGGGCACGCCTACAGCGCGCACTACACCGACCAGACCGACAAGTGGGCCGACGGGGAGACGCTCCCCTGGGCGTACAGCGAGAAGGCCGTCAAGGGCGCGACCGAGAACACCCTGGTGCTCAAGCCCTGAGGCCGCGACAGCGCGCACGGGGGGGGGGGGGGGGGGGGCCGGGGGGGCGGGGCGGCCCCCCCCCCCCGGGGGGGGGGGGCGCGCCCCCCCCCCCCCCCCCCCCCCCCCCCCCCCCCCCCCCCGGCCGCCCGCCCCCGCCCCCGCCGC
>NZ_JBIAFO010000003.1:365462-475070 GCF_042869355.1 Streptomyces sp. NPDC007088
CGACCGCGCGGGGCCCGGCCCGGCGCGCCCCCCCCCCCCGCGGGGCCCCCCCCGCGGCCCCCCCCCCCGGCCCGGGGGGGGGGCCCCGCCCCCCGGGCCGGCCCCGGCCCCACCGCCGTGCGCGGGGTGTTCTCAGCCGAAGCGCCGCACCCCCGACGGGGTCACCACCGTGTGCACGGGGCGGTCGTGCGCCTGCGCGGGCACCTCCTCCACCACCTCGTGGTCGTACAGCAGCACGATGAGCGGCGGATTCGTCCCGGCCGCCGCGAGCCGGGCCAGTACCCGGTCGTAGGAGCCGCCTCCGCGCCCCAGCCGCGTCCCCGTGCCGTCGACCGCGAGACCGGGCAGCAGGACGGCGTCCGCCTCGCGCACGGTGTCCGGGCCCAGCCGCGGCCCCGCCGGCTCCCACAGGGTCATCCGCCCCGCGCGCCGTACGGCGGCGAGCGAGCCCGCCCCCGTGTACTCCCCCCAGTCCAGGTCGTCGTCGTCCATCAGCACGGGGAGCAGCACCCGCACGCCGCGCTCGCGCAGAGCGGCCAGCAAGGGCGCGGTGTCCGGTTCCCCGCCGACGGACACGTAGGCGGCGACGGTCCGCGCCCGCGCGAGTTCCGGCAGGCGCGCGGTCCGGGCGGCCAGGGCGGCCCCCGCCTTCTCGACCTCCCGCGCCGGCAGATTGTTCCTCGCCGTCAGGAGACCTCGCCGCAACGCGCGCTTGACAGTGTTCGCGTCGGCTCCGCCCCCGGGACGGTGCCGCGCGCCGTCCCCGGACGACGCTTCCTCCGTGGTCACAGACCCTCCTTGAAGAGCAAACTTCGTATATGACTACGAGCTGCACACGTGTGCGAACGCAGGCATAGGTGATAGCTATCGTTACGCCATGACTTCTGCCAATCCCGGAATCAGCAAGGCCGTGATTCCCGCCGCCGGCCTGGGCACCCGCTTCCTGCCCGCCACGAAAGCCACGCCCAAGGAGATGCTGCCGGTCGTCGACAAGCCGGCGATCCAGTACGTGGTCGAGGAAGCCGTGGCCGCTGGTCTCTCGGACGTCCTGATGGTCACCGGACGCAACAAGCGCCCGCTGGAGGACCACTTCGACCGCAACTACGAGCTGGAGGAGGCGCTCACCCGCAAGGGCGACGCCGAACGGCTCGCCAAGGTGCAGGAGTCCTCCGACCTGGCAGCCATGCACTACGTCCGCCAGGGTGATCCCCGCGGACTCGGCCACGCCGTGCTGTGCGCCGCCCCGCACGTCGGCGACGAGCCCTTCGCCGTCCTCCTCGGCGACGACCTGATCGACCCGCGTGACGCCCTGCTCTCCCGCATGGTCCAGGTCCAGGCCCGCTCCGGCGGCAGCGTCGTCGCCCTCATGGAGGTGGCGCCCGAACAGATCCACCTCTACGGCAGCGCCGCCGTCGAGAGCACCGACAGCGACGACGTCGTCCGCATCACGGGCCTCGTCGAGAAGCCCGAGGCCGCCGACGCCCCCAGCAACTACGCCATCATCGGCCGCTACATCCTGGACCCGCACGTCTTCGAGATATTGCGCAAGACCGAGCCCGGACGCGGCGGCGAGATCCAGCTCACCGACGCCCTCCAGCAGCTCGCCGAGGACGAGAAGGTCGGCGGCCCCGTGCACGGCGTCGTCTTCCGCGGCCGCCGCTACGACACCGGCGACCGCGGCGACTATCTGCGGGCCATTGTCAGACTCGCGTGCGAACGTGAAGATCTGGGACCCGACTTCCGGACCTGGCTCCGCAGTTACGTCACCGAGGAGATGTAGCACCTTGAGCAGCACGACGACGAAGACCGCGCCCGTCCGCGCCCGCATCTGGTCGGTCTCGGAGCACCTGGACGACATCCTGGCCACGGTGCGCCCCCTGGAGCCCATCGAACTCCAGCTCCTCGACGCCCAGGGCTGCGTCCTCGTCGAGGACGTCGCCGTGCCGCTCTCCCTCCCCCCGTTCCCCAACAGCTCGATGGACGGCTACGCGGTGCGCACCGCCGACGTGACCGGAGCGAGCGAGGAGTCCCCCGCCACCCTCACCGTCGTCGGTGACGCCGCCGCCGGGCTGCCCGCGCCCCCCACCGTCGGCCAGGGCCAGGCCGTACGCATCATGACGGGCGCCGCGCTGCCCGAGGGCGCGGACGCGGTCGTCCCCGTCGAGTGGACCGACGGCGGCACCGGGGGCGGCCCCGCCGACCGCATGACCCCGCACAGCGCGGCCCCCGAGGGCGCGGGCGGACAGGTCAGGGTCTTCTGCCCGGCCACCGCCCGCGCCCACGTCCGCGAAGCCGGCAGCGACGTCCGGGCCGGCGACCGCGCCCTGGACGCCGGAACCGTCCTCGGTCCTCCGCAGCTCGCCCTGCTCGCCGCCATCGGGCGCGGCACCGTCCGGGTCCGGCCCCGCCCCCGCGTCGTCGTCATCGCCACCGGCAGCGAACTGGTCCAGCCCGGTGAACCACTCGGACCCGGCCAGATCCACGACTCCAACAGCTTCGCCCTCACCGCCGCCGCCCGGGACGCGGGCGCGATCGCCTTCCGCGCCGGCGCCGTCGGGGACGACGCGGAGACCTTCCGCGCCACCGTCGAGGACCAGCTGATCCGCGCCGACCTGATCGTGACCTCGGGCGGGGTGAGCGTCGGCGCCTACGACGTCGTCAAGGAAGCCCTCTCCGGCTGGACCGGCGAGGACCCGGCCGTGGACGACCCGGGGGACGCGACCGCTGAGGAACCGGGCCGGTCGGAGGCGGCCGACGAGGCCGCCGTACCCGCCGCGCCGGGGGCCACCGGTGTCGACTTCCGTACTCTGGCCATGCAGCCCGGCAAACCCCAGGGCTTCGGCACGATCGGGCGCGAGCGCACCCCCGTACTCGCCCTGCCCGGCAACCCCGTCTCCGCCTACGTCTCCTTCGAGCTGTTCGTCCGCCCCGCGATCCGCGCCCTCGCCGGACTGACGGACCCGCACCGCCCCACCGTCCGCGCCCGTCTCAGCACGGACAAGGCGCTCACCTCTCCGGACGGCCGCCGGCAGTACCTGCGCGGCGCCTACCGTGACGGCACCGTCGTACCCGTCGGCGGCGCCGGCTCCCATCTGGTGGCCGCGCTCGCCCGCGCCGACGCGCTGATCGTCGTCCCCGAGGACACCACTTCCCTCGAACCCGGCACCGAGGTGGACGTCATCCCGCTCGGCTGAGCGAAGACCGGGACGGAGCCCACCCCGGTCGCCGCGGGACGGCGCCCGGGACGGAGCCCGCCCCGGTCGCCGCGGGGCGGTACGGGGACCGGGCGCCCGCGCCGGCCGACCCGCGGGCGGTCCGTCCTGCCGGACGCTCCCCGCTCCCGGGCGGGTAGCGTGTCTGCCCACACAGGCCCGTGCGGGACGCCACACGGCCAGGACCGGGAGCACCCAAGCCAGATGACCGCGAAGCACCCGGGGGACGGCACCCCCGGACCTGCCGGAGACCACGACCCCTCCCGCCCCGGGCCGACCGGGCTCACCCACCTCGACGCGGCCGGAGCGGCCCGCATGGTCGACGTGACCCGCAAGGACGTGACGGCCCGCACGGCCACCGCCACCGGCCGCGTCCTCGTCAGCCCCCAGGTCGTGGAACTGCTCCGCGGAGCGGGCGTCCCCAAGGGCGACGCCCTGGCCACGGCACGGATCGCGGGCATCATGGGCGCCAAACGCACCCCCGACCTCGTCCCCCTGTGCCACCCGCTCGCCCTCTCCGGAGTGACCCTCGACCTCGTCGTCGCCGACGACGCCGTGGAGATCACCGCGACCGTGCGCACGACGGACCGGACGGGCGTCGAGATGGAGGCGCTCACCGCGGTCTCCGTCGCCGCGCTCACGGTCGTGGACATGGTCAAGGCCGTCGACAAGGCGGCGACCCTCACGGACATCCGCGTCGAGACCAAGACCGGCGGCAAGTCCGGGGACTGGCGGCGCCCCGACGCCGAGCCGGGGCCGGACGCCGGGCCGGGGCCGGACGCCCCGCCGGGTCCCGGCACCCCCGAACCGGCCCCGGGCGGCCCCGCCCCCCGCGCGCGCGGTACGGGGGCGGACGAGGAGGCGCCCACGCCCTACCGCGCCCTCGTGGTAACCGCTTCGAACCGCGCCTCCGCGGGGGTCTACCCCGACCGCGGCGGCTCCCTCATCACGGAGGCCCTGACCCGCTGGGGGTTCGCGACCGAGGGACCCCGGATCGTCCCCGACGGCGACCCGGTCGAGGCGGCGCTGCGCGCCGGGATCGCGGCCGGCTACGACGTGATCGTCACCACGGGCGGCACCGGGCTCTCGCCCACCGACCTGACCCCCGAGGCCACCCGCGGGGTCCTGGACCGCGAAATCCCCGGCCTCGCCGAGGCCATCAGGGCACAGGGCCTGCCCAAGGTGCCCACGGCCGCCCTGTCACGCGGACTGGCGGGCGTCGCCGGCACCACCCTCGTCGTGAACCTCCCCGGCTCCACCGGGGGCGTACGCGACGGACTGACCGTCCTGGAACGGGTGCTGCGCCACGCCGTCGACCAGATCCACGGCGGCGACCACCGGGCGGGCCCCGGACCCTCCCCTTCCGCCGACACCGCAGGGAGCCCGAGCTGAACGCGTACGCCTCACCCTGGCCGGTGACCCTGGCGGAGGGCCCCGTCACGCTGCGCCCGATAAGGCAGCGCGACCAGAAGGCGTGGCGGGAGGTGAACCGGCGCAACCGGGACTGGCTGCGCCCCTGGGAGGCGACCATCCCGCCGCCCACGCCCTCCGGACCGGTCGTCCAGCGCCCGACCTACCGTCAGATGGTCCGCCACCTGAGGTCGGAGGCGAACGCCGGGCGGATGCTGCCGTTCGTCATCGAGTACGAGGGGCGTCTCGTCGGGCAGTTGACCGTGGCGGGCATCACGTGGGGCTCCATGTGCTCGGGGCACGTCGGCTACTGGGTGGACGAGGCGGTGGCCGGACGCGGCGTCATGCCCACGGCGGTGGCTATGGCGACGGACCACTGCTTCCGCACGGTGGGGCTGCACCGCGTGGAGGTGTGCATCCGCCCCGAGAACGGGCCGAGCCGGCGAGTGGTCGAGAAACTCGGCTTTCGCGAGGAGGGGCTGCGCCCGAGGTACCTGCACATCGACGGCGGCTGGCGCGACCACCTCGTGTACGCGCTCACCGCGGAAGAAGTCCCGGACGGACTGCTCAGCCGGTGGCGGCGCCGCCGACAGGAACGCAGAAATACCGCCTGACCAGGCAGAACGTCAGATGACCCCTTTAATTCGAATAAACATTCGAATTAAAGGGGTCATCTGGTCGGTAAATACCCTTTACGGCCCACCGTTGATCAGATCAGTCGCAAAAAAGGTCATTGATATCAGTCGATTCGTGCGACACACCGACTCAATTGGCGGATCGCCCGGCGAAAAGCCCTCTACGGTGTGAGGCGTGAGCAGCAGTGGCCTCATTTACGCAGTCATCGTCGGGGCCTGGGCCGCCTATCTGGTGCCGATGTGGCTCCGTAGGCAGGACGAGCTGAACGAGGCTCGACCGACGGAGCGCTTCAGTACCGCCATCCGGCTCCTGTCCGGACGCGCGGGAATGGAGCGTCGCTACGCCAAGGGTCTCCAGGAGCGCTCCGACGAGGAGCCGGGCGACGAGCCGGAGCCGACCGACTCGGTCGACGTCCGGTCCTTCGCCGTGTTCAGGACGGCCACCGCGGCGCGCCCTCCGTCGGTCGCCCCCGAGGCGCACGGCGCGCAGGGGCGCCCTCCCTCGCCGCCCCCCGCTCCCGCCCCGTCGGCCCCGCAGGCCCGGCACGAGGCCCGCCCCGGGCAGCCGCGGGACGCCCGCGAGAGGCACGAGGCTCCGGAGGGTGCCGGCGAGGAACGCGTACGGGCCCCGGAGCACCGGCCGCGGACGACGGAGAGCGAAGCGGAAACCCCCGAGTCCCTGGCGCGGGCCCGGCGCTCCAAGGTCCTGGCCCGCAGGCGCCGCACGACGGCCCTCCTCTTCCTCCTCTTCACGCTGGGCGCCGTCACGGCCGCCGTCTTCGGCCTGGCCTTCCTGTGGGCACCGGCCGCCCCCGCGCTGCTGCTGAGCGCGTACATCGTCTATCTGCGGGGGCAGGAGCGGCACCGCTTCGCGTACACGATGGACCGCCGCAGGGCCGAGATGGCGGCGCAGCGGCTGCGCGAGCAGGGGGCCCGCAGGCGGTCTCCGCAGGCGGGACGCTCCCGGCGCGCCGACCAGTCCGCCGACGAACCCACCCAGGAGTACCGCGACCTCGACGAGGACGCGTACACGGGCGGCCACGACGCCCGGCACCGTGCTGCCGCCCGGGACCGGGCCGCCCGGGACCACGGCGCCGCGGTCACCGAGCCGGCCGCCGAGGAGGACTCGCAGATGTCGGCGCTCGCGGCCGGCCGGCGCGCCCTCGTGGAGCAGACCGATCACGCCGAATGGGTCGACCAGCAGAGGGAGCGCCAGCGGCATCCGCGAGGGGCGGGCTGGGACCCCGTGCCCGTACCGCTGCCCACCTACGTGACGGCGCCGGTCGCGCCCCGCGCCACGCAGGACGTCGACCTCGGGGCGCCCGACGTGTGGTCCTCCGCGCGCTCCGGAACCGCGGAACCGTCCAGGACCGCTGCCCCGGACGCCCGCGCCACGGACTCCGGGACCGGTGCCGCGGACCGGGAGCGCGCGGACCAGGAACCGCCCGCGGCCCGTCCGGGCCCCGACGGCCAGGAGGCCCCCGCGTCCCGCAAGGGCCCGCACCGCCGCTCGAAGGGCCGCACCAGGACGCCGCTCTTCGACCAGTACGAGGAGGGCGACCACCCGCGGGCCGCCAACGAGTGAGGCCCGGGAGTCCGCTCCCCTGACCAGCGGGGAACGGATTACCGAGCACCCCGTTCGGGGTGCTAGAGTTTCACTCGTCGCAAGGGCCTGTGGCGCAGTCTGGTAGCGCACCTCGTTCGCATCGAGGGGGTCTGGGGTTCAAATCCCCACAGGTCCACAAACGACAGTTCGCGGGTAGCTCCCGTGGGCGTCAGAAGATCCCGTCCGGTCGGAAGACCGGACGGGATCTTCGTCGTTTCCGGGGTCGGCCGGCCGCCTCTACAGGCGTGGTGCCGCTGACCCGCTGACCCGCTGTCAGGTGTTCGTCTGCTGCGGGTTGGGGGCGACTCTTCTCGGACACGTGCGCCGTTTCTCCCTGTGTGCGGGAGGTCACGGGGCCTACGGTGAGTCCCATACGCGGCCTCGGAACGATGCGAGGGGCCGTACTCGGCCGGTACGGGGAGGGCGTTGGCGGTGGATGTCGGGGCGCTGGCCGCGAGCGGGGCGACGACCCTGGTCGGGCTCATGGTGTCGGAGGGCTGGGGCCAGGTACGGGACCGGGCCGCGCGCTTCTTCGGGCGCGGGGGCGACGAGGACGCGGCGGGGGCGGAGCTGGAGCTGTCCCGCACGGAACTGGCCGAGGCGCGTGAGCAGGGCGACGAGGAGGCGGCGGCCGATGTGCAGGCCGCTCTGCGGGCCCGCTTCCGCCGGGTTCTGCGGGACCGTCCGGAGGCGGCCGACGAGTTGCGGGCCCTGCTCGACGAACTGGCCCCGCGAGGCGCCGGCGCGGGGACCGGCGCGGGCGACGTGCACAACTCGGTCAGCGGAACGGTGAACGGGGCCGTCGTTCAGGGCCGCGACATGTCGGGGCTGAGTTTCTGGGCGGCACCGCCTGGCGGTGCGGAGCCGGGCCCCGGTCCGCGCTGAGGTTGTGGGACGGGCTCGGGGCCGGGCCGGCTCGGGCCGGGTTCCGGCTCGGGGCGGGGCTCCGGCTGGGGGCCGGTTCAGGCTCGGGCCCGGGTTTTGGTGCGGGCTCCGGTGGGTGGGACGTGGGCGGGACCGGGGTGCTGATCGCCGCCGCGCTCCCCGGGAGACGAGGGCCGACCGCCGGGCGACGGGTGGGGCTCGTCGTCTGCGGCCGGTGCGTCAGCGGGTGGTCAGGGGCTTCGTGTAGCAGAGGCTGGAGTCCATGGTGCGGTACAGGCCGAACTTCGCCGTTGCCGGGCTGTAGCCGCTGGAGAGGTAGAGGGCGACCGCTTCGGGCTGCGCCGTCCCGGTCTCCAGGACCATGCGCGTCCGCCCGGCCGCGCGGGCGTCCTCCTCCAGGAGGCCGAGGATGCGGCGCGCGAGCCCGAGCCCCCGGGCCTCGCGGACCACGTACATGCGCTTCAGCTCGGCGTCGCCGTCCGCGTAGCCCTCGTCGTTCGCGTCCTGCGCGCGCCAGCCACCCGTGGCGACCGGACAGTCCTGCTCGTCGTACGCGAGCAGGTACAGGCCGCGCGGCGGGGCGAACATGGTCGCGTCGAGCGGTGTGATGTCGCCCTCGTCGCCGTACCGCTCGGCGTATTCGAGCTGTACCTGATCGTTGAGCTTGACGGCGTCGGGGTGGTCGTAGGCGACCCGGCGAATCTGCATGCCGATAATCGTACAACTGTCCACATCTGTGGATAACTACGGACGACTCCGGACGCCCCTGCCCTAGAGTTTCGATCGTGCTCATCACGACGACCGATCCGCGCACGGCGGCCTCGGCGTCGGGTGACGGCACCTCTGAGAGAGGGAGGGGAGCGCTTTGCTGACTGTGACCACCGTCAATGTAAACGGGCTGAGGGCGGCGGCCAAAAAGGGTTTCGTGGAATGGCTGGCCGACACCTCCGCCGACGTCGTGTGCCTTCAGGAGGTGCGCGCCGAACCCGGCCAGCTCCCGGTCGAGGTCGCCAGGCCCGACGGCTGGTTCGCGGTGCACGCGCCCGCCGCCGCCAAGGGCAGGGCGGGCGTCTCGCTGTACAGCAGACGGGAGCCCGACCGGCTGCGGACCGGCTTCGGCAGCGCCGAGTTCGACGACAGCGGCCGGTACGTGGAGGCGGAACTGCCCGGCGTGACCGTGGCCAGCCTCTACCTGCCCTCCGGTGAGGTCGGCACGGAGAGACAGGACGAGAAGTACCGCTTCATGACCGAGTTCATGGAGTACCTCAAGGAACTGCGCGAGAAGTCGGCCGCCGAGGGGCGCGAGGTCCTCGTGTGCGGCGACTGGAACATCGCGCACCAGGAGGCCGACCTCAAGAACTGGCGCGGCAACCGCAAGAACTCCGGCTTCCTGCCGGAGGAGCGCGCATGGCTCTCCCGCGTCCTCGACCCGGCGGACGGCGGTTACGAGGACGTCTTCCGGCAGCAGCATCCGGGAGAGGAAGGGCCGTACTCCTGGTGGTCCTACCGGGGCCGGGCCTTCGACAACGACTCCGGGTGGCGGATCGACTACCACATGGCCACCCGGGGGCTCGCCGGCCGCGCACTCAAGGCGTACGTCGAGCGGGCGGCCACGCACGACCAGCGATGGAGCGACCACGCGCCGGTGACCGTGGTGTACGAGGCGCCCGGGGGAGGCGAATGAGGTGACGGCGGATCTCGCGGACGCGGCAGGACACCACGAGGACGGCGAGGTCGTCGTCGGACGGTGGCCCGGGGAGGGCGGTCGCGCGCAGGAGGGACCGGCCGCGCTGTTGCTCGCCTACCACCTGCGGACGGAGACGGAGAAGGGCGCCGAGGTGAGCGATGCCGACGGACTGCCCGAACGGTACAGACGGGAAGTGCTCGGCCCGGAGAAGGCGTTCGAGCGGGACACCGTGCTGGTGGCGTCCACCGGTGGCCGGCCCGTCGGCTGCCTGGTGGCGACCGCCCCGGTCGGAGGGCGCTCGGAGATCAAGCGGCTGTGGACCGAGCCGTCGCTGCGCGGCCAAGGCATCGCCACACGACTGATCGAAGCCGGGCTCGCCACCTGCGCCGACGCGGGCGCGGGCACGGTGCGGCTGTCGGTGTGGCAGTGGCGGGCCGGGGCGGTCGCCCTCTACGAGAGGCTCGGCTTCGCAGTTGTCGAGTCCTGGGACGAACGGGAGCAACTGATCTGTATGGAGCGGACGACCGGAGATGTCGTTTCCTAGTCGGGCACGGGGCACGGAGCGCGAGCGCGGGCTTGAGCCTTGGGGGTGGGTGCGGACGCAGGGCGTCGGGCCGGCCGCGAGGTGACGGGCGGAGAAGGAGGTGGGGCGGGCTGGAGGCGGCAGGCGGCACGCGGCGGCACTTATTCGGGTTCGGGCTTCGGAGTCCTCGGGGCGGAGTCGGCCTGGCTCATGCTCTCGTCCTTCTCCTGGAGGAGCGGAGCGAGGCGACGGTCCAGTGCCATCGAGAGCTCGGCCTCGACGACGGCTTTGGCGAGGGGCCTGAGCTTGCCCGGGTCCGCGGGAGGGGTGTGGGGGCGCAGCGTCTCGAGGAACAGGTCGGCCAGAGCCTCCGCGTGGACGCGGACCTGGCGGCCGGCCTCCAGGACCGTGGCCAGCGGCACGCCCTCACGGACCAGGGTGGCCGAGACGTCCAGCAGACGGCGGCTGATGTGGACGATCTCGTCACCGTCCACCGCGAGATAGCCGAGGTCCAGGGCGGTCGCCAGGTTCTCCGGGGTGACCTCACCGGCGAAGTGGTCGGCCAACTCCTCCGGAGACAGGCGGACGGGGGTCTCCTCGGACGGGGCGCCCAGGCCGAGGACTTCGGCGACATCGCGACCGTGCTCGAACGCCTCGGCCAGTTCAGCTATGCCGTTGAGAGTGTGACCGCGCTCCAGGAGAGCGGAGACAGTGCGCAGCCGTGACAGGTGATGGTCGTCGTACCAGGCGATCCTCCCCTCACGGCGCGGCGGTGGGAGGAGCTTGCGCTCACGGTAGAAGCGCAGGGTCCGGACCGTGATACCGGCCGCCGCGGCCAACTCCGTCGTGCGGTACTCGCGGGGAGGGGTGGGGAGGGAGGGGAGGGGGGAGCCCCCCGAGGAAGTACGCGGCACAGTGGTGTCGGGCAGCGGGTCGGCTTCGCCCCCCGTTCCGTGCCCGGCTGCGGCTGCGGCTGCGGGTGCGATTTCGTTTTCGTGCCTGGCTTCGTCCCCGGTTCCGTGCCCGACTGCGGCTTCGTTTCCGTGCTTGGCTTCAGCCCTGGTTCCGTGCCTGGCTTCAGCCCCGGCCCCGGCCCCGGCCCCAGCCCCAGTCCCGAGCCCGGCTGCGGCTGCGGTTCCGTGTTCGGGGCCGGCCCCGCCGTGCTCGGCTTCCAGACCGCCTCGAACTGCGGACCCGGTCTCCCCTCGCATCGCGGTTTCACTCCGGCCGTGGTTGCCGGCCTCGTTCCCGCCTCGAACCTCTTGTCGGGCCACTCCGCCCCCTGAACGTCCGTTCAGCGTGCCGGACTTGGAGCTTCGGGTGTCCGCCTCGGCCCTGCCCTTCCGGCCTTCCGTCCCGCGCATGTCCTTCGCCCCTGTCTGTCTGCCTGTCTTCGCTCCCGTTCCTCCGTCCGGTTTCCTTCCGGCGCTTGCCACGCCGCCTTCGTCGTCCACCGTGGGCTCCTCACTGGTTCGGCGGCCCGAACTGTCCGGCCTGGGCACCTTTCCCGTCCCGGGTGCCGTCCCCGCGCGGGGCAGGGTTGTCGCCGCCGTTCCAGCGCGCGTGATGGCCTGCGAAGGCGCCGTCCGGGCAGGGGCACCGGACGCCACTCTTCCTGACCGGGGCCCGGGATCTGTGCCTGCCCTCTGGCGGTTGTCGGCGTATCCCGTGTTCACGGCTCGGTCTGGAGGAGAGTCCGGCTCGGGCGCGGGGGTTGGGGCGTTCCCCTGTGCGGGACGTGCTTCCGGTGCCTTCGGGCCGCCGGGGGCGTCGTGCGGTTCGCGGCCCCTGGGCGGCTTCGAGTCGCTCCTTCGCGTCATCTCTTTCCTCACCTCTGCCGTTTGTTCCGGGCCGCGCCCTGGTCGCCGAGCCCGACCGGTGTCCGACGTCTGCCCGGAGCCGGGTCAGAGCCCGGTCCGGGTCCGGTCAGGGGCCGGGGCCGCTCTGCGTCCGGTCGGCCGCCGTGGGCTGTCCCCCCGTCGTACCGCCCGCCATGCCTGCTGTCGTGCGTGTGCTGTCGTCGTGTTCGCGGTGGGCTTCAGCGGGGCCGCCCGGTGCCGGGGGTGAAGGCGTGGGCCGTGCGTCGCCTGTGTTCGAACGCCCAGCGTTACGAGGCCGTCACAGCGCCGTCCCGGCCCCGTCACGGTGCTGGTTCTCCGTCTTGCCACGAGCCTTCGCTCCCCGTCCGGCCCTTTGCCCCTCCGTACTGTGAACTCCCGGGCGCAGCCTATGTCGTACCGGCGGTAACTCTTCTTGCGCGACCTCTACCCATGGGTACGGGACTGCTCTACGCTCCCCATCGTGCCAGTGATTGCTGGCAACGTCGTCTGGAGAGGTGTGGGAGGCGGCTCTATGACGGAGAACATGGACACCGCGAGCGACTTGGACACCGCGAGGGACAGGGGCACTGTGAGGAACGCGCGGGGCCGCCGGCAGGAAACGCACGACACGCAGGAAACACACGAAATGCCAGACACGCAAGACACCCAAGACGCGCAAGACACGCGCGAAACACAGAACCCTCCCGGCGCACAGGACGCACAGGCCGCACACGACGCACAGGACGCACAAGGTGGCAGGGGTGACGCGGCCCGTCAGTCCGGGCAGGTTGGGCAGTCCGGGCAGGTCGGGCACGTCAGGCACGTCGGACAGGCCGGGCAGGCCCGGCGGGTTCCGGGTGGGGCCGTGCGGCATGTGCGGGTCGCGGTGGTCGGGTCCGGGTTCGGGGGGATCGGGGCGGCGGTGCGGTTGCGGCGCGAGGGGGTCACGGACTTCGTCGTACTGGAACGGGCCGGGTCGGTCGGCGGTACCTGGCGGGACAACACGTATCCGGGCTGCGCCTGTGACGTGCCCTCGCACCTGTACTCCTTCTCGTTCGCGCCGAGCGCCGAGTGGCCCCGTACCTTCTCCGGGCAGCCGCACATCCGGGCCTACCTGGAGCGGGTCGTCGACACCTTCGGGCTGCGGCCGCACATCCGCACCAACAGCGAGGTGCGGATGATGCGCTGGGACGGGCAGCGGATGCGGTGGGAGCTGGACACGGCGTCGGGGCGCTGGACCGCCGATCTGGTGGTCTCGGCGACCGGGCCGCTGTCCGACCCGAAGATCCCCGACATCCCGGGGCTCGACACGTTCCCCGGCAAGGTCTTCCACTCGGCCCGTTGGGACCACGGGTACGAACTGCGGGGCAAGCGGGTCGCGATGATCGGGACGGGGGCCTCGGCCATCCAGATCGTCCCCTCGATCCAGCCCGAGGTCGAGCGGCTGACCCTGTTCCAGCGCACCCCGGCATGGGTCATGCCGCGTATGGACCGCGAGGTGTCCGCGACGGAGAAGTGGCTGCACCGCAGGCTGCCGTTCACGACGGAGGCGCGGCGGCGGGTCCTGTGGGGCATCAGGGAACTGCAGGTGCAGGCGTTCACGAAGCGGCCCGACGAGCTGGGGCTGGTCGAGAACCTCGCGAAGGCGAACATCAGGCGTTCCATCAAGGACCCCGTACTGCGAGCCAAGTTGACGCCCTCGTACCGGATCGGCTGCAAGCGCATCCTGTTGTCGAGCACGTACTATCCGGCGCTGGCCAAGGACAACGTGGATCTCGTCGCCTCCGGGCTCAGCGAGGTGCGCGGGAGCACCCTGGTCGCGGCGGACGGGACGGAGACCGAGGCCGACGCGATCGTCTTCGGCACCGGCTTCCACGTCACCGACATGCCGATCGCCGAGCGGGTCGTGGGCGCCGAAGGGCACACGCTCGCCGAGAGCTGGAAGGACGGGATGGCCTCCCTGCGCGGGGCGACGGCCGCCGGGTTCCCGAACTGGATGACCATCATCGGGCCGAACACGGGCCTCGGGAACTCCTCGATGATCCTGATGATCGAGGCGCAGCTCAACTACATGGCGGACTACCTGCGGCAGTTGGACGTGCTCGGGCCCGGGTCCGCGCTCGACGCGCGCAAGCCGGCCGTGGACGCGTGGAACCACCGGGTGCAGGAAAGGATGAAGCGCACGGTGTGGAGCACCGGGGGATGCACCAGCTGGTATCTCGACTCCTCGGGGAGGAACACGACCATCTGGCCGGGGACCACGACGGAGTTCCGGTCGGCGACCCGGCGGGTGAATCTCTTCGAGTACGAGGTGCTGCGGCCGCCCCGGGGGCACAGTGGAGCCGCGGCGCGGGCGGCGGCCGGGGCAGAGGCCGACCGGGAAGGGGCCGCGGCATGAGCAGGTACGGGCACACCACGCGTGGTACGTACGCGCCGCCGGTCGCGCCGCGGGAGCTGACCGTCACCTCGGCGGACGGATCGCCCGTGCACGTCGAGGTGTTCGGGCCCGCCGGGGCGCCCGCCGTGGTGCTCGCGCACGGCTGGACCTGCTCGGTGGCCTTCTGGGCGGCGCAGATCCGGGCTCTCGCGCCCGATCACCGGGTCATCGCCTACGACCAGCGCGGTCACGGACGTACCCCGGCGCCGCTGGGCCCGCTCGGCTACAGCGCGAAGGCGCTCGCCGACGATCTCGAAGCGGTGCTCGACGCGACGCTGGAGCCCGGCGAGAAGGCGGTGCTGGCCGGGCACTCGATGGGCGGTATGACGTTCATGGCGGCGGCGGACCGGCCCGCTTTCCGGGAGCACGCGGGCGCCGTGCTGCTGTGTTCCACCGGTCCTTCGCGGCTCGTCGCCGAGTCCACGGTGCTGCCGCTGCCCGCGAGCCCCCTACGGACCCGGCTGACCGGGGCGATCCTCGGGGCGCGGGCCCCGCTCGGCCCGGTGACGCCGCTCGGCAAGCGGGTCCTGAAGTACGGGGTGATGGGGCCGGGCGCCACCCCGGAGCAGGTGGACGCGTGTGCGCGGATCGTGCACGCCTGTCCCCCTCCGGTGCGTTTCGGCTGGTCGCGGGTGCTGGAGACGTTCGACGCGGAGGAGGGGGTACGGCTCGTCGAGGCGCCCACGGCCGTCCTCGTCGGGACCGCCGACAAGCTGACCCCGGCCGTCCACGCGCGGGCCCTGACCGGGGCCCTGCCGCGGTCGCTCGGCCTGACGGAGCTGCCGGGCCTCGGCCACATGACGCCGATCGAGGGGCCCGCCGCCGTGACCGGGCTGATCAGGGAACTCGTCGCGGACCATCTGCCGCTCGGCTCCGAGGCCGGCCCGGGACCCGCGGCTGTTCCCGGCACCGAGGCCGCCCCCGGCTCCGAGGCCCTTCCCGGCTCCGAGGCCGGAGTGGAGACCGTCCCCGGGCCGCGGCCCGAAGGCCGTACTCGTTCGTCCCGGCTCACCGAGGAGAAGGCATGACGACCACAGACGACAACGACGCGACCGGGGGCTCCGGCCCCGCCGGCGCCAGCCGCCCCGCCGGCCTGGTGCCGGGGCAGCGCGGGACCGGGCGGCGGGTCGCGAACCGGCTCGACGGGCAGGTCGCCGTCGTGACGGGCGCGGCGCGCGGGGTCGGGCAGTTGCTCGCCCGCAAGCTGTCCGCGCACGGTGTGCGGGTCGCCCTCGTCGGGCTGGAGCCGGAGGCGCTGGAGGAGTTGTCGGGGCGGCTGCACAGCGACAGCGCGTACTGGTACGCGGACGTCACCGACCAGGAGGCGATGACGCGGGTCGCCGCCGAGGTCAAGGAGCGGTTCGGGAAGGTCGACGTCGTCGTCGCCAACGCCGGGGTCGCGGGCGGCGGGCCGTTCATCGACTCCGACGCGGAGTCCTGGCGCCGGGTGATCGAGGTCAACCTCATCGGCTCCGCGGTCACCGCGCGCGCCTTCCTGCCGGTGCTCGCCGAGAGCCGCGGCTATCTGCTCCAGGTCGCCTCGCTGGCCGCCGTGACCCCGGCACCCATGATGAGCGCGTACTGCGCCTCGAAGTCCGGGGTGGAGGCGTACGCGCACTGTCTGCGCGCCGAGGTCGGGTACCTCGGTGTGAAGGTCGGTGTGGCCTACCTGAGCTGGACCGACACCGACATGGTGCGCGGCGCCGACGAGGACGAGGTGATGCGGGAGCTGCGCCAGCGGCTGCCGTGGCCGGCGAACAAGACGTACCCGCTGGGTCCCGCCGTCGACCGGCTGCTCGCGGGCATCGAGCGGCGCTCCGCGCACGTCTACGCGCAGGGCTGGCTGCGCGGCATGCAGTCCGTGCGCGGCGTGCTTCCCGCGCTGATCGGGACGGTCGGCAGGCGCGAGATGGAGCGCTTCGGGCCCCGGCTGGCCGGGGTGCGCAAGGGGCTGGTCGGGGCAGGGGGCGCCGCCGACGAGAAGGACCGTTCGCGGCGCGCCTCCGGCGTGGGCTGAGCGGTGCTCTCCGGGGCCGCGCGCCCCCTCCCGTACGGGTTTGGCGGGAGGCGGGCGCGCGGTCCGCTCGGCCGTGAGGGGGCCGGTCACTCCCCGTGGATCGCGCGGAGTGATCGAAATGCGACGCCTGCCGGTGCGTGTCAGGCTGGTTCAGGCCCCCCAGTCCCTGGTGGGGGCCGTATCCCACCCCCTGGAGGAGTGACCCCGCATGGGTATCAAGGACCAGTTCCAGGACAAGGCCGAGCAGCTCAAGCAGAAGGCGGACCAGGCCAAGGACCAGGCGAGCGAGCGCGGCTCGCAGGGCAAGGACCAGGCCCGGGAGAAGGGGCAGGGCACGGCTGAAGAGGCGCGCGAGAAGTTCGGCCACGACGACGACAAGTGACCGGTGACTGACGACCGCTGACCTCTCGGGTTGCGGTACCGGCTGGAGGGCGGCTTCCGGAGACCAGCTCCGGGAGCCGCCCTCCGGCGTGCGCGGCCGGCCCGCCCCGGCGGGCACGAACGGTCCGCCGGGTCGCCGGGTACGAACACTCTGCCGGGTCCGCCGGGAACGAACGGCCCGCCGGGAACGAACGGACCGCCGGGAACGGCCCGCTGGGAACGAACGGTCCGCTGGGAACGAACGGACCCCGGGAAACGTACAACGCCGGGACCCGGTACGCGGAACCCAGCGCTGTGACCCGCCGCGCGGACATCAACGCCCTTCCCCGGGAGGCCCGTTCAGTCGCGCGGCGGGAGCGGGGGGCGGGTGCGGTCGGGTACGGCGGAGAGGTCCGGGGGGACGGCGGCGGGGTGGCGGTCGAGGAGTTCGAGGGCGAGGCTCACCGCGTCGTCAAGCTGCGCGTACCGCCCTTCCGCCCAGTCGAGGGGGGTGCGCAGGGCGGGGACGTCGGGGGCCACGCCGTGGTTCTCGACGGACCAGCCGTACGCGTCGAACCAGGCCGCGTTCATCGGCACCGTGATGACCGTGCCGTCCACGAGGGTCTGCCGGCCGGTCATGCCGACGACGCCGCCCCAGGTCCGCTGCCCCACGACCGGCCCCAGGTCCAGGAGTTTGAAGGCGGCGGTGATCATGTCGCCGTCGGAGGAGGTCGCCTCGTCGGCGAGCGCGACGATCGGTCCGCGCGGGGCGTTGGAGGCGTACGACACGGGCTGCGCGTCCCGGGTCAGGTCCCAGCCGAGGATGGTGCGGGTCAGCTTCTCCAGGACCAGTTCGCTGATGTTGCCGCCCGCGTTGCCGCGTACGTCGACGATGAGCGAGGGCCGCGACACCTCCAGCCGCAGATCGCGGTTGAACTGCGCCCAGCCGGAGCCGCCCAGGTCGGGGATGTGCAGGTATCCGCAGCGGCCACCGCTCAACTCGGCGACGACCGCGCGGCGTTTGGCGACCCAGTCCTGGTAGCGCAATGGCCGGTCGTTGACGAGCGGGACGACGGCGACGCGCCGGGGCCGGCCGCCGCCCGCCGGGCGGAAGGTCAGCTCGACGGTGGTACCGCCCGCCCCGGCGAGCAGCGGGCCGGGGCCGGCGACCGGGTCGACGGGGCGGCCGTCGACATGGGTGAGGACGGCGCCCTCGCGGATACCGGTACCGGCCAGCGGGGAGCGGGCTTTGGAGTCGGAGGACTCGCCGGGCAGGATGCGCAGCACCGTCCACTCGCCGTCCCGGCAGGCGAAGTTGGCGCCGAGCAGGCCCATGGGGCGCTGGTAGTGCGGGGGACCCTCGTTGCGGCGGGCGGCGGTGACGTAGGCGTGGGAGGTGCCGAGTTCGCCGAGGACCTCGCGCAGCAGATCGGCGAACTCGTCGGGGGACGCGACGCGTTCGAGGAGCGGACGGTACTGGCCGAGTACGGCGTCCCAGTCGATGCCGCACATCCCCGGGTCCCAGAAGTAGGCGCGGATGATGCGGCCCGCCTCCTCGTACGCCTGCCGCCACTCGGCGCCGGGTTCCACCTCGTGCTTGACGCGGCGCAGGTCGATCCACGCGCTGGTGGCGTCGTCGCCGGGCTCGGTGGCGGGGACGGCGCGCAGTTCGTCCTCGTCCACGACGACGAGCCGGGTGCCGTCGCCGCTCACCGAGAACCAGTCCATGTGCGCGACGAGCTGGGTCTTCTTCGCGCGGCTCAGGTCGAAGTGTTCGAGGGTCGGCTGGTGCGAGGTGTCGGCCGGGTTGACGAAGGTCTCGCCGAGCGCCCCGGAGATCGGCCAGCGCAGCCACACCAGCCCGCCACCGGACACCGGGTGCAGCGCCGAGTACTTCGAGGCGGGCACCGGGAACGGCGTGACCCGGCTTTCCAGGCCCTCCGCCTCCACGGTCACGACGCCGTCGAAGCCCGAGGCGCGTTCGTCCGGGTCGAGTCCGCCGGCCGCCGGGCGGCCGTCGGGTTGCAGCGCGAACGGCGAGGGCGTCGCCGAGGACAGCGTCACGAGGTACGGGCGGCAGCCCAGCGGGAAGGACAGGTCCCCGGTGTGCACGTCGTACACCGGGTCGAAGCCGCGCCAGGACAGGAAGGCGAGATACCGGCCGTCGCGGGTGAAGACGGGGTTCTCGTCCTCGAAGCGGCCGTTGGTGACGTCGAGGATCACCGGCGCCTCCGGGCCGGTGATCCGGGCCATCTTGATCTGCCGCAGTGAACGGCCGATGCCCGGGTGCGACCACGTGATCCAGGCGCCGTCGGGGGAGAAGGCGAGGTCGCGCACGGGACCGTTGAGGGACCGGATCAGCTCGGTGACCCGCCCGTCGCCGCCGGGTCCCTCCGGTCCGCCGGGTCCCTCCGGTCCGTCGAAACCCTCCGGTCCATCGGGCTCGGTGACCCGCCCGCCGCCGCCGGGGCCCTGTGGACCGCTGGAGCCCCCGGCCGCCTCCCCGTCCGCGCCCGCTCCCCGTTCGCCCGGCGCCTTCCCGCCCTCCCCGTCCCCGCCGGGGTCCGGCGCCTCCCCGTCCTCGGACACCGGGTCCACGAGCAGGAGGCGGCCGTCGTGGGTGGCGACGGCGAGGCGGGTGCCCTCGTGGTCGGCGACGAGTTCCTCGACGCGGCCGATCCTGCCGCCCGCGAAGCGCCGTACCGTGCCCTCGTCGCTCGCCCGGGGCAGGGAGGCGATCTCCAGGGCGTCGGGGCCGTCGGCGTCGGTGACGTAGGCGACCTCGCCGCCCGCGCCGAGCAGCACGGGCAGCCGTACGCGTACCCCCGGGGTGTCGGTGATGGTGCGGGCGGGGCCGTCGCGGTGGGTGAGCCAGTACAGGCTGCCGCGGACCGCGACGGCGCTGGCCCGGCCCGTCTCGTCGGTGGACACCGCGTCGACGTGCCGGGAGGCGGGCACCTGGAAGGGGCGCCGCCCCGAACGGGGACCGCCGAGGCGCACCTCCAGGCGGCGCGGCCGCCCCCGCGGGGACAGGTCCTCGGCGATCCACAGGTCGCCCGCGCACTGGTAGACGACGCGCTGCCCGTCGGTCGAGGCGTGCCGGGCGTAGAAGGCGTCGTGGTCGGTGTGGCGGCGCAGTTCCGTGCCGTCGGGCAGGCAGGAGTACAGGTTGCCGACGCCCTCGTGGTCGGAGAGGAAGGCGATGCGCCCGGCGACGAACATGGGGCAGTCGAGGTGTCCGTCGAGACCGGGCAGCAGCCGGTCGCCGTGCAGCCACAGCCGGCCGGTGGCCCCGCCCCGGTACCGTTTCCACGCCGCGGGCTCGTGCGGCGGCTTACCGGTCAGCAGCAGGGTGCGGCTGTCTCCGTGGGGTTCGGCCACGGCGATGTCGGAGACCGGGCCCCAGGGCAGCGGCCCGCCGGGGGAGCCGTCCAGCGGCACCTTGTACGCCCACGCGTAGTACGAGAAGGGCTGGTCCTTCGAGCTGACCGCGAGGATCTCGCTGCGCCCCTCCGCGTCCGGCGGGGTCCAGCCGCACACCCGGGTGTCGGCCCCGCCCCAGTAGGTGAGCCGGCGCACCGGGCCGCCGCCGTCGACGGCCGCGAGGTGGATCTCCGGGTCGAGACTGCGCCACGTGGTGAACGCGATGAGCCGGCCGTCCGGCGAGAAACGCGGATGGCCGAGCTTGGTGCGGTCGGCGGTGAGCCGCCAGGCCCGTCCGGGCTCCCCCCGGCCGCCCGCGCCCGGCAGCGGGGCCAGCCAGAGATCGTCCTCGGCGACGAAGCACAACCGTTCGCCGTGGAGGTGGGGGAACCGCAGGTAGCCCGCGTCGTGCTCGCTCACCACCTCATGCTTTTACGCGCGTACCGGCGCGGCAACTCGGCGGGGCGCCCGGCACCCGTACGGAGAAGCCCGGAACGGGTGTGCGGGACGGGCCCGTACGACACGGGTCCCGGTGGTGGGGGAGGCGGGTGCGTGCGGCCGGGCCGCGGGACATAAGTACGGAAGGAGTAAATAAAGGCGGCGCAGGTCGTGTGGCGCAAGACACGTACGAAACCGTTTCGTTTCGATACTCGCCCGGGTTAGGGTCATTCCAGTGCGGGAGCGCTCCTCACGGCGTCGAATACGCCGTAAGGTGCGTGGACCGTACGTGTGCGACTCGCCGTGAGGCGGGTACGTGTACGTACAAGCGAGCAGAGGGAGGCAAGGATGGCCGCAGTCGCCGGCGTGACGACGCGCCGAAGCCGTCTGACGCCCGAGCGCGAGGCCGAGCTGTACGAGGCCGTGCTCGATCTGCTGCGCGAGGTCGGCTACGAGGCGCTCACCATGGACGCCGTGGCATCCCGCACCCGGTCCAGCAAGGCCACCCTCTACCGCCAGTGGGGGAGCAAGCCGGAGCTGGTGGTGATGGCGCTGCGCCATCACAAGCCGATCTCGACCGCCGATGTCGACACCGGCAGCCTGCGGGGCGATTTCCACGCCCTCGTGGGCCGTCAGGACGACTGCCGCATGGCTGAGGACGCCGCACTGATGCGCGGAATCGCCATGGAGATGAAGAGCAACCCCGACCTGCACCGCGCCTTCCGCGAGCTGCTGATCGAGCCGGAGATCACCGGACTCGGCCAGGTGCTGCGGCGCGCGGTGGAGCGCGGCGAGGTGGAGGCGGACAGACCCGCCCTCGACTTCGTCGTGCACATGATGGTCGGTGCCTACGTCGCACGGCAGATGATCGACGGCGCCTCGGTCGACCGGGACTTCCTCCTCCGATACCTCGACGCCGTGGTCCTCCCCGCCCTCGGCGCCTGAGCACAGACCCGACCCCCGCGGTTCCCGTCGCACGGGCGACGGCCGCGTCCGCGGTGAGTTCCTCACCGGCCTGACGTGTGCCACCACCCGTGACCTCGTGACCCGCACCGGGAAGAGTTCCGCGCCCACTCCCTGACGCGCGCCTCTCCCGTCCTGTCCGCACGACCCCTAGTTCCAGCTCCTCCTGACGCGCACCGCTCCCGTCGTCGGGCTGGCCTGCCCTGCCCTGATCCGCCCCCGACCCGACCGGGAGACCGCCCTCGTGGCCACGTTCCTCTACAAACTCGGCCGTTTCGCCTTCCGGCGACGCCGCCTCGTCGCCCTGTTCTGGGTGGCCGTGCTCGCGCTCGTCGGCGTGGGCGCCGCGACCGCGAGCAGCCCCGGCCCCAGCCAGTTCTCCATACCCGGAGTCGAGGCCCAGAAGGCGTTCGACCTCCTCGACCAGCGCT
The DNA here is from genome assembly GCF_042869355.1 of Streptomyces sp. NPDC007088. Classification (NCBI taxonomy): domain Bacteria; kingdom Bacillati; phylum Actinomycetota; class Actinomycetes; order Kitasatosporales; family Streptomycetaceae; genus Streptomyces; species Streptomyces sp. NPDC007088. The sequence goes on from NZ_JBIAFO010000003.1 coordinate 387,310, forward strand.
TCCCCGGCTCCAGCTCGGACGGGGCCACCGCCCGCGTCGTCTTCAAGGCCCCCGCCGGTGAGAAGATCACCGACCAGGAGAACAAGGCGGAGGTCCAGAAGACCGTCCGCGACATCGACCACGGCTCCCGGCAGGTCGCCTCGGTCGCCGATCCCTTCGCGACCGGCTCGGCCGTCGCGAAGAACGGCGAGGTCGCCTACGCCTCCGTGAGCTACAAGGTCAGCTCGATGGAGCTGGACGACTCCTCGAAGGACGCCCTCCAGGACGCCGCGGGCAAGGCCCAGGACGCGGGCCTGACCGTGGAGATCGGCGGTGACGCGCTCCAGCCCGAACCGGAGACCGGCGCCACCGAGATCATCGGTATCGCCATCGCCGCCGTGGTCCTCGTGATCACCTTCGGCTCGCTCATCGCGGCCGGACTGCCACTGCTCACCGCGATCATCGGGGTCGGCGTGGGCGTCGGCTCCATCACCGCCCTCGCCAAGGCGCTGAGCCTGGACTCGACCACCTCGATCCTCGCGATGATGATCGGCCTCGCCGTCGGCATCGACTACGCGCTGTTCATCGTGTCCCGCTACCGCGCGGAACGGGCCGAGGGCAGGAAACCCGAGGAGGCGGTCGGCCGGGCCGCCGGCACGGCGGGCTCCGCCGTGGTGTTCGCCGGCCTCACCGTGATCATCGCCCTCGTCGGCCTCGCCGTCGTCAACATCCCGATGCTCACCAAGATGGGCGTGGCCGCCGCCGGCACCGTGGCCGTCGCCGTACTCGTCGCCCTGACCCTGATCCCCGCGCTGCTCGGCTTCGCCGGCAACCGGGTGCTCGGCAAGAAGGTCCGCAAGGCCGCGAAGGCCGTGCGCAGTGAGGGCGAGGACGCCGTCGCCCGCGCCGTCGTCGACGCGCAGCGCGACCCCGAGGGCAACCACAAGGTCAACATGGGCACCCGCTGGGCGCGGTTCGTGCTGCGCCGGCCCGTCATGGTGCTGGTCACCGCGGTCGTCGCGCTCGGTGTGGTCGCCGTCCCCGTGACGCAGCTGGAACTGGGCCTGCCCGACGACGGCTCCCAGCCCACCGACACGACCCAGCGCCGCGCCTACGACCTGCTGTCCGACGGCTTCGGCCCCGGCTTCAACGGCCCGCTCATGACCGTCCTGGACGCCAAGGGCGCGGACGACCCGCAGGCCGCCGCCAAGCGCGTCGTCTCCGACATCAAGAAGCTCCCGGACGTCGCCGCGGTGACCCCGGCGACCTTCAACAAGGCCGGGGACACCGCTACCATCACCGTGGTGCCCCAGTCCAAGCCCTCCTCCGTCGAGACGGAGGATCTGGTCCACGGCATCCGGGACGCCGGGAAGGACGTGCGCGCCGACACCGGCGCCGAGGTCCTGGTCACCGGCTCCACCGCGATGAACATCGACGTCTCGCAGAAGCTGAACGACGCCCTCGTGCCGTACCTGATCCTCGTGGTCGGGCTCGCGTTCCTGCTCCTCGTGCTCGTCTTCCGCTCGGTCCTGGTGCCGCTCAAGGCGGCCCTCGGCTTCCTGCTCTCCGTGGTGGCCGCGCTCGGCGCCGTCGTCGCGGTCTACCAGTGGGGCTGGCTCGGCTCGCTCTTCGGCGTCGAACAGCCCGGCCCGATCATGAGCATGATGCCGATCTTCATGGTGGGCGTGGTCTTCGGGCTCGCGATGGACTACGAGGTCTTCCTCGTGACCCGGATGCGCGAGGCCCACGTGCACGGCGAATCGCCCAAGCAGGCCGTGGAGACCGGGTTCCGGCACGGCGCCCGGGTGGTCACGGCGGCGGCGGTCATCATGATGGCGGTCTTCGCGGGCTTCATCAGCTCCAGCGAGCAGATGGTCAAGATGATCGGCTTCAGCCTCGCGATCGCCGTCTTCTTCGACGCCTTCGTGGTGCGCATGACGATCGTCCCCGCGGTCCTCGCCCTGCTCGGCAGGCGGGCGTGGTGGCTGCCGAAGTGGCTCGACCGGATCATGCCGAACGTCGACGTCGAGGGCGAACAGCTCCAGAAGGCCCTCGGCGAGGACGACAAGCCCCAGGACCCGGACGCGGAACGGGAGTTGACTCGCGTCTGAGTGGTCCTGGCCCCCGGGACACCCGGCGTCCGAGCGGGACGCCGGACCCGGGGGGCCGTGCCGAGGCCCGTGGGGACGGGGCCGGCACGGGAAGAAAAAGGCCCGGCGAGAGGGCAAGGCTCTCGCCGGGCCGCTTCCTGTCCGCGTCCGCGTCCGGGGGACCGCCCCGTCCGCCTTCGGCTGACCGCCCCGGCCGTCCGGGGGGACCGTCCCCTGCGCCCCCGGCTGACCGCGGGTGTGGCCCCGGCTCACCGCTCACCGGCTAACCGCTCACCTTCGGTTCCGCCGACCGGGTGACCGGCGGGGCGGGCGCGGGAGCGGGGGCCGGAGGGGCCGCGGCGCTCGTGGCCGGTGCCGTGGCGGGCGTGGCGGTGGCGTTGGCGGTGGCGGGCGTGGCGTTGGCGGTGGTGGCCGGTGCCGGTCCCCGGCGCGCCGGACCGGTCAGCTCGGCCTCGTAACGGGCCCCGGCCGTGTAGGTGCGGCGCAGGAACCGGATCAGGTCCGTGCTGTCGAACTCGATCACCGAGACCTCGTCGGGGGCGTGGCACTCGACGACGGTCTGGACCCGGCCGCAGGGCCAGATCCGGACATTCCCGGCCCGCGCCGGGGCGCGCAGCCCTTCCTCCAGCAGCGCGCGCGGGAAACTGCGCTCCCCACCGCCCGCGGAGTGCGGGAACGACACCGTGACGGTGGCCGGGTCCGCCGCCGGGTCGTAGCGCAGCGCCACCGGCAGGGCCGGGGCCTCGGCCGCGTCCGAGACCACCCTCACCCGTGTGTACTGCTCGACCAGGGCCATCGCTCGCTCCTCCACCTCGGGGAACCTCACAACCTCCGGGTCCTTCCGGGTACCCGCTCGGGAGAGGAGGCACCCACAGGACGTTCCGCCCCCCAATCTGGCATATATCCGTACAAAACACGGGGTGGGGAGTAAGAGGGGGTGTGGCGGGACGGCGGGGAAGCGCCTGTTGTGCGGCAGGCGCTCTTGCGAACTCTTCGCAAGTGGGCACTATGATCGAACGGCCTTCTTACGAGGGCGGCCGGTCGCGGAGGCGGCACAGCCCTGCTCAGCGAGCGGGCCGCGCCCCCGGCGCCCGTCCACCCGTCCCCCCGTCCCCCCCCGTTCGTCCCCTGTTCGTCCCTGTCGTCCCCGCAGGAAGCGGAGCCTCGCCATGCATGTGCCCGACGGATTCATCAACGCACCGGTGTCCGCCGTGACGGGAGTCGTCGCGGCCGCCGCCGTCGCCGTCAGCCTGCGCGGCGCCCGCCGGGAACTCGGGGCGAGCGCCGGCCCCGGCGGCAGCGAACGCACCGCGCCGCTGGCCGGGCTCGTCGCCGCCTTCATCTTCGCCGTCCAGATGCTCAACTTCCCGGTCGCCGCCGGGACCAGCGGACACCTGCTCGGCGGGGCCCTCGCCGCGATCCTCGTCGGCCCCTACACCGGGGTGCTGTGCGTGTCCGTGGTCCTGCTCATGCAGGGCGTCCTGTTCGCCGACGGCGGGCTCACCGCGCTCGGCGTCAACATCACCGACATGGCGATCGTGACGGTCCTCGTCGCCTACGGGCTGTTCCGGGGCCTCGTGAAGGTCCTGCCGCGCCGCCGCGGCTCCGTCACGGCCGCCTCCTTCGTCGCCGCCCTCGTCTCGGTGCCGGCCGCCGCCGTCGCCTTCACCGCCATGTACGCGATCGGCGGCACGACCGACGTGTCGATCGGCAAGGTCGCGAGCGCCATGATCGGCGTGCACGTCCTGATCGGCATCGGCGAGGCCGTCATCACCGCCCTCACCGTCGGCGCCGTGATCGCCGTACGGCCCGACCTCGTGTACGGGGCGCGCGGGCTGAGCGCCCCGCTCAAGCTGCGGGTCGGCGGCGAACTCGTCGACGCGCCCGCCCAGGCCCCCACCCCCGCGCCGGTCGCCGCGCGCTCCACGAGGAAGGTGTGGATCACCGGCATCGTCGCCTCCCTCGTCCTCGCCGGCTTCGTCAGCTTCTACGCCTCCGCCAACCCCGACGGCCTGGAGAAGGTCGCCCACGACAAGGGCATCGACCGCAAGACCGAGGACCACGCCGCGAAGGACTCCCCGCTCGCCGACTACGGCGTCAAGGACATCTCCGACGCCCGGCTCTCCGGCGGACTCGCGGGGGTCATCGGGGTCGGCGCGACCGTCGTCGTAGGCTCGGGGGTCTTCTACGTCGTCCGCCGCCGCCGTGACCACGGGGCCACCCGGAGCGGACAGGTCCAGGAAACCGCCTGACATGCACCTCTTCCTCACCCGGCTCCCGCGCCCCACCCGCCGGCGGGGCCGCGACCGGCTGCCGGGGGCCCGCTGACATGGGCGCCGGTCACGCCCACCGGCTCTACCGGCACGGCCACTCCCCGGTCCACCGGCTGCCCCCGCACTGCAAGCTCGCCGCCGTCCTCGCCTTCGTGATCGTCGTCGTGTCCACCCCGCGCGAGGCGGTGTGGGCCTTCGGCCTGTACGCGCTGCTGCTCGCCGGGGTCGCCCGCCTCGCGCGGGTCCCGGCCGGGTTCCTGCTCAAACGGCTGCTCATCGAAGTCCCCTTCGTGGCCTTCGCGGTGCTCCTGCCGTTCGTCGCGCGGGGGCCGCACACCGAGTTCCTCGGCCTGTCCCTGTCCGTCAACGGTCTGTGGGGCGCCTTCAACGTCCTCGCCAAGGGCACCCTCGGCGTCGCCGCCTCGGTCCTGCTCGCCTCCACGACCGAACTGCGCGAACTCCTCCTCGGCCTCCAGCGCCTCAGGCTGCCGCCGATGCTCGTCCAGATCGCGAGCTTCATGATCCGCTACGGGGACGTCATCGCCGACGAGATGCGGCGCATGCGCATCGCCCGCGAGTCCCGCGGCTTCGAGGCGCGCGGCGTACGCCACTGGGGCGTCCTCGCCGCATCGGCCGGCGCCCTCTTCATCCGCTCCTACGAACGCGGCGAACGCGTCCACCTCGCCATGATGAGCCGCGGCTACTCCGGTTCGATGCCGGTCATCGACGACGTGACCGCCTCCCGCGCGCAGTGGACCCACGCGCTCGCCCTGCCCGTCGCCGCCCTCGCGGTGTGTCTGCTGGGATGGACCCTGTGACCTCGATCCCCACCCCCACCACCGGCCGGCCCGCCGGGCAGCCGCCCTCCCTCGACGTGGCCGGGCTCGCCTACGCCTACCCGGACGGGCACCAGGCCCTGTTCGGCGTCGACCTGACCCTCGCCAAGGGGGAGCGCGTCGCCCTGCTCGGGCCCAACGGCGCCGGCAAGACCACGCTCGTCCTGCACCTCAACGGCATCCTCGGCGGCGGCGCCGGCACGGTCACCGTCGCCGGGCTCCCCGTCGGCAAGGAGCACATGGCCGAGATCAGGCGCCGCGTCGGCCTCGTCTTCCAGGACCCCGACGACCAGCTGTTCATGCCGAGCGTGCGCGAGGACGTCGCCTTCGGCCCGGCCGCCGCCGGACTCAGGGGGCCCGAGCTGGAGACCCGCGTCAAGGACGCCCTCGAACGGGTCGGCATGGCCGAGTACGCCGACCGGCCCCCGCACCACCTGTCGTACGGGCAGCGCCGCCGCGTCGCCGTCGCCACCGTCCTCGCGATGGAACCCGAGATCCTCGTCCTCGACGAGCCCTCCTCCAACCTCGACCCGGCCTCCCGCCGCGAACTCGCCGACATCCTGCGCTCCCTCGACGTGACCGTCCTGATGGTCACCCACGACCTCCCGTACGCCCTCGAACTGTGCCCGCGCTCCGCGATCCTGAGCGACGGGGTCATCGCCGCCGACGGCCCCACCGCCGAGCTGCTCGGCGACTCCGCGCTGATGAACGCCCACCGCCTCGAACTGCCCTTCGGCTTCGATCCGCGGTCTGTGACCATGGAGAGGTGAACGAAGCACAGCGGCCCGAGGGGCCACCCGCCGTCGAGGGCGTCGTCGCCCCGGGATACGAGCAGGTCAAGGACGCCTTCACGGCCAACTTCCGGGGGCTCGGGGAACGCGGCGCGGCCGTCACCGTCTACCGCGACGGCCACAAGGTCGCGGACCTGTGGGCCGGCACCCGCGACGCGTGGGGCGGCGAACCCTGGCGGCGCGGCACCGCGCAGATCCTGCGCTCCGCGACCAAGGGCGTGGCCGCCGCCGTCCTGCTGCTCCTGCACCAGCGCGGACAGCTCGACCTGGAGGCCCCGGTCGTCACCTACTGGCCCCAGTACAAGGAGCACGGCAAGGACCGCACCCTCGTCCGCCACCTCCTGGGCCACCGCGCCGGGGTGCCCGCCCTCGACCGGCCGCTGACCCCCGCCGAGGCCGTGGACCAGGACCGCGCCGCCGCGGCCGTCGCCGCGCAGGCCCCCGTGTGGGAACCCGGCACCGACCACGGCTACCACGCGCAGACCTACGGCTTCCTGACCGCGGAGATCGTCCGCCGCGTCACCGGGCGCAGCCTCGGCTCCTGGGTCGCCGGCCAGATCAGCGCCCCGCTCGGCCTCGACCTGTGGATCGGGCTGCCCGAGGACGAACACTGGCGGGTCGGCGGCCTCGCGCCCCTGGAGCCGCCCCCGGCGGGCGGGCTGCGCACCCGGCCGCGCCGGGACATCGCCGAGGCGTACGCCGACCCCGCCTCCCTGACCCGCCGCGCCTTCGGCTCCGTGGCGCCCGAGCCCGACGAGAACGACCCCGCGTACTGGGCGGCCGAACTGCCCGCCTCCAACGGCATCGCGACCGCGCGCGGCCTCGCCCGCTTCTACGCGGCGCTCATCGGCGACGTCGACGGGGGCCGCCGGCTGTTCACCCCCGCGACCCTCGCGATGGCCCGCACCCAGGAGTCCGAGGGCCCCGACCGGGTCCTCGTCGCCCGCAGCCGCTTCGGCGCCGGCTACATGCTGCACAGCCCCGCGACCCCGCTGCTCGCCCCCGGCTCCTTCGGCCACCCCGGCCGCGGTGGCTCTCTCGCCTTCGCCGACCCCGAGTCCGGTCTCGCCCTCGCCTACGTGACCAACGGCCTGCGCAAGGGAGTCACCGCCGACCCCCGTGCGCAGGCCCTGGTACGCGCGGTACGTTCCGCGCTGTGAACGAGACAGACGAGAACCAGACGACAGCGCACCGGACGGACGAGCACCGGACGCACGAGCACCGGGCGGCCGTGAGCCGGGCGGCCGCGCCGACCGCCGTGGTGGCGGGCCCCACCCCCGCCGAGGGCCCCTCCGCCGCCGAGCCGCGCCTGAAGGGCTACGGGGTGCTGATCACCGGCGCCGCCCGCGGGATCGGCGCCGCGACCGCCCGCAGGCTCGCCTCCGAGGGCGCCCGGGTCCTGCTCACCGACCGCGACGCGGCCGCCGCCGAGGCCACCGCCGCCGGGATCGAGGGCGCCGAGCCCTACCCGTGCGACGTACGGGACCGGGCCTCCGTCGAGGCGGCCGTCGCCCGCGCCGTCGACGCCTTCGGCACCCTCGACGTCCTGGTCAACAACGCCTACTCCGCGGGGCAGGACGCCGCGCTGTTCGAGGACGAGAGCGACGAGGTGTGGGAACGCGACCTCGACACCTGCCTCGGCGGCACCGTCCGCTGCTCGCGCGCCGCCCTCCCGCACCTCGTCGCCTCCGGACGCGGAGCGGTCGTCACGATCGGTTCGGTCAACGGCGCGCAGGACTTCGGCGGGCACGCCTACAGCGCCGCCAAGGCCGGACTGGAGTCCCTCACCCGCACCCTCGCCGGGCACGCCGCGCCCCGGGGCGTACGCGTCAACCTCGTCCAGCCCGGCACCGTCCGCACGACGGCCTGGGCCGGCCGGCCCGCCCACCTCGAAGCCTTCGCGGACCGCTACCCGCTGGGCCGGGTCGGGGAGCCCGAGGACATCGCCGCCGCCGTCGCCTACCTCGCCTCCCGCGACGCCGCCTGGGTCACCGGCACCGTGCTGCGGGTGGACGGCGGACTGCTCGCGGTCAACACCGCCTTCCGGCAGTCCGCCGCGGCCGCCGAGGCGCGCGCACAGGGCTGAGGCCCCGCGCGGTCACAGCTCGAACAGGTCCAGGGCCTGGTCGAGTTCGGCGCGGGCGAGCGCCTCGCTGTGGGCGTCGTCGGCCTGGTCGTAGGAGTCCCGGCAGGCGTCCTCCAGAATCCATTCGAGGCGCCACAGCCGCAGCCAGCCGAGCGCCCACCGCTCCGCCGGGAGGCCCGCCCGCCGCTTCAGCGTCTGCGGCGGGCCCCCGGCGTCGACGTACCGCTCCAGGAACTCCCGGGTGCGGCGCGGGCTCAGCGAGTTGATGCCGTCGCCCCAGGACACGAGGTCGAACAGGCCCGGCCCGGTGTAGGAACGCGCGAAGTCGAGCAGCCGCAGCCCGCGCGGCCCCACGTGCAGCCCGTCGTAGCCCAGTTCGGTGTGCACCCAGCCGTACGGCGGGAGGTCGGCGCCCTGCGCGCGGTGCTCGGCGACCCGGCGCACCCGCCCCAGGTCCATGCCGATGCTCACCGAACCGTGCCAGCGGTTCATCACGTGCAGCCGGTCGAGGTGGTGCAGGGTGCGCTCCGGCAGGGTGCGCAGACTCGACTCCGTCAGCCGGGGCACCGCCGGGTCGATGGGCGCGGCGTGCAGGCTCAGTACGGCGGCCAGCGCCTCGTCCTCCGTCGCCGGGCGCAACGGTTCTCCCAGGTCCTCCATCAGCATGCTCATCTGCCGGCCCTGCACGCGGGAGGCCGCGACCCTCGGGACCGGGACCCCGCCCGCGTACAGCGAGCGCAGCATGTCGGCCTCCTTGGTGAAAGGCCGCTGGCCGTACTTGTGGATCAGGGTGTTGCCGTCCGAGAAGGTGATCCGCTCCAGCCCGCCGTGGGCCCAGCGCCGCATTTCCGTACGGTGCGGGTCGGCCTCCCGGCCCAGGTGCTCGCACAGGTCACCGAGGAGGGAGGTGGCCAGACGTTCGTCCATCGGCGGACGCTCCAGGTGGGTGCAGGGGGATAGACGGGGCCATGGTGACCCACCCACCCCCGCCCGCCCAAATGGCGGAGGCCCCGGGACCGAGGCCGCCCACAACTGCCCCTGACGGACCGTCAGCCGCCTTCGTCCGACCGGATCGGACCGCTTTCTTACGGGTGCGGGGGAGCCTCCGGCGCACCCGGCCAAAGCCGGTCCGGGCCCCGGCCCCGGGGGCCTGCCGCCCCGGGTCGGCCGGCCCGGGTCAGCCGGTCCCGGGGTCGGCCGGCCCGGGTCGGCCTGTCCCGGGGTCAGCCGGTCGCGCGCAGGACGGCCGCGACGATCGGGCCCGCCGTGTCCCCGCCGTGCCCGCCGGCCTCGGCGAAGGCGGCGGCCGCCGCGTCGCCCCGGTAGCCGGTGAACCAGCTGTTGGACGTGGCCTGTCCGTCGACCTCCGCCGAACCGGTCTTCGCGCCGATGTCGGGCCCCAGGCCCCGCATGGCGAGGGCGCCCGTGCCGCTCGTCGCCGTCAGGTTCATCATCTGGCGTATCTGGGCCGCGGTGCCCGGTGACAGCCCCGCGGCCTGGGCCGGCGCCTCCGAGGTGAGCGGCCGGGGCACCAGGAAGGGCTGGTGGAAGGTGCCGGTGCGCACCGTCGAGGTCACCGAGGCCATGTTGAGCGGGTTGAGCTGCACCTGGCCCTGGCCGATGAGGGCCATGCCCTTGTCGTCGCCCTCGACGGCGGGGACCTTGCCGTCGGCCGAGACGATGCCGGTCCGCCAGTCGAGCCCGAGGCCGAACTTCTCCTTCGCCTCGCGGCTGAGGTCGTCCGCGCCGAGCTTCGGGGCGAAGGACACGAAGGCCGTGTTGCACGAGCGGGCGAAGCTCTGCGCCAGGGTCGCGTTCAGGTCGGGCCGCATCCCCGTGAGGTTGTGCACGGTCTGCCCGCCGGAGAGCGCGGTGTCCGGGCAGGGCGCCTTGCTGTTCGCGGTGGCGAGGCCCTTGTCGATGAGGGTCGCCGCGCTGATCAGCTTCATCGTCGAACCGGGCGCGACCGCGCCCTCGAAGGCCGCGTTGAACGCGTCGTCGCGGTGGTTGGCGAGGGCCAGGACCTCCCCGGTGCTCGGCTTCTCGGCGACGACCGAGGAGTTGGGGTACTGCTTGACGGCCTGCTCGGCGGCGGCCTGCACGGCCGAGCTGAGCGTCGTGCGCACCTTGCCGGGCCGGCCCTTCTCGATGTTCACCAGCGTGGTGTCGGGGGCGTCCTCGTCGCTGTGCCGGATCGAGAAGTCGACGCCGCCCTTGCCGCCCGCCTGCTCCCCGTAGCGGGCGCGCAAGGTGTCGAGTACCGGCTTCAGCGAGGGGAACTTCTCGCCCGTCAGCACCTGGCCGTCGCGGTCGACGGCCTCGATCGGCGGCCGCGAGGAGTAGTCGGTGACGAAGACGTCGCCCTTCTCCATCCCGGGGTGGGCGACGGCCGGTTCCCAGCCGACGAGCGGGGTCCCGGTGCTCGGCCCGCGTACGACGGTCAGCTTCGCGTCGTAGCGGACGGTCTTCTCGGTGCCCTTCCACTTCACGGTCAGCGCGACCTGATAGGGGACCTCCGTGTCGTGCGCGACGCCCGGGGTGATGCGCACCTTGGTGACGTGCGCGTCCTCGCGCAGCGAGGCGAACACCGGGGTGGCCTCGGCATCGTTGTCGGTGAGGGCGGCGGTGCCGACGGCGTCGCGCTTCTCCCAGGCCGCGAAGAACTCCTTCGTGACCTTCCTGACGTCGGCCCCGGTGAGCGGTCCCGTCCTCACCTCGGCCGACACGGCACCCGTGTCGCCGCCGCCGGAGCCGCCGGTGATCCCGGACACGATGTTGAAGACGCCGTAACCGGCGCCGCCCACCATGACCACCAGGACCCCGCCCACCAAGGCAGCCTTTGCCCCCGTACGCATCGCGTATCCCCCTCCCCAGGGGTGCCTCGCGGTCCGTCGGGTGCGCGGTCGTCACACCCGTGTACGAGAGGCACACGCTCCGCAATATACGAGCCGCCACCGACATGTGGAGATTCCGTTACGGGAACGCGACGAAACCGTTCGGGGTCCGGGGCGCGAGGGCCCGCTCAGATCCACGAGTTGAGCCACATCCGGTCCTGCCAGGAGGAGTACGGGATGGCGTGGCCGGTGTAGATCGGCCAGAAGTAGACGAAGTTCCAGGCGATCAGCAGGACGAGTACGCCCGCGCCCGTCGCCCCCACGACGCGGCGCCGTTCCGAGGAGCCCGGCGGGCCGATCAGCGCGCCGGTCATCATGGCGACCCCGAGGCACAGGAACGGTACGAACACGACCGCGTAGAAGAAGAAGATGGTCCGTTCCTGGTAGTGCAGCCACGGCAGCAGGCCCGCCGCGACGGCGCACAGCAGGGCGCCCGCCCGCCAGTCGCGGCGGAACAGCCACCGCCACACGAGATAGGCGAGCGCGGCGCAGGCCGTCCACCACAGGGCGGGGGTGCCCAGGGCCAGGACCTCGCGCGCGCAGTCCCCGCCGGTGCCGGTGGGGCAGCCGTCCTGGCCGGGGCGCGGGGACTCGTAGAAGTACGAGACGGGCCGGCCGTCGACCATCCAGCTCCACGCGTTGGACTGGTAGCGGTGGCCGTCGGTCAGGCCGACGTGGAAGTCGTAGACGGCGTGCTCGTAGTGCCACAGGCTGCGCAGCCAGTCCGGGAGCCAGTCCCAGGAACCGCCCCGGCCCGCCGTCTTCGCCCAGTCCCGCAGGTAGCCGCCCTTGCCGTCGTCCGGCGAGAGAATCCACGCGGTCCACGAGGCGAGGTACACGGCGAAGGTCACCGGCACGATCGCCACGAAGGCGAGCGGCGCGTCCCGCCGCAGCATCGCCGGCCACGCGCGGTGCGCGCCCGCGACCTTGCGGGCGCCGACGTCCCACAGGACGGTCAGCACGCCGAACGCGGCCATCACGAACAGCCCGTTCCACTTCGTGCCGAAGGCCAGGCCCAGGCAGATCCCGGCCGCCCAGCGCCACGGGCGCCAGCCGAGGAAGAGGCGTTCGGCGACCTCGGCGTCCGGGCGGACCCTGCCGCCCGTGCCCACCGGGAGCGCCGCGAGCAGCCGGGCCCTGGCCCGGTCGCGGTCCAGCAGGAGGCAGCCGAACGCGGCCAGCACGAAGAACATCAGCACCTGATCGAGCAGCGCGGTCCTGCTCATGACGAGGTGCAGACCGTCGACCGTGAGCAGCGCCCCGGCCAGGCAGCCCAGGAAGGTGGAGCGGAACATGCGCCGCCCGATCCGGCACAGCATCCACACCGACAGCGTGCCGAGCACCGCCGTCATGAAGCGCCAGCCGAAGGGCGTCAGCCCGAACAGCCACTCGCCGATCCCGATGACGTACTTGCCGACCGGCGGGTGCACGACGTACGCCGGTTCGGTCGGGATCCGTACCGAGGAGGGGTCGGCGAGGATCAGCTTGTTCGCGCTCGAAGGCCAGTTGACCTCGTAGCCGCGGTGGATGAGCGCCCACGCGTCCTTCGCGTAGTACGTCTCGTCGAATATCACCGCCTTCGGCGACCCGAGGTTCCAGAACCGGGTGACGCCCGCGACGAGCGTGATCAGGAGCGGGCCGAGCCAGTGGGCGTGGCGCACGAGGAAGGCGGACAGGGCGCGGGGCAGGCCGACCGCCGTCCACAGCAGGGGGTCCGCGGGGCCCGCGTACGGGGGGCACAGCCGGTCGGCGACGCCGGTGTCCGAGCCGGGGGCGGCGGAGCCGCCGGAGGGCGCGTAGCCGAACCGGCGCAGGTGGCGCTGCCAGGGCGGCGGTTGCTGCGGGCCGCCGCCGGCCTGCGCTGCGGGGGCGTCGGTCGGGGACGCGGTACCGGTGGTCGTCACCGGGTCATCGTAGGGAACGGGGCTGTGGGAGTCCCGTGCGGTGGTGGGCGCGGGCGTTTCGGGGCCGCGCCCCGGCCCCGCTCCTCAAGCGCCGGAGGGGCTGGAGAGGGGGCCGGGGCGGCTCGCCGGGGCTTCGGGGGTTCTGTGGATCAGGGAGGATGGGGGGGTGACTGCTGACTCCGGAATTCTCGTGCTCGCCGGTACTCCCATCGGGGATGTCGCCGACGCTCCTCCGCGGCTCGCCGTCGAGCTGGCCTCGGCCGATGTCGTCGCCGCCGAGGACACCCGGCGCTTGCGGCGGCTCACGCAGGCGCTCGGGGTGCAGACCTCGGGGCGGGTCGTGTCGTACTTCGAGGGCAACGAGGCCGCGCGGACGCCCGAGCTGGCCGACGCGCTGGAGGCCGGGTCGCGGGTGCTGCTGGTCACGGACGCCGGGATGCCCTCCGTCTCCGACCCGGGGTACCGGCTGGTGGCCGCCGCCGTGGAGCGCGGGGTGCGGGTCACCGCCGTTCCGGGGCCCTCCGCCGTCCTCACCGCGCTGGCCGTGTCGGGGCTGCCCGTGGACCGTTTCTGCTTCGAGGGCTTCCTGCCGCGCAAGGCCGGTGAGCGCCGCTCCCGGCTCGCCGACGTCGCCGCCGAACGCCGCACCCTCGTCTACTTCGAGGCCCCGCACCGGCTCGACGACACGCTCGCCGCGATGGCCGAGGTCTTCGGGGCCGGGCGGCGCGCCGCCGTGTGCCGCGAACTGACCAAGACCTACGAGGAGGTCAGGCGCGGCGGGCTCGGGGAGCTGGCGGAGTGGGCCGCCGAGGGCGTGCGCGGTGAGATCACCGTCGTCGTCGAAGGGGCGCCCGAGCAGACCGTCGTGCTCGACGCCGGGGAGATGGTGCGCAGGGTGCGGGTGCGCGAGGAGGCGGGGGAGCGGCGCAAGGAGGCCATCGCCGCCGTCGCCGCCGAGGCGGGCCTGCCCAAACGCGAGGTGTTCGATGCCGTCGTCGCCGCAAAGAACGCGGAGCGTTCCGGCGCTTGACCGCGGTGGGTGTGGCCACGGGACGGTAAAGCGGACGGGCTGAAGGCAAAGGGTGTCTCGCGTGCGGGCGCCCGATGTACACGGCCGCGCCAAATCCGTTCCAACACTGGACAGGACGCGTGCGGGCACGCCCGCCGGGGAGTCCACTGGACGCAGGGACGCACGCCGTCCCGGGGCGGGCCCGACCACCCGTCCGGCACGAGTCCAGGAGTTGGCATGAGTGACTTCGCAGGCGCCACCGGCACCACCCGCACCGGCCACGGCGCCGCCGACCGGACCCCTCCTCCCTTCCAGGCCCTCGACGCCGTCCACGAGTCGTACTCCTTCGCCTGCATGCGCTGCGGGCACGGCTGGGAACGGTCGTACGAGATAGAGCGGCACGTCGACGCGGAGGGCCACGCCTACGTCGTCTACCACGCGGACGGGCAGCGGGTCCCCTCGCCGCTGACCCGCCCGGCCTGCCTCAACTGCGGGGGGCAGGTCGTCCGGATCATGGGGGCGGGCCGGGTGTCCTCCGCGAGCCCCCAGGCCCACGCGCCCCGTACGGACGCCGCCGCGTCCCCGCCCGCCGGGGCCACGGCCGGGGACGCGGCGGCGCGGCCCTCCCACCACTGGCACCTGTCCGACCTCCTGCACCCCTTCCACCACCACGGCCAGGGCTGAGGCCCGCGCGCGGTGAGCGCCCCCCGCCCCGCTTCGTAGGATCGGGGGCATGAGTTCCCCGCGCGCCGACAAGAGCACCCCGCCACCGCCGCCCGCCCCGTTGCGGGTCGCGGTGGCGGACTCGCACACCCACCTCGACATGCAGTCCGGGACCGTCGAGGAGGCCCTGGAGAAGGCCGCCTCGGTCGGGGTGACGACACTCGTGCAGGTCGGCTGCGACCTCGCCGGCTCCCGCTGGGCAGCCGAGACGGCCGCCGCCCACGCCGCGGTCCACGCCACCGTCGCCCTGCACCCCAACGAGGCGCCGCGCATCGTCCACGGGGACCCCGAGGGAGGCTGGTCGCGGCAGGGAGAGCGGGCCGGGGGCGGGGAGGCGGCGCTCGACGAGGCGCTCGCCGAGATCGACAGGCTCGCGGCCCTCCCGCAGGTCAAGGGCGTCGGCGAGACCGGGCTCGACTACTTCCGTACCGGCCCCGAGGGCAAGGACGCGCAGGAGCGCTCCTTCCGCGCGCACATCGAGATCGCGAAGCGGCACGGCAAGACCCTCGTCATCCACGACCGCGAGGCGCACGCCGACGTCCTGCGCGTCCTCAAGGAGGAGGGCGCCCCCGAGCGCACCGTCTTCCACTGCTACTCCGGCGACGCCGAGATGGCCGGGGTGTGCGCCCGCGCCGGCTACTTCCTGTCCTTCGCGGGCAACGTCACCTTCAAGAACGCCCAGAACCTGCGGGACGCGCTCGCCGTCGCGCCGCTGGACCGCGTCCTGGTCGAGACCGACGCCCCGTTCCTGACTCCGGCGCCCTACCGGGGCCGCCCCAACGCGCCCTATCTGATCCCCGTCACCGTGCGGGCGATGGCCGAGGTGCGCGGTGTCCAGGAGGACACGCTGGCGGCCGCCCTCGCCACCAACACGGCCTACGCATTCGACGTAACGCTGCCGAGTCTCCACGGAGAGTGACGAACACTCGGTTACGTTCGCTCCGCCCCGACCGGATTATCGGATCGCAGGAGGGACGCCGTGACCGCTGTGCCCGCAGTACGGAAGTCGAGCCCGGCCGACGAGCCGGGCCAGGAACTCCCCGAGCCGCCGTGCCACGGCCTGGGCCCGGTGGCGCCGGGGCCGCCGGGCCCCGCCGCGGGCCCCGGGCGGCTGTCGCCCCTCCTGCGGCGCCGGCTGCGCCGTCTCGCCCCGCAGGCCGTCGCCCTCGTGCTGCTGGCCTCAGGGGCGCTCGCCTACGCGGCCCAGGACAAGCAGATCCGGCTCACCGTCGACGGGGAGCCCCGGGTCCTGCACACCTTCGCGCGGGACGTGTCGGTCCTGCTCTCCCGGGAGAAGATCAGCCTCGGCCCGCACGACCTCGTCGCCCCGGGCCCCCACACCCCGCTCTCCTCGGGCGACGAGGTGGCCGTGCGCTACGGACGGCCGGTCGACCTCACCGTCGACGGGCGCAGCCGCCGCGTGTGGACCACCGCGCGCCGCGTGGACGAGGCCCTGCGGCAGCTCGGCGTACGGGCCGAGGGCGCGCACCTGACCGCCTCCCGCTCCACCCCGATCGGCCGGGCCGGGCTGCCCCTCGTGGTGCGCAGCGCCCGCACGCTCAGGGTCGTCGCCGACGGCCGCACCCACACCGTGCGCACCACCGCCGCGACCACGACCGACGCGCTCGCCGAGGCGGGCATCCCGGTGCACCGGCAGGACCGGCTCTCCGTCCCCGCGGAAAGCTTTCCGCGGGACCGTCAGGCGGTCGTCGTGCAGCGGGTGCGGGAGAAGACCCGCACCCGTGACGTACGGATCAGGCACCGCACGCGCCACCGCCACGACTCCTCGCTGCCGCGCGGCACCACGCGGGTCGTAGACCCCGGCAGGGACGGACTGCGCCGGATCACCTACCGCGAGCGCACCGTCGACGGGAAGAAGGAGAAGCCGCGCCGCCTCGGCGTGAAGCTGGTACGGCCCGCGCGGGACCGGATCGTGCGGGTCGGCACCCGGGCGCCCAGACCCCCGGCCCCCGTGGCCCCCACCGTCGCTCCCCCCGCGCGCACCACCGCGCCCGCCCCCACCCGTCCGCGCACCACCGCCCCCCGCCCCTCGGGCGGCGGCGGCCAGAACTGGGCGGCGCTCGCGCAGTGCGAGTCCGGCGGCAACCCCTCGGCCGTCGACCCCTCCGGCACGTACGGCGGCCTCTACCAGTTCGACCAGCGCACGTGGAACAGCGTCGGCGGCAGCGGCCGGCCCCAGGACGCGAGCGCGGCCGAACAGACCCACCGCGCCCAGATCCTGTACGCCCAGCGCGGCGGCCCCGGCGCCTGGCCGGTGTGCGGCTCCCGCCTCTGACCCGTGCGGCGCCCGCCCGCCCCCCCCGCCGCCGCCACCGGCGGGCGGTCGCGGCGGGCGCCGCCCCCGTACCCTTACGGGGTGACCCGTACAGACCCCCTCCTCGGCCCGGCCGACATCCGCGAGCTGGCCGCCGCGCTCTCGGTGCGTCCCACCAAGCAGCGCGGGCAGAACTTCGTCATCGACGCGAACACGGTGCGGCGCATCGTGCGCACCGCCGAGGTCCGCCCGCAGGACACCGTCGTCGAGGTCGGGCCCGGTCTCGGCTCGCTCACCCTCGCGCTGCTCGACGTCGCCGACCGGGTCACCGCCGTGGAGATCGACGACACGCTCGCCGCCGCGCTGCCCTCGACCGTCGCGGCCCGCCTGCCGGAGAAGGCCGACCGCTTCACACTCGTGCACAGCGACGCGATGCGCGTCACCGAACTGCCGGGACCGGCGCCCACCGCGCTCGTCGCGAACCTCCCGTACAACGTGGCCGTCCCCGTACTGCTGCACATGCTGGAGACCTTCCCGAGCATCGAGCGCACCCTCGTCATGGTCCAGGCCGAGGTCGCCGACCGGCTCGCCGCCGCGCCCGGCTCCCGCGTGTACGGCGTCCCGTCCGTGAAGGCCGCCTGGTACGCGACGGTCAGGCGGGCCGGCTCGATCGGCCGCTCCGTGTTCTGGCCCGCGCCCAACGTCGACTCCGGTCTCGTCTCGCTCGTGCGCCGCGCCGCGCCGGTGGCGACCACCGCGAGCCGCCGCGAGGTCTTCGCCGTGGTCGACGCGGCCTTCGCCCAGCGCCGCAAGGGCCTGCGCGCCGCCCTCGCCGGCTGGGCCGGTTCCGCCGCCGCCGCCGAGGTGGCGCTGCGCGCGGCCGGGGTCTCCCCGCAGGCGCGCGGCGAGTCCCTGACCGTCGAGGAGTTCGCGCGCGTCGCCGAGCACCGCCCGGAGCAGGTGCAGCAGGAGAAGGGGGAGCGGGCGTGAGGGACCATCTCGCCGGGCCGGGCACCGGGCGCGTCGGGGGCCGTGGCGGCGACCGCGTCACCGTCCGCGTGCCGGCCAAGGTCAACGTGCAGCTCGCCGTGGGCGCGGCCAGGGCCGACGGCTTCCACGACCTGGCCAACGTGTTCCTCGCCGTCGGCCTGTACGACGAGGTGACCGCGACCCCCGCCGAGTCGCTGCGCCTGACCTGCTCGGGCCCCGACGCCGGGCAGGTCCCGCTGGACGGGAGCAACCTCGCCGCGCGGGCCGCGACCGCGCTCGCCGAGCGGGCGGGCATCGAGCCGGCCGTGCACCTGCACATCGACAAGGACATCCCCGTCGCGGGCGGCATGGCCGGGGGCAGCGCCGACGCGGCCGGCGCCCTGCTCGCCTGCGAGCGGCTGTGGGGCACCGGCGCGCGCCCCGAGGAGCTGCTGGAGATCTGCGCGGAACTCGGCAGCGACGTGCCCTTCAGCCTCGTCGGCGGCGCCGCCCTGGGCACCGGACGCGGGGAGCGCCTGACCCCGCTGGAGGTCGGCGGCACCTTCCACTGGGTCTTCGCTCGGGCCGAGGGGGGCCTGTCGACCCCGGCGGTCTACCGCGAGTTCGACCGGCTCGCCCAGGGCCGTACCGTGCCCGAGCCGCTGGTGTCCCCGCTGGTCCTGGACGCCCTGTCCACCGGGGACCCGAAGGCGCTCGCGGCGGCGCTCACCAACGATCTCCAGCCCGCCGCGCTGTCCCTGTTCCCCGCGCTGCGCGACACCCTGGACACCGGGACGCGGGCCGGGGCGCTGGCCGCGCTGGTCTCCGGCTCCGGGCCCACGACGGCCTTCCTGGCCGCCGACGAGAGCGCCGCGCACGCGGTGGCGGCGGCGCTGACCGCCTCAGGACACTGCCGCGCGGCCCGGGTGACGACGGCCCCCGCCCCCGGCGCCACCGTGCTCTGACCGGGCGGGGCGGCGCTCCGACTACTCTGGACAGCCGGTCCCCCCGTACGGCCTTCCGTGCGGGTTCGTGTGTCGAGCTGGAGTGTGGATGGCCGTCAATCTGGTCAATGTCGAGGCAGTCAGCAAGGTGTACGGCACCCGCGCGCTGCTCGACGAGGTGTCCCTCGGCGTCTCGGAGGGGGACCGGATCGGGGTCGTCGGCCGCAACGGCGACGGCAAGACGACCCTGATCCGGCTGCTCGCGAAACTGGAGGAGGCCGACTCGGGCCGCGTCACGCACAGCGGCGGCCTGCGTATCGGCGTCCTGACGCAGCACGACTCCCTCGACCCGGCCGCGACCGTGCGCCACGAGGTCATCGGCGACCTCGCCGACCACGAGTGGGCGGGCAGCGCCAAGATCCGCGACGTGCTCACCGGCCTGTTCGGCGGTCTGGACCTGCCCGGCTTCGACCAGGGCCTGGACACGGTGATCGGCCCGCTGTCCGGCGGGGAGCGGCGCCGTATCGCGCTCGCCAAGCTGCTGATCGCCGAGCAGGACCTCATCGTCCTCGACGAGCCGACCAACCACCTCGACGTCGAGGGCATCTCGTGGCTCGCGGGCCACCTGCGCGCCCGCCGCTCCGCGCTCGTCTGCGTGACCCACGACCGCTGGTTCCTGGATCAGGTGTGCACCCGCATGTGGGACGTGCAGCGCGGCTCCGTCTTCGAGTACGAGGGCGGCTACTCCGACTACGTCTTCGCCCGCGCGGAACGCGAACGGCGCGCGGCGACCGAGGAGACGAAGCGGCAGAACCTCGTCCGCAAGGAGCTGGCCTGGCTGCGGCGCGGCGCCCCCGCCCGTACCAGCAAGCCGCGCTTCCGCATCGAGGCGGCCAACGAGCTGATCGCCGACGTGCCGCCCCCGCGCGACACCTCCGAGCTGATGAAGTTCGCCTCCACCCGGCTGGGCAGGACCGTCTTCGACCTGGAGGACGTGACCGTCACGGCGGGCCCGAAGGAGCTGCTGCGGCGCGTCACCTGGCAGCTGGGTCCCGGCGACCGGGTCGGCCTCGTCGGCGTCAACGGCGCGGGCAAGACCTCGCTGCTGCGCGCCCTGGCCGCCGCCGCGCGCTCCGAGGGGGAGCGGCAGCCCGCGGGCGGCCGCATCGTCGTCGGCAGGACCGTGAAGCTCGCCTACCTCTCGCAGGAGGTCGGCGAACTCGACCCGAAGCTGCGGGTGCTGGAGGCCGTGCAGCAGATCCGCGACCGGGTCGACCTCGGCAAGGGCCGCGAGATGACGGCCGGGCAGCTGTGCGAGACCTTCGGCTTCGGCAAGGAGAAGCAGTGGACGCCGGTGGGCGACCTGTCCGGCGGTGAGCGCCGCCGCCTGCAGATCCTGCGGCTGCTCATGGACGAGCCCAACGTCCTCTTCCTCGACGAGCCCACCAACGACCTCGACATCGAGACCCTGACCCAGCTGGAGGACCTGCTCGACGGCTGGCCCGGCTCGATGATCGTCATCAGCCACGACCGCTTCTTCGTCGAGCGCACCACCGACCGGGTGTTCGCGCTGCTGGGCGACCGGGCGCTGCGCATGCTGCCGCGCGGGATCGACGAGTACGTCGAGCGCCGCCGGGCCCTGGCCGCCTCGGCCGCGCCCGCCCCGGCGAACCCCGCCGCCCCCGCCGCGTCCACCGCCTCCGCCGCGAGCCCCGCGGCCTCCGCGAAGGAGGACCGCGCGACGAAGAAGGAACTCCAGCGCATCGAGCGGCGTCTGGACCGCATCGCCCAGCAGGAGAGCGCGCTCCACGAGTCGATCGCGGACAACGCGACCGACTTCGAGAAGGTCGCCCAGCTCGACGCGGAGCTGCGCGAACTCGGGGGCGAGAAGGACGAGCTGGAGCTGCGCTGGCTCGAACTGGCCGAGGGCGCCTGAGCCGGGAGGCTGTGCCACCTGACGACCCGTCGCATCACGGCCACGTCACGTCCCGGTTCTCCCTTGGGTACAGGCGGGCGACGGGACGGCGCGCCCACTTGGCGGGGTGGTACAAAGAACCCCCGCCCGACTGGATCAGGACTGCGGGGGAGCGTGCCCGATTCGCTCTGTTCCGGGAGGAAGCGACCTACGGAACGGCGGGGGAGCCGGACGGGTGGCGGTCCCGCGCGAAGAGGTGCCGCTGATGACTCAGCCGCCCGACCAGCCGCCGCCCACCGGGCCCGTACCGCCGCAGGACGGCGCGGGCGGGTCCTTCCCGCCGCCGCGGCCCCCGCAGGGCGCCCCCGGTTACGGGTACCCGGCGCCGCAGGGCCCGTACGCCCCGCCGCCCCAGCCGGGCAACTGGGGTGCCCCGTCCGGGCCTTACCCGCCGCCGCAGCAGCCGGGCCCGTACGGTCCGCCGCAGCCGCCCGGCCCCTACACCGCGCCGCGGTACGGCGGGCCCGGCTACGGCTACCCGCCCCCGCAGGGCCCCGGCACCCCGGGCGGCGGCCGCGGCCCCCTCCCGGGGCGCACCAAGGTCCTGGTCGCCGTGGCCGCCGCCGTCGTGGTCCTCGCCGCCGCCACCGTCATAGCCGTGGTGAGTGGCGGGGACGACGGGGACGAGAAGCCCCTCGCGCGGCACAGCCCCACCACGAAGCCCTCCGTGTCCGCGCCGGTCAACCCCGGGGACGGCGACGGCGACGGCAAGGAGGAGCGGACGGACCTCAACGCCGGCCGCAAACCCGGGGAGGCGAAGGTCCTCTGGTACAAGGAGGCCCCCGACGCCCCGGGCAACGGCGCCAACTCGCCCGGTCTGTGGGTGCGCGACGGCATCGTCGTGAAAGCCGCGTACAAGCAGGTCTTCGCCTACGACGCGGCCACCGGGAAGCCCGCGTGGGACGGCAAGCCGCTGACCCTGCCGCGACCGATGTGCGCCGCCTCCCGCGAGATCAGCCAGGACGGGAGAGTCGTCCTCGCCTACCGCAAGAACGGCGCCGACGACGCGCTGTGCAACCAGATCATGGACCTCGACCTGAAGACCGGGAAGAGCACCTGGCACAAGGAGATCCCCTCCGAGGCGACCTTCGACATCCTCTCCTCCGCGCAACTGAGCATCAGCGGCGACACCGTGGCCGTCGGCCGGCTCGGCGGCGGCAGCGCCTTCCGGGTCAGCACCGGGGCGAAGCTCTTCCGGCACCGGAGCGTCGACGACCCGGACGACTGCCAGCCGCAGGGCTACGCGGGCGGCCCCGCGCTCCTGGTCTCCATGGAGTGCGGGCCCAAGGCCGACAAGCCCGAACTGCGCAAGATCGACCCGGTCACCGGAAAGAAGCTGTGGTCCTACGGCTTCCCGGCCGGCTGGCGCGTCAGCGACCTCTACTCGGTCGACCCGGTCGTCGTGCACCTCACCAACGAGAAGGAGAAGAAGTGGAACGTCACCGTCCTGACGGCGGACGGCAAGCGGCGCTCCGAACTCTCCACCAAGGACAGCTTCACGCCGCAGTGCGACACCTCGCTCCTCTCGCGTGACCTGACCGGCTGCGTCGGCGCGATGGCCGACGCCCGGCACCTGTACCTGCCCACCGAGGCGGACGGCGGCAAACCGAACGCGGTCGTCGCCTTCGACCTCGGCACCGGCAAGGAGAGCTGGCGCAGCCGCGCCCCCGGCGACCGCGACATGCTGCCCGTCAAGACCGTGGACGGCGCGGTCGTGATGTACGCCCAGCCCTCGTTCGAGACGGGCGGGATGGTGCTGTCCGTGCCGAGCACCGGCGGCGCCGCGAAGACCCTGCTGCGGCTGCCGCAGAGCGTCTCGCGCATCGAGGACGGGTACGTCAACCCGCTCGTCGACTACGTGGACGGCCGCTTCCTCCTCGCCCAGTCCAGGCTCACCGGCAACGACGACGCCCCCGAGAAACTGATGATGGCCTACGGCCAGTAGCCGCCGTCCCCCTTCTCCACCGCCCCGTCCCCACAGCACCCGCAGCACACAGGTAAGGACGTCATGAGTCAGCCACCCCAGCCGCCCCGGCCCCCGTACGGACCGCCGCCGCCCGGCGAGGAGCCCGAGGGCCCCGAGAACCGGAAGGGCACCCCCGCCCCCGAGGACGCCAAGGGCCCCGAGGACGCCAGGGCTCCCGAGGACGCCAAGGCTTTTGAGGACGCCGCGCCCGCGCCCGCCTCCTCCCCCGCGCAGCCGCCCGCGCAGCCGCCCGCACCGCCCTCCGGGCCACCCGGCTTCGGGAAGCCGGAGAACGGACCGTCGGGCACGCCGCCCGCGCCGTCCGGTTTCGGCGCGCCCCCGCAGGGCCCGCCCGCGTCCACGCCGGGGTTCGGCGCCCCGCCCGCGCCGGGCTTCGGCGCCCCCGCCACCCCGCCCGGTCCGCAGGGCCCCGGTTTCGGCGCCCCGGCCGCGGGCGGCTTCGGGCCCCCGGCGCCCCAGCCGCCGCAGGGCGCCCCCGGGTACGGCTATCCGCAGCCGCCCGCGGGCGGCTACGGCTACCCGGGTCCCGCCGCGCAGCAACCGCAGCCCGGCTACGGCTACCCCGGCCAGCAGCCGCCCGCGCCCGGTTACGGCTACCCGGCCGGCGCCCCGCAGCAGGGGTACGGCGGCTACGGCCAGCCCCCGACGCACCCGATGCCGCCCGCGCCCGGCCCCGGCGGCGGTGGCCGCGGCAAGCTGCTCTCCGCCCCCGTCCTGATCGTCGCGGCGGCCGTCGTCGCGATCGCCCTGATCGTCGGTGGCGGCGTCCTCTACTCGAAGAACAGCGGTGACGACACCGCCGCGAGCGACAGCAAGGACACCGCGGACAAGGGCGGCAAGGACGGCAAGGGCGGCGAGGACGCCGAGGGCGGCGCGGACGGGCGGCAGGACCAGGCCGGTCCGGCCGGCTCCGGCCCCGCCACGGAGAAGGCCCCCGCGAACCCGGACGGCAAGCTGCTGTTCCAGCTCCCGCAGGCGGTCTCGCCGAAGGACACCAACAGCACCGTCATCGTGGGGTCCTGGGTCACCGACACCTACTTCGTGAAGTCCGGCGTCGCCTCCGTCACCGGCTACGACGCCGCGACCGGCGCCAAGAAGTGGACCGTCAAACTGCCCGGCCCGGTGTGCGCGGCCAGCAGGTTCCAGAGCGAGGGCCACCTCACGGCGATCGTGCACCAGCCGGCCATGCCCACCAAGGACGAGCGCCACAAGGGCTGTTCGCAGGTCTCCTCGATCGACCTGAACGCGGGCAAGAAGCTGTGGACCAAGGGGGTCGGCACCGGGTCGGCCGCGGCCAACTTCACCGAGGTCACCGTCGCGGGTGACACCGCGGCCGCCGGCGGCACCAGTGGCGGCGCCGCCTGGGACCTCAAGTCCGGTGACCAGCGGTGGTCCCCGAAGGCGGGCGACAGCTGCTACGACGCCGGGTACATGGGCGGCACCGGTCTCGCCGTCGTCCGCAAGTGCGGCTCGTACGGGGACAACCGGCAGCTGCTGGTCCAGGTGCTCGACCCGGCCGACGGGAAGGTCCGCTCGGAGTACAGGATGCCGCGCGGCATCGAGTACGCGGGCATCGTCTCGGTGAACCCGCTGGTCGTCGCGGCCGACGTCAACGACTCCGCCGACGACGGCTCCGGCATCTCCGACTTCTTCTCCGTCGACGCGAGGACCGGGAAGCTGCGCACCCGCTTCACCGCCGACGCGAAGAAGTACGGCGCCGAGTGCGGGGCCACGACGGTCGGCGAGTGCCTCGGCCTCGCCGTCGCGGGCGACCGCCTCTACATCCCGACCGAGGAGCACGAGGGCGGCGGCGGCAGCCTGAGCGAGACCAACGAGATCGTCTCCTTCGACCTCGGCACCGGGAAGCTCACTGGACAGCGCGCCCAGGCCGGGGACGGCTACACCATCACCCCGCTGCGCACGGACGGCCCCAACGTCATCGCGTACAAGAGGCCGCCGTACGACAAGGGCGGGCAGGTCGTGTCGCTGTCCGGCCCGGACCTCAAGGAGACGGTCCTGCTGCGCAACCCCGGCACCGAGGCGGTCCGCGAGGCCGAGAACCGGTTCTCGCCGCGCTACTCGGAGATCCTCTTCGACAAGGGCCGCCTCTACATGTCGCAGGTCTTCGCCGACGAGGCGGACGAGGACAGCAGCACCAACCGGCACCTCGCGATGGGCTTCGGCCCGAAGTAGCGGCCGGGCGCGGGGCACCGCCACGTGCCCGCGCCCCCCACTCGCACCCCCGCTCCCGGCGCGCACCCCGCGCGCCGGGAGCGGCGCGTCGGGCCCGTGCCGCTCGACGAGCCGACTGCCTTGAAAAGAGCGGGATTTCGGCGTTCCCGGGCCCTTCTTGCCGGGAGAGGGAGCGCGAGGTCGAACATCCGTGTAGCTTCCGGTGGACACAGGGTCAGGGGCTTCCGTTCCCTGCGGGAACAGGGGGATCGGTGGGGAATTGGGGGGAGGCTCAGTGGGAGTGCGTCTGATGGTGGTCGACGACCACCGGCTGCTCGCCGAGGCGCTGGCCTCGGCGCTCAAACTGCGCGGGCACCGGGTGCTCGCGGCGGCCGCTCCGGCGGCGGGAGCGGCGGATCTGGTGGTGAGCCGGGCGCCCGAGGTGTGCCTGCTGGGCACGGCCACCCCGGCCGAGCCCGGCATGTTCGACCCGGTGGCGAAGATCAGGCGTGAGCGCCCGCAGACCGCGGTGCTGGTCCTGGGCCCGGTGCCCAGCCCCCGGGGGATCGCGGCGGCCTTCGCGGCGGGCGCCTGCGGCTACGTACGCCACGACGAGCGCATCGAGGGCGTGGAGCGGGCCATCATGAAGGCGCGGGCCGGGGAGGCCGCCGTGGCCCCCGCCCTGCTGCAGAGCGCCTTCCACGCGCTGCTGAACCCGGTGGAGCAGCCCGACGACGAGGGGCAGCGGCTGCTGGGGATGCTCACGCCGCGCGAGATCGAGGTCCTGGTGCGGGTCGCGGAGGGGGAGGACACCCGGAGCATCGCGGCCGGTATGGGCATCGCCCCCTCGACGGCCCGCACCCACGTGCAGCGGGTCCTGATGAAGCTGGGGGTCGGCTCCCGGCTGGAGGCGGCGGCGCTCGCGGCCCGCACCGGTCTGCTGGAACGGGCCGGCTCCTACCGTTCCGCCGCGCCCGGCCCCGGCACCATCGAGCGGGGCTGAGGGCGCCCCGGCCCGGCTGGGTGACACACATGGCCGGGGGCCGTGTTCCGGGCGCTGCGCCCGGCCCACGGCCCCCGGCCATGTGTGCCCTCGTGCTCCAGGTGGAGCGCCCGCTCAGGTCTCGGGGTGCTCCTTGATGTCCTGGACGAGTTCCTCGACCGCGGGCGGCTGGGTGGGCCGCAGGTACATCCACAGCAGGAACAGCAGACCGAGGACGAGCATCCCGATGCCGGTCCACAGGTTGATGTTGATGTCCTGCGCCTTCTTCAGGTCGGCGTCCGAGGCGGTGATCCCGGCGATCGTGACGATCACGCCGTAGACCACGAACAGTCCGCCGATGATGCGCCGGACGTCGAAGAGGCGCGCGGCGGTGGCCGACTCGCGCTCCAGGCGCTCGACGTTCTCGATGTCTCTGAGGTTCTGCGGCTGCGCGTTCTCGCCCGCGCCGCTGGTGTGCTTCTCGCTCATGGTGGTGGTGTCCTCCGCTGGCTCAGAAGGAGAAGGGGATGTAGCAGAGGGCGGCGAGGATCACGGCGCCCCAGCCCAGCAGGGCGGGCTTGCGGTACCAGGCGTCGTCGCCCTCGGCCGGCGGTTCCGGGAGGCCGGGCGACTTGGTGCCGTAGACGAGACCCGCGAGCTTGGCGGCCGGCTTCGGCTTGGTGAACATGGTGACGGCGAACATGACGACCGCGCCCACCACGAACGCCACGATCGAGGAGACGAAGTTCGCTCCCTGGTCGGTGGGGATGCCGATGACGCCCTGCTTGTAGAGCCAGAAGTAGTTGATCATCGCGGCGGCCGTACCGGACAGCAGCCCCCAGAAGCCGGCCGCGGCCGTCGTGCGCTTCCAGAACATGCCGATGATGAACACCACGAACAGCGGGACGTTGAAGAAGGAGAACAGCGTCTGGAGGTAGTTCATGATGTTGCTGAAGCTGGAGGCGATGAACGCCGTGCCCATGCCGATCAGCACGCCGACGGCGGTGACGACGCGGCCCGTCTTCAGGTAGTACGCGTCCGGCCGGTCCTTCTTGATGTAGGGCTGCCAGATGTCGGTCGTGAACACCGTGTTGAACGACGAGATGTTGGCGGCCATACCGGCCATGAAGGCGGCGAGCAGACCGGTCACGGCGATCCCGAGGACACCGTTGGGCAGCAGGTCGCGCATGAGGACCGGGATCGCGTCGTTGTAGTCGAGCCCGCTGCCGGCCTTGCCGAGGGTGGGCTCCATGACCAGGGCGATCAGCCCGGGGATCACGACGATCGCGGGGATGAAGATCTTCGGGAAGGCGGCGATGAGCGGGGTGCGCTTGGCGGCCGACAGGTTCTTCGCGGACAGCGCGCGCTGCACCTCGGCGAAGTTCGTCGTCCAGTACCCGAAGCTCATCACGAAGCCGAGGCCGAGCACGATGGTCAGCCAGTTCGCCCCGAGCGGGTTGTCCGAACCGATCCCGGTGCCCTGCCAGGCGGTCATGAAGTCCCCGCCCTTGTCCTGGGTGAGGGTGTCGCTGATGCCGTCCCAGCCGCCGACCCGCTTGAGGCCGACGATGGTGAGCGGGATGAGCGCGGCGAGGATCACGAAGAACTGCAGGACCTCGTTGTAGATCGCCGAGGACAGTCCGCCCACGGTGATGTAGATGAGCACGAACAGGCCCGCGATGACGATCGCGAACCACTCGGGCCAGCCCAGCAGCGCCTCCAGCACGATCGCCATCGCGTAGAGGTTGACGCCCGCGATCAGCACCGAGGAGACGGCGAAGATGATCGAGGACAGCAGGTGGGAGGAGGGCCCGAAGCGGTGCAGGAGGAACTCCGGCACCGAGCGGACCTTGGAGTTGTAGTAGAACGGCATCATCACGAGGCCCAGGAAGACCATCGCGGGGATCGCGCCGATCCAGTACCAGTGCACGGTGTAGACGCCGTACTGCGCGCCGTTGGCCGCCATGCCCAGGATCTCGGTCGCGCCCAGGTTGGCGGCGACGAACGCGAGTCCGGTCACCCACGCCGGCAGGGACCTGCCGGAGAGGAAGAAGTCGAGGCTGGTCTTCACACTGCGGCGGGCGGCGAAACCGATGCCCAGGACCACGAGGAAGTACAGGGCGAGGATCAGATAGTCCAGCCAGTTGGTCGGGAGTCTGAGCCCTTCGGCAAGGAGCATGGGGAGTACTCGCTTCGTTGCGATGAACATGTGGGGACGGTCGCCTGCCCCGGTAGCGGTGGGGCGAACACCCTTGCGGGCGTCTTTGGTTGTTCTTTGTTCGAACGTGGGGTGCTACCGAAGGGTAGGGGTCCGCGCAGACACTCTAGTCAGACCGAGTGAAACACTTCTCCGGGCGTTGACCCCGGCGGGGCGTCGTGATTTGTTATGTTGGATTATGTTCGAAGTGTGGCGGCGTGGCGGGCTGGAGCCCGGCCAGGAGGAACGGTTCCGTTGAAAAAGACCTCGACCCGGCTCGCCGACGGCCGGGAACTGATCTACTACGACCTCGACGAGACCGCCGGGAAGCTCGTCAGGGACGCGGTGGACCGCCGGCCGCTCGACCCGATCGGCACCGCCTCCGAGGTCCGCGCCGATCCGCTGCTCGGCGACGCGGTGGCCATCGCCTCGCACCGCCAGGGCCGCACCTACCACCCGCCGGCCGACCAGTGCCCGCTCGACCCCTCGCGCGGGGAGCGGCTCACCGAGATCCCGGACTCCGATTACGACGTGGTCGTCTTCGAGAACCGCTTCCCCTCGCTCTCCGGCGACACCGGCCGCTGCGAGGTCGTGTGCTTCACCGCGGACCACGGAGCCTCCTTCGCCGACCTGGACGAACCGCACGCCCGCCTGGTCCTCGACGCCTGGACCGACCGCACCGCCGAACTCGCCCGCCACCCGGCGGTCCGGCAGGTCTACCCCTTCGAGAACCGGGGCGAGGAGATCGGGGTGACCCTCGCCCACCCGCACGGCCAGATCTACGGCTACCCCTTCGCCACGCCGCGCACCACCCTGATGCTCCGCTCGGCCGCCGCCCACAAGGCCGCCACCGGAGGCGGGAACCTCTTCGACCACGTGGTGGACGAGGAACGCGCCGCCGGGAAGCGGATCGTGCTGGAGGGCGAGCACTGGACCGCCTTCGTGCCGTTCTCCGCGCACTGGCCCTACGAGGTCCACCTCTACCCGCTGCGCCGGGTCCCCGACCTGACCGCCCTCGACGAGGAGCAGCGCGCCGAGTTCCCCCGGATCTACCTCGAACTGCTGCGCCGCTTCGACCGCCTCTTCGGCCCCGGCGTCGGCCGCACCCCCTACATCTCGGGCTGGCACCAGGCCCCGTTCCTGACGCCCGGGGAGTACGCCGCCTTCGGCCCGGAGGCGCCGGGCGCGGGCGCACCGCTCGCCCGCGAGGACTTCGCCCTGCACCTGGAGCTGTTCACGATCCGCCGGACCGGGAGCAAGCTCAAGTTCCTCGCCGGCTCGGAGTCGGGTATGAACGTCTTCATCAACGACGTGCCGCCCGAGCGTGCGGCCGAGCGACTTCGAGAGGTAGCGAGTTCATGAGCGGCAAGTACCTCGTCACGGGCGGGGCCGGTTACGTCGGCAGCGTCGTGGCGGCCCATCTCCTGGAGGCCGGTCACCGCGTGACCGTCCTCGACGACCTCTCCACCGGCTTCCGGGTGGGCGTGCCCGAGGGCGCCGAGTTCGTCGAGGGCCGCGTCCAGGACGCCGCCCGGTACGTCGACGAGAGCTTCGACGGCGTCCTGCACTTCGCCGCCTCCTCCCAGGTCGGCGAGTCCGTGGAGAAGCCCGAGAAGTACTGGTCGAACAACGTGGGCGGCACCATGGCGCTGCTGGCCGCGATGCGCGAGGCCGGGGTGCGCCGCCTCGTCTTCTCCTCGACCGCCGCGACCTACGGCGAACCCGTGCAGACCCCGATCGTCGAGACCGACCCGACGGTGCCCACCAGCCCGTACGGCAACTCGAAGCTCGCCGTCGACCACATGATCAGCGACGAGTGCCGCGCCCACGGCCTGGCCGCCGTCTCGCTGCGCTACTTCAACGTGGCCGGGGCCTACGGCGCCTACGGCGAGCGGCACACCCCCGAGTCCCACCTCATCCCGCTCGTCCTCCAGGTCGCCCAGGGCCGCCGCGAGACGATCTCGGTGTACGGCGACGACTACCCGACGCCCGACGGCACCTGCGTACGCGACTACATCCACGTCGCCGACCTCGCCGAGGCCCACCTCCTCGCGCTGACCGCGGCCGCCGCGGGCAACCACCTGATCTGCAACCTCGGCAACGGCGCGGGCTTCTCCGTGCGCGAGGTCGTCGACACCGTGCGCAAGGTCACCGGCCACCCCGTGCCCGAGACCGTCGCCCCGCGCCGCGCCGGGGACCCGGCCGTCCTGGTCGCCTCCGCCGAGGCCGCGCACAAGGCCCTGGGCTGGCAGCCCTCGCGCGCCGACCTGACCGGCATCGTCGCCGACGCCTGGGCCTTCGCGCAGCGGACGGGGGACGGGGCGTGAGCACACCCGAGGACACCGCGACCGAGGCGGCGCCCCGCGTCGTCCAGGGCTTTCGCGACCTGTACGGCGGCGCACCGGACGGCGTGTGGGCCGCACCGGGCCGGGTCAACCTGATCGGCGAGTACACCGACTTCAACGGCGGCTTCGTCATGCCGCTGGCCCTGCCGCACACGGCCGTGGCCGCCGTCCGGCTGCGCACCGACGGGGTCCTGCGGGTCAGCTCCGCCGACATCGACGGGCCCGCGCTGCGCCTCGACGCGGCGACCCTCGCCCCCGGCGCCGACACCAGCTGGGCCGCCTACCTCACCGGCGTCGTGTGGGTGCTGCGCCGCTCCGGATACGACGTCGGCGGCGCGGACGTCCACCTCGCCTCCACCGTGCCCACCGGGGCGGGCCTGTCCTCCTCGGCGGCCCTGGAGGTCGTCACCGCCCTCGCCCTCAACGACCTGTTCTCCTTCGGCATCGACCGGCCCGAACTGGCCCGGATCGGGCAGCGCGCGGAGAACGAGTTCGTCGGCGTACCGACCGGGATCATGGACCAGACCGCCTCCGCGTGCTGCGAGGCGGGCCACGTCCTGCACCTGGACACCCGGGACCTGTCGGTCCGCCAGGTGCCCTTCGACCTGCCGGCGCACGGCCTCGAACTGCTCGTCTTCGACACCCGCGTCAAGCACGCCCTCGGCGACGGCGCCTACGCCGAACGCCGCGCGGGCTGCGAGGAGGGCGCCCGGATTCTGGGCGTGGACCAGCTGCGCGACGTGTCCTTCGCCGAACTGCCCGCCGCCCTCGGCAAGATCGAGGACGAACGGGTACGCGGCTACGTCCGGCACGTCGTGAGCGACGACCACCGCGTGGAACTCGTCTCCGCACTGCTGGACGAGGGCGACGTGCGCGCGGTCGGACCGGTCCTCACCGACGGCCACCGCTCGCTGCGCGAGGACCTGAAGGTCTCCGCCCCCGAACTCGACCTCGTCGTCGAGTCCGCGAACCGGGCGGGGGCGCTCGGCGCCCGGATGACCGGGGGCGGCTTCGGCGGCTCCGCGATCGTCCTGGTCGACCGGGACCGCGCCGAAGCCGTGACCGAGGCCGTCCTGGCCGACTTCGCGCGCGCCGGTCACCGCGAACCCCGCGTCTTCCCGGCCGTCCCCTCGGCGGGAGCGCGCCGGGTGAGCTGACCGTCCGGGGCACGCCCTCCGAAGCACCCGGGCGCCCCGGGCCCGTCCACCGGGCCCGGGGCCCCGGCGTATCCGGCCACCCGCCGGGAACCGGCCAATTCCGGTCGAAGCCGGTCCACTTCCGTCTCCTGGCGCACCATACGGCTCAGCCGCCCCACCCTCCCGTACCAGTTCCGGGAATCCCCTTCCCTCACGCACCCCCGCCCGTACTCTGAGGAACCAGCGCCGGTGGGGGCCGGCGCCCTTCAGGGGCGAGTGAACCGGGTGCGGCGCCAGGCGCCGGGGGCGGCAGTGACAGCGCGTCGGCGGCGGCCGGCCCGTTCACGGCGATCTCCCGGCGGGCGCCGCGCCCGCGACCGCGCCCCGTCCGGGTGATCCCCAGCTCCGCGGAGCGAGGGGGAGGGGGTTTCCGTGGTCCGTATCCGCGTCCTGGTCGTCGACGACCACCGCATCTTCGCCGAGTCGCTCGCCGCCGCGCTCGCGGCCGAACCCGACGTGGACGTCTTCGCCGCGGGCAGCGGCCCCGCCGCGCTGCGCAGCCTGGAGCGGGCCGCCACCGAGGGCCGCCGCTTCGACGTCCTGCTCGTGGACGCCGACCTCGGCGCGGTCGCCGGCGGGACCGTCCGCGCGCTGCCCGCCCCGCGCGAGTCCGCCGAGGGCGCCCCGGTGGACGGGATAGCCCTGGTCACAGCGGTCCGCCAGGCGCACCCCGGGGTGCGCCCCGTGGTCCTGGCCGAGAGGGACGACGCGCGCCGCGCCGCACTCGCCCTCCAGGCCGGGGCCAGCGGCTGGGTCGCCAAGGACTGTTCGCTCTCCCGGCTGCTGACCGTCGTACGCGGGGTGCTGCGGGACGAGACGCACCTGCCGCCCGCCCTGCTGACCGGGGTCCTGCGTGAGCTGACCGCGAGCCGCAAACACCGCACCGAGAGCGAGCGCCTGGTCGAGTCGCTGACCCCGCGCGAGCGCGAGGTGCTGCGCTGCATGGTCGCGGGGCTCGGCCGCAAGGCCGTCGCCGACCGGCTGTTCCTGTCCCCGCACACCGTGCGCACCCACATGCAGAACGTACTGGGCAAACTCGGCGTGCACTCGACGCTCGCGGCGGTCGCGCTCGCCCGCCGCGCCGGGGTGGGCCCCGCGGAGTCAGCCGGGGATGTTGTCGAACGGGGCGGTCAGCTGGCGTAGCAGCCCCGCGAGGTCCCCGCGCTGGGCGGAGGACAGCTCGGAGAGCAGGGCCCGCTCCTGCTGGAGCAGCCCGGCGAGCGCCGCGTCCGCCCGCTCACGGCCCTCCGGGGTCAGCCGCACCAGCACCCCGCGCCGGTCGCTCGGATCGGGCAGCCGCTCCACCAGGCCCTTCTTCGCGAGCCTGTCGATCCGGTTGGTCATGGTCCCGGAGGTCACCAGCGTCTGCGTGAGGAGTTGCCCGGGGGAGAGCTGGTAGGGGTCCCCGGCCCGGCGCAGCGCCGTGAGCACGTCGAACTCCCAGGTCTCCAGTTGATGCTCGGCGAAGGCCAGCCGCCGCGCCCGGTCGAGGTGCCGCGCGAGCCGGCTGACCCGGCTCAGCACCTCCAGCGGTTCCACGTCGAGGTCCGGGCGCTCCCGGCGCCATGCTGCGACCAGCCGATCGACCTCGTCCTCCATGCGGCCAGTGTAGTTGGTCTGTCGACGTGAAGTCTCTTGACGTCGAGACACCTGGGGGCCAGGGTTGGTCCAGGACGCCGCCGCGCCCCGGAAACACAGGAGAGCCATGCCCCGCACCGGCCCCACCTGGGACCCCGCCCAGTACCTCCGCCACTCCGGCCACCGCACCCGCCCCTTCCTCGACCTCCTCGCCCGCCTCCCGGAACCGGACCGCGAGGACCCGGAGGTCGTCGACCTCGGCTGCGGCGCCGGGAACCTCACCGCGCTGCTCGCCGCCCGCTGGCCCGCCGCCCGTGTCACCGGGCTCGACTCCTCTCCGGACATGCTGGAACGCGCCCGCCGCGAGCACGCGGGCCCCACCCCGGGCGGCGGCCGCCTCGACCTCGCCGAGGCCGACGCCACCACCTGGCGGCCCACCGCACCCCTCGACGTCCTCGTCTCCAACGCGGCCCTCCAGTGGGTCCCCGGCCACGCCGACCGCTTCGCCGAGTGGACCTCCGCGCTCGCCCCCGGCGGCACCTTCGCCTTCCAGGTCCCCGCCAACTTCGGCGCCCCCAGCCACGTCCTGATGCGCGAGATCGCCGAAAGCCCCCGCTACCGCCCCCATCTCGACGGGGTCCTGCGCCACGCCGACGCCGTCCTCGAACCCGCCGCCTACCTGGAACGCCTGCTCGCCCTCGGCCTGGAGAGCGACGTGTGGGAGACCACCTACCTGCACGTCCTGAAGGGCCCCGACCCCGTACTCGACTGGGTCAAGGGCACCGGGCTGCGCCCCGTCCTCGACGCGCTCGGCACCCGCCCCGACCTGCGCGAGGACTTCCTCACCACCTACCGCGAAGCGCTGCGCACCGCCTACCCGGCGACAGAGCGCGGCACCGTCCTGCCCTTCCGCCGCCTCTTCGCCGTGGCCCACCGCCCGAAGGAGACCCCCTGATGCTCGCCGCCGTCGACCACGTACAGCTCGCGGCCCCGCCCGGCAGCGAGGACGCCCTGCGCGCCTACTACACGACCGTCCTCGGCATGACCGAGACCCCCAAGCCGCCCGTACTCGCCGCCCGCGGGGGCGGGGGATGGTTCCAGGCCGGGCCGGTCCGGCTCCACCTCGGGATCGAGGACGACTTCCGGCCCGCGCGAAAGGCCCACCCCGGGCTGCGCGTCACCGCCATCGAGGAGTACGCCGCCCGACTCACCGCCCACGGCGCCCCGGTCACCTGGGACGACACACTCCCCGGCCACCGCCGCTTCTACAGCGAGGACCCCGTGGGCAACCGGCTGGAGTTCCTGGAGCCCCTCACAGACGCCCCAGCGCCTCCGGCGTGATGTCCAGGTCGATGCCGAAGGGCACGGTCGGCGTCAGGCGCTCGTGGTGGATCGATACCGGCCCCCCCGCGTCCTTGCCGGACTGGTGTCCTGGTCCCGCGCCTGCGACTCGGGGCGGGGGAGACGACCTCCACGGCCGGCACCACGTCCGCCGCCGCGAAACCGGTCTGCTCCAGCCCGCCGACCGCCGCCGCCCGCACCAGCGACACGTCCGGCTCCGGGCCGTTGCGCCGGTCGAGGAGCACGGTCATCCCGCGCTCCACGACCAGACCGGACGAGGCGCACCCGCGAAGACCAGTGACCTAAAGGCCGATCACGCGACGGTGAGAGCGGCGCTGCGGCCGCACGGAGACCAGGCCCCCGTCGGGCAACCCGGTGTGCGGCGGGAGGACCGGCAGCGTGAACAGGTCGCCCACGGTCCGTCCGTCCAGGGGCGGCACCGGCCGGCGCGGAGCGGGCGTCGGCCGCGGGCCCGGTTCCTGCCCGGCGAGCGGCTCCCATGGACGACAGTCTGGCCCGGACCGCCCACGGCAGCCCCGGCGATCCGCCCACGTCACCGCGAAGGGTGCGGAACCGCCCGGCGATCACGCGACCCGCCGGGACGGCCCCCGCCCCTCGGCCCCGACCCGGGCGGCCCCCGCCCTCAGCTCTTGCGGTGCCCTATCAGCCTCGGCTTCGGCTCCAGACCGTCCAGCCCGTGCCAGGCCAGGTTCACCAGATGCGCGGCGACCTCCGCCTTCTTCGGCTTGCGCACGTCCAGCCACCACTGCCCGGTCAGCGCCACCATCCCCACCAGCGCCTGCGCGTACAGCGGCGCCAGCTTCTGGTCGAAGCCCCGGCTCTTGAACTCCAGGCCCAGGATGTCCTCGACCTGCGTGGCGATATCGCTGATCAGCGAGGCGAAGGTGCCCGTGGACTGGGCGACCGGCGAGTCCCGCACCAGGATGCGGAACCCGTCCGTATAAGTCTCGATGTAGTCGAGCAGGGCGAACGCCGCCTGCTCCAGCAGCTCCCGCGGATGACCCGCCGTCAGAGCCCCCGTCACCATGTCGAGCAACTGCCGCATCTCCCGGTCCACGACCACCGCGTACAGCCCCTCCTTGCCGCCGAAGTGCTCGTACACCACCGGCTTGGAGACCCCGGCCTTCGCCGCGATCTCCTCCACCGACGTGCCCTCGAAACCCCGGGCGGCGAACAGCGTCCGGCCGATGTCCAGCAACTGCTCCCGGCGCTGCGCCCCCGTCATCCGGGTCCGGCGCGCCCGCCGGGGTTTGTCACCGCTGCTGCCTGAGATCGAGTCGGTCGCCACGGGCTCCATCATGCCGGTCCGGAAGCCCGCACCCGGCGCCGGGAGCTGATGCGCTCGGCCGAGGGCCAGCGCACGTCGTGCGCCCAGCCCAGCAGCTCGAACCAGCGGATGATCCGCGCCGAGGAGTCCAGCTGCCCGCGCTGCACCCCGTGCCGCGCCGAGGTCGGGTCCGAATGGTGCAGATTGTGCCAGGACTCCCCGCACGACAGGATGGCCAGCCACCACACGTTGCCCGACCGGTCCCGCGACTTGAACGGCCGCTTGCCCACCGCGTGACAGATCGAGTTGATCGACCACGTCACGTGGTGCAGCAGCGCCACCCGCACCAGCGAACCCCAGAAGAACCCGGTGAACGCCCCCCACCACGACATCGTCGCCAGCCCGCCGATCAGCGGCGGCAGACCCAGCGACACCACCGTCCACAACATGAACTGCCGCGACACCGCGCGGATCGCCGGGTCCTTCACCAGATCCGGCGCGTACTTCTCCTGCGGCGTCCGCTCCTCGTCGAACATCCAGCCCAGGTGCGCCCACCACAGCCCCTTCATCAGGGCCGGCAGCGACTCCCCGTACCGCCACGGCGAATGCGGGTCGCCCTCCGCGTCGGAGAACTTGTGGTGCTTGCGGTGGTCCGCCACCCAGCGCACCACCGGCCCCTCCACGGCCATCGAACCGGCCACCGCCAGCGCGATCCGCAGAGGCCGCCTGGCCTTGAACGAACCGTGCGTGAAGTAGCGGTGGAAACCGATCGTGATGCCGTGGCAGCCCAGGAAGTAGAAGAAGACGAGCAGGCCCACGTCCAGCCAGCTCAGCCCCCGGCCCCAGGCCAGCGGCACCGCCGCGACCAGCGCCAGGAACGGCACCACGATGAACAACAGCAGCGCGATCTGCTCCACGGACCCCTTCCTGTCCCCGCCCAGCGTCGCCGCAGCGGGTCCAGAGGCGGCGGCCCCGGACTTCTCTTCGATCACATCCGTCCCCGAGGAAGGGGAGGTGGTCGACGTCATATGCGTCCCTTGAGTGTCGAGGGTGGTGTGGAAAGCCGTACGGCGGGAAGATCCCGTCCCGTAGACCCGTACACGTAGATACGCCCGAGCGACGGCACACACACGGCACCACGCCCACAGCGGGCCACGCACAGCCGCACCTACGAATACGTAACCTACGGTGACGTAAGTATGGCAGCGCGCGGCCGGACGGCAAGAGGCCGAGCCACCGCGCCGCCGGACCGCCACCTATCCTGGGAACGGTCGGACAGCGCGGTCCGCTCGGAATTCCATCCCCGGGCCTACCGCCCGGGTTCCCCTCCGGAACAGCTTCCACACTGCAAGGAGCCGCACCTGTGAGCAGTGCCGACGACCACAGCCTTCCCGCCCCGGCGGCCACAGCCGAACTGCGCGCCGACATCCGGCGCCTCGGAGACCTCCTCGGCGAGACCCTCGTACGCCAGGAAGGCCCCGAACTCCTCGAACTCGTCGAACGCGTCCGGGCCCTCACCCGCAGCGACGGGGAGGCCGCCGCCCGGCTGCTCGGCGACACGGAACTGGAGACCGCCGCCAAGCTCGTACGCGCCTTCTCCACGTACTTCCACCTCGCCAACATCACCGAGCAGGTGCACCGCGGCCGCGAACTGCGCGCCCACCGCGCCAGCGAGGGCAGCCTCCTCGCCCGCACCGCGGACCGCCTCAAGGACGCCGACCCCGAACACCTGCGCGACACCGTCGCCCACCTCAACGTCCGGCCGGTCTTCACCGCCCACCCCACCGAGGCCGCCCGCCGCAGCGTCCTCAACAAGCTGCGCCGCATCGCCGAACTCCTCGAAACCCCCGTCACCGAGGCCGACCGCCGCCGCTACGACGCCCGCCTCGCCGAGAACATCGACCTCGTCTGGCAGACCGACGAACTGCGCGTCGTGCGCCCCGAACCCGCCGACGAGGCCCGCAACGCCATCTACTACCTCGACGAACTCCACGCCGACGCCGTCGGCGACGTCCTTGAAGACCTCAGCGCCGAACTCGAACGCGTCGGCGTCCGCCTCCCCGAAGGCACCCGCCCCCTCAGCTTCGGCACCTGGATCGGCGGCGACCGCGACGGCAACCCCAACGTCACCCCCGCCGTCACCTGGGACGTCCTGATCCTCCAGCACGAACACGGCATCAACGACGCCCTCGACCAGATCGACCACCTGCGCGGACTGCTCTCCCACTCCATCCGCTACACCGGCGTCACCGAAGCCCTCCAGACCTCCCTCGAAGCCGACCTCGAAGCCCTCCCGGAGATCAGCCCCCGCTACAAGCGGCTCAACTCCGAGGAGCCCTACCGCCTCAAGGTCACCTGCATCCGGCAGAAGCTGGAGAACACCAAGACCCGCCTCGCCAAGGGCACCGCCCACCAGCCCGGCCGCGACTACCTCGGCACCGCCGAACTCCTCGCCGACCTCACCTGCGTCCAGGACTCCCTGCGCCGCCACCGCGGCGCCCTCTTCGCCGACGGCCGCCTCGACCGCATCATCCGCACCCTCGCCGCCTTCGGCCTCCAGCTCGCCACCATGGACGTCCGCGAACACGCCGACGCCCACCACCACGCCCTCGGCCAGCTCTTCGACCGCCTCGGCGAGGAGTCCTGGCGCTACGCCGACATGCCCCGCGACTACCGCGGAAAGCTCCTCGCCAAGGAACTCCGCTCCCGCCGCCCCCTCGCCCCCACCCCCGCCCCCCTCGACGCGGCCGGCGAGAAGACCCTCGGCGTCTTCCACACCATCCGCCGCGCCCTCGACGTCTTCGGACCCGAGGTCATCGAGTCCTACATCATCTCCATGTGCCAGGGCGCCGACGACGTCTTCGCCGCCGCCGTACTCGCCCGCGAGGCCGGCCTCGTCGACCTCCACTCCGGCTGGGCCAAGATCGGCATCGTCCCGCTCCTGGAAACCACCGACGAACTGCGCGCCGCCGACGTCATCCTCGACGAGATGCTCGCCGACCCCTCCTACCGGCGCCTCGTCTCCCTGCGCGGAGACGTCCAGGAAGTCATGCTCGGCTACTCCGACTCCTCCAAGTTCGGCGGCATCACCACCAGCCAGTGGGAGATCCACCGCGCCCAGCGCCGGCTGCGCGACGTCGCCCACCGCTACGGCGTACGCCTGCGCCTCTTCCACGGCCGCGGCGGCACCGTCGGCCGCGGCGGCGGCCCCTCCCACGACGCGATCCTCGCCCAGCCCTGGGGCACCCTCGAAGGCGAGATCAAGGTCACCGAACAGGGCGAGGTCATCTCCGACAAGTACCTCGTCCCCTCCCTCGCCCGCGAGAACCTCGAACTCACCGTCGCCGCGACCCTCCAGGCATCCGCCCTGCACACCGCGCCCCGGCAGTCCGACGAGGCCCTCGCCCGCTGGGACGCCGCCATGGACCTCGTCTCCGACGCCGCCCACGGCGCCTACCGCAAGCTCGTCGAAGACCCCGACCTGCCCGCCTACTTCCTCGCCTCCACCCCCGTCGACCAGCTCGCCGACCTCCACCTCGGCTCCCGCCCCTCCCGCCGCCCCGGCTCCGGCGTCTCACTCGACGGACTGCGCGCCATCCCCTGGGTGTTCGGCTGGACCCAGTCCCGCCAGATCGTCCCCGGCTGGTACGGCGTCGGCTCAGGGCTCAAGGCCCTGCGCGAGGCCGGAACCGACGGTGTCCTCGACGAGATGCACGAACACTGGCACTTCTTCCGCAACTTCCTGTCCAACGTCGAGATGACCCTCGCCAAGACCGACCTGCGCATCGCCCGCCACTACGTCGACACCCTCGTCCCCGACGAGCTCAAGCACGTCTTCGACGCCATCGTCGCCGAACACGAACTCACCGTCGCCGAAGTCCTGCGCATCACCGGAGGCGAGAAGCCCCTCGACTCCAACAAGCCCCTCCAGCAGACCTTCGACATCCGCGACGCCTACCTCGACCCCATCTCCTACCTCCAGGTCTCCCTCCTCGCCCGCCAGCGCGCCGAGGCCGCCGCCGGAGCGGAACCCGACCCCACCCTCAGCCGCGCCCTGCTGCTGACCGTCAACGGAGTCGCCGCCGGCCTGCGCAACACCGGCTGACCCGCCCACGGCACACACCAAAGAGCCGGCCCCCGCACCCGAACCCGGGTACGGGGGCCGGCCCCATGACGCACACGCTCCCCCTAGGAGTTGAACGAGGACTGCGCCCGCTCCAGACCCTCCGCCACCAGCGCCTCCACCGCGTCCGCCGCCCGGTCCACGAAGTAGTCCAGCTCCTTGCGCTCCGACGAGGAGAAGTCCCGCAACACGAAATCCGCGACCTGCATCCGGCCCGGCGGCCGCCCGATCCCGAACCGCACCCGGTGATACGCCGGGCCCATCGCCTTCGTCATCGACTTCAGCCCGTTGTGCCCGTTGTCCCCGCCGCCCAGCTTCAGCCGCAGCACCCCGTAATCGATGTCCAGCTCGTCGTGGACCGCCACCACATGGGCCGTCGGCACCTTGTAGAAGTCCCGCAACGCCGTCACCGGACCACCCGACAGGTTCATGTACGACATCGGCTTCACCACCACCACCCGCCGGCTGCGCGGCCCCGGCGGACCGAACCGGCCCTCCACCACCTGCGCCTGCGCCTTGCCGGCCCGCTTGAACTTCCCGCCCATCCGCGCCGCCAGCAGATCCGCCACCATGAACCCGACATTGTGCCGGTTGCCGTCGTACTCGGGACCCGGATTGCCCAGGCCCGCCACCAGCCACGGCGCCGAGGCGTCCTCCCCGGTCGTCGCCATCCGCTCCACACTCCTCACCTCGACGCCACACCCGCCCCGACACCCACGCACCCGGAACACGAAAACGGGGCGGCGCACCCCACGGCACGCCACCCCGTCACCGGGAACCCGGGGATCAGCCCTCGGCGGACTCGGACTCGGCGGACTCCGCCGGGGCCTCCTCGGCCTGCGCCGACACGACCTGGATGACGACGACGTCGTCCTCCACGTCCAGCGTCGTGCCCTGCGGCAGCGGGATGTCCTTCGCGGTGATCGTCGCGCCGGCCTCCAGGCCCGCGATCGAGACGGTGACCGACTCGGGGATGTGCGTCGCCTCGGTCTCCACCGGGAGCGTGTTGAGCAGGTGCTCCAGCAGGAAGCCGCCCGGGGCCAGCTCGCCCTCGGTCAGCACCGGGATCTCCACCTGGACCTTCTCGCCACTGCGGACCAGCAGCAGGTCCACGTGCTCGATGAAGCCCTTCAGCGCGTCACGCTGCACGGCCTTCGGGATGACCAGCTGGGACTTGCCCTCCAGCTCCACGGCCAGCAGCACGTTCGACGCCTTCAGCGCCATCATCAGGTCGTGACCCGGCAGCGTCACGTGGATCGGGTCGCCACCGTGGCCGTAGACCACACCGGGGACCTTGCTCTCACGACGGATACGACGGGCGGCACCCTTGCCGAACTCGCTACGGGGCTCGACGGCGATCTTGACCTCAGCCATGACGCACTCCTCCTCAACAGACAGACAGTGACGGTCACCCGGCCACGATCGGCCTGCTACGAAGAGCGCGTCGATAACGGACCGCCGACCCCGGACAGAAAACGGGGCGGCCTCCCTCGCCGAGCAACTCTTCCGAGTCTACCCGGCGGAAAGGCCGCCCCAGAAATCGATCACCGGACCGCCCGCTCCGCGCGGCCGGCCCCGGGGAAGAGCGAACGGCTCAGGCCGCCGACTCCGCCTCCGTCTCGAACAGGCTCGTCACCGAACCGTCCTCGAACACCTCACGCACCGCACGCGCGATCGTCGGCGCGATCGACAGCACCGTGATCTTGTCCAGCTCCAGCTCACCCGGCGTCGGCAGCGTGTTCGTCAGCACGAACTCACTCACCTTCGAGTTCTTCAGCCGGTCCGCCGCCGGACCCGAGAGCACCCCGTGCGTCGCCGTCACTATGACGTCCGCCGCACCGTGCGCGAACAACGCGTCCGCCGCCGCGCAGATCGTGCCACCCGTGTCGATCATGTCGTCGACCAGGACACACACCCGGTCCTTCACGTCACCGACCACCTCGTGCACCGTCACCTGATTCGCGACGTCCTTGTCCCGCCGCTTGTGCACGATCGCCAGCGGAGCACCCAGCCGGTCGCACCAACGGTCCGCGACCCGCACCCGGCCCGCGTCCGGCGACACGATCGTCAGCTTCTCCCGGTCCACCTTCGCGCCCACGTAGTCCGCCAGGATCGGCAGCGCGAACAGGTGGTCCACCGGACCGTCGAAGAAACCCTGGATCTGGTCCGTGTGCAGGTCCACCGTCAGAATCCGGGTCGCACCCGCCGTCTTCAGCAGATCCGCCATCAGCCGCGCCGAGATCGGCTCACGACCACGGTGCTTCTTGTCCTGCCGCGCGTAACCGTAGAACGGCACGATCACCGTGATCGAACGCGCCGACGCCCGCTTCAGAGCGTCGATCATGATCAACTGCTCCATGATCCACTTGTTGATCGGAGCGGTGTGGCTCTGGATCAGGAAGCAGTCCGCGCCGCGCGCCGACTCACGGAAGCGGACATAGATCTCGCCGTTGGCGAAATCGAAAGCCTTGGTGGGCACTATGCCGACACCGAGCTGGTGCGCCACCTCAGCCGCCAGTTCAGGGTGGGCGCGGCCGGTGAAGAACATCAGCTTCTTCTCGCCGGTCGTCTTGATCCCGGTCACAGCACTTGTCTCCTCAGACGAGTTCTACCTGCTGCTGCACCCGCATAGCCCAGACACATCAAGACACCCAGAACCAACGAGCCAGCCGAATCGCGTGCATCTATCACGGTACGCCGTGACAGACGCACCTGTTTTCGGTCAGCTTTCGCCCTCCGACCTCCCGGTGGCTTCCTCGGCCGCCCGCGCGGCCGCACTGCCCGGACGCTTACGGGCCACCCAGCCCTCGATATTCCGCTGCTGCCCACGGGCCACGGCCAGCGAACCCGAGGGCACGTCCTTCGTGATCACCGAACCCGCGGCCGTGTACACCCCGTCCCCGATCGTGACCGGAGCCACAAACATATTGTCCGAACCGGTACGGCAATGAGAGCCGATCGTCGTGTGGTGCTTGTTCACACCGTCGTAGTTCACGAACACACTCGCCGCCCCGATGTTCGAGTGCTCACCGATCGTCGCGTCCCCCACGTACGACAGATGCGGAACCTTCGTCCCCGCCCCCACCGTCGCGTTCTTCATCTCCACGTACGTACCCGCCTTCGCCCCCACACCCAGCCGCGTACCGGGACGCAGATACGCGAACGGCCCCACCGACGCCTCGGCCCCGATCTCCGCGCCCAGCGCCACCGTGTTGTCCACCCGCGCCCCGGCGCCCACCGAGGTGTCCGTCAGCCGCGTGTGCGGACCCACCTCCGCGCCCTCCGCCACATGCGTCGCCCCCAGCAACTGCGTCCCCGGATGCACCAGCACGTCCCGCTCGAAGGTCACCGACACGTCCAGATATGTCGTCGCCGGATCCAGCACCGTCACCCCCGACAGCATCGCCCGCTCCAGCAGCCGCTCGTTCAGCGAACGACCCGCCTGCGCGAGCTGCACCCGGTTGTTGATCCCCGCGATCTCCCGGTGGTCCACCGCCACCGAAGCCCCCACCCGGTGACCGGCCGCACCCAGGATCCCCAGCACGTCCGTCAGGTACTCCTCGCCCTGACTGTTGTCGCTGCGCACCTTCCCCAGCGCCTCGGCCAGCAGCTTCCCGTCGAAGGCGAACACCCCGGAGTTGATCTCCCGGATCTCCCGCTGCTCCTCCGAGGCGTCCTTGTGCTCCACGATCGCGCGCACCGCGCCGGAACCAGGCTCCCGCACGATCCGCCCGTAGCCCGTCGCGTCCGGGACCTCGGCCGTCAGCACCGTCACCGCGTTGCCGTCCGCGCCGTGCGTCGCCGACAGCGCCCGCAGGGTCTCGCCGGTCAGCAGCGGAGTGTCCCCGCACACCACGACCACCGTGCCCTCGACGGGGCCCAGCGCCGCCAGGCCGGTACGCACGGCGTGCCCGGTGCCCCGCTGCTCCTCCTGCACGGCGATCCGCGCCGCCGGGTCGGCCTCGGCCACGTGCGCGGACACCTGCTCGCGGGCGTGCCCGACCACGACGACCAGTTCGCGCGGGTCCAGTTCACGGGCGGCGGCGA
The DNA here is from genome assembly GCF_042869355.1 of Streptomyces sp. NPDC007088. Taxonomy (NCBI): domain Bacteria; kingdom Bacillati; phylum Actinomycetota; class Actinomycetes; order Kitasatosporales; family Streptomycetaceae; genus Streptomyces; species Streptomyces sp. NPDC007088. The sequence continues at coordinate 431,335 of NZ_JBIAFO010000003.1, forward strand.
GCACGTGGCCCACGAGCGAGCGGCCGCTGAGCCGGTGCAGGACCTTCGGGGTGGCCGACTTCATGCGGGTTCCGCCCCCCGCTGCCAGGACGACGACGGCGGCCGGCGAGGCGTCCCCCGCGCCGGCGGAGCCGAGATTCGAAGAAGGAGTGGCGCTCACGGGACTGCCCTTCGGCTGCGGGTGCGACGGGGAAATGTCACCTGGAGGATACCGGGGGGCGACGGGCCGGACATGAAGAAGGGTCCTGACCTGGAGGTCAGGACCCGAACGCGGAGGGGCTCCCCTGCCAGGACTCGAACCTGGAACAAAGCATCCAAAGTGCCTCGTGTTGCCTATTACACCACAGGGGAGGGCAAGTCGACCTAAACGGACATATCGTCAGTCGACCTGTGTGCGGCACCTACTATGCCGCACCATGCCCCTTCGATGCGACGGTACAGCTCGGCGCTCTGGAGAACCTTGATCACGAGGCATCCCCGGTACTCCTCCCCGGTGTTCTTCCGTTTCGTCTTGGGGTTGTGCTTCTTCAGTACGGTCTTGTTGAAGGTGGCCGGCGCCCCGACGAGCCCGGCCCAGTAGTCCTCCGCGCCGGACACGTCCGCCGTCTCGTGGATCATCACCGAGTAGCGGATGCGCCGGCGGTCCACCTTCATCAGGTCGAGCCAGGCGAGAAAGGTCAGGATCACCCCCGGGTCGCTGTTGATGAACGCGACGGTCTCCCTGCGGGCGTGTGGCTTGTCCTTGGTGCCTTCCGCCCAGTACAGGGCTACGCCGGCGAGGAAGAGCTCGCGATCGGTGAGCCTGCCGACCGACTGTTCCGCCTCGCGCTTCGTCTCCCGCCGTATGCGGTCCTGGGCCTCCCGGTGGAAGTGCAGCCCCTCCCTCATCAGCTCCAGCTGCTCCTCCCGCGTGTAGCGCGGTTCCGGTTTCGGCAGGTCGCGGACCCACAGGGAGACCGAGCTCTTCGAGCAGCCGAGTTCGGCCTGGATGCGGTCGTAGGTCCAGCCCTGGGTCCGCAGTTCACGGGCGCGGGCGCGCAGCTCGTCCTTGGCGTTGGGCTTGCTGGTCCACTCGGGGGCGGGTTCTCCGGCGAGGAGGCGGTTGAGGAGGTCGTTGTTGCCGATACGGAGGCGGTCGCGGATCCGGCGTCGGCTGAGCCCCTGTCGTCGCAGGCCGAGGGCCTGTTCGCGCAGGGTCTCGAAGTGGCGTCGGGTGTCTTCGGTGGAGGGCATGGGGGCAGCTTCGCCGGGTGGGGACGCCGTTCGTCCGTGAACCGGAGAACGTTCACTTGTTCGAGTGAAGGGTGGTGTCGCGCCGGGGCGTGGGCGCGGTGTGTGCTCCCGCACTCCCCGGAAAAACGGCGGGTCGCGCCCGTACGCTGGGGCCATGACCACGACGGGGGAAGAGCGCCGGGCGGCCGGGGGGCCGTGGTGGTGGACGAGGTGGCGGGGTTTCGTCCTGGACGTACTGCTGGCGGTGGTGTCGGCCGGTGAGTGTGTTGTGGAGGGCGGGGCCTTCGCGGAGCGGACCGGGCTCGGCTGGTGGCCGGGTGCGGTGTTCGGCCTGGTGACGGGGGCGACGTTGCTGGTGCGCCGGCGGTGGCCGGTGGCGGCGGTGCTGGTCGCGCTGGCGGTGACCCCGGCGGAGATGGGCATGGTCCTGGGCTTCGTGGGTCTGTACTCGCTGGCGGCCTCGGAGCTGCCGCGGCGGATCACGGCCCTGCTGACGGGGATGTCGCTGGCCGGGACGCTGGTCGTGATGCTGGTGCGGACGCAGCAGCACGTGGAGAGCGGCGCCCGGGTGTCGAGTGTGTGGTTCGCGCCGTCGATGGCGGTGCTGACGGCCTTGGGGCTGACGGCTCCGCCGGTGCTGCTCGGGTTGTACGTGGGGGCGCGGCGGCGGCTCATGGAGAGTCTGCGGGAGCGGGCGGACAGCCTGGAGCGGGAGTTGCAGTTGCTCGCCGAGCGGGCCGAGGAGCGGGCCGAGTGGGCGCGGGGGGAGGAGCGCCGGCGGATCGCGCGGGAGATGCACGACGTGGTGGCGCACCGGGTGAGTCTGATGGTGGTGCACGCGGCGGCGCTTCAGGCGGTCGCGGTGAAGGATCCGCAGAAGGCGGTGCGGAACGCGGCGCTGGTGGGGGACATGGGGCGTCAGGCGTTGACGGAGTTGCGGGAGATGCTGGGCGTGCTGCGGTCGGGGGACGGTGGTTCGGGGGCCTCCTCGGGTTCTGGTGCGTCCTGGGGTTCTGGTGCGTCCTCGGGGGCTGGTGCGGCTTCGGACGCGGGTGCGTCTTCGGGGGCCGGGCCGGCGCGTGGTGGGCCGGGTGTGCGGAAGCGTGAGCGGGGGGCGCTGCCCGTTCAGGCCGGGGGGCCGGTCTCTCGTGGTTCGGGCGTGGTGGACCGGGCGGCCGCGGGAGTGGCCGCCGGGACGGCCGGGGGCGCCGCGGCGGGGGACGTGCCGGCCGGTGGCGCGGGCGTGGAGGGGGGCGCCGGGCGGGGCCGGGTCTCGGCGGGTGTCTCCGGTGCGGGTGTGGCGGGGGTGTCGGTGCGGGCGGCGTCTTCCGTGGTGTCCGGGGGTGTGGAGGGGCTGCTCGGTCCGGTGTCCTCGGGTGCGGGGGTGGCGGGGGTGGTCGAGGAGGGGCCGTCTCTGGGGGAGCTGGAGGAGTTGGTGGGCCAGTCGCGGGCGGCGGGGATGGCGGTGGAGTTCTCGGTGGAGGGGGCGCCGCGGGCGTACGGGGCTTTGGTGGAGCGGACCGCGTACCGGGTGGTGCAGGAGGCGCTGACCAACGCGCACAAGCACGCGGCGGGCGCCGCGACGCGGGTGCGGGTGGCGCGGCGGGAGGGGGAGCTGGCGATGCAGGTGGAGAACGGGGTTCCGCCGGCCGGGGGTGTGGACGCGGGTCTGCCGAGCGGGGGCAACGGTCTGGTGGGGATGCGGGAGCGGGTGCTGGCGCTCGGGGGTGTGTTCGTGGCGGGTGCGACGGAGACGGGTGGGTTCCGGGTGTCGGCCGTGCTGCCCGCCGGTGCCGGTGCCGGTGCCGGTGCTGGCGGGCAGTAGCGGGAGCGGATGGGGGCGGGTGGGCCCTGACGTTCTTCCCGGACGTCGCCGTCCTGGCGTGGCTTGCTCTCTGACGTCCCCGCCCTGCCGTCTCTGACGTTCCCGCCCTGCCGTCTCTGACGTCCCCGTCCCGGCGCGCTGCCCCGGGGCCGCCGCCCCGGCGTCGTCGCTCCGGTGCCGCCGGGTCAGTCCTCGGGTTCCGTCGTGAGCCTGGTGGGGGTCGTTCCGGTGAGCAGGGCGGTGAGGCCCTGGTCGATGTCGGCGCCGAGGTGCCAGTCGCCGGTGTGGTCGAGGGCGTAGACGCGGCCGTCGGTGTCGATGGCGAGGGCGGCGTGGGTGGTGGTCTCCAGGCCGAGGGGGCACAGCTCGGTGCCGAGGGCGCGGCCGAGGTCGCCGAGGGTGCGGGCGAGGTGGAGGCCGTGCAGGGGGTCGAGGTCGAGTGCGGTGGGGGCGAGGTTGCGGCCGTGCGCGGTGGGGGTGGGGCGCAGTCCGCCGAACTCGGCCCAGGCCTCGACGGCGGCGGGGGAGACGCTGTGGCGGTGTCCGGCGGGGGAGGTGTGGGCGCGCAGGGTGTCGGCCCAGATCTCGGCCTGGGCCATGTCCCAGCGGCCGGGGGCCCAGCCGGCGGCGCGCAGGGCGGCGTCGACGGCGGCGGGGAAGCGGCTGCTGGGCCCGGAGGTGTCGGTGAGCGCCGGGTCGAGGGGGCGGGCTGGGGTGTCCATGGCGATGGGGGTGTCAGTCCTGGTCGGTGGTGGGGTCGATGACGCGGACGCCGAAGTGGTCGGCGAGCGCGGTGCAGGAGCGGCAGGGCGGGGCGAAGGCGCCGTGCAGGGGGTCGCCGTCCTCGCGGATGTGCCGGGTGGTGAGTTTGGCGTGTTTGAGGCTTTTGCGGGCTTCGCCGGTGGTCATGGCGCGGCGTGCGGCGCGTCTGGACTTGGCGGTGCGGGCGGTGTCGGCCTCGGTGAGGTGGCGGGAGATGAGGGCGGCTTCGGCGCAGCGGCCGGTGAACCGTTCCCGCTGGGCGCTGGTGAGGGTGGAGAGGAAGTCCTGGACGAGCGGGTGGAGGGTGGGCGGCCGGTCGGCGCGGGCTCCGGTGGCGGTGAGGGTGGTGCCGCGTACGGAGAGGGCGGCGGCGACGGCGGGCAGTATGCCGTCGCGGCGGTGGCGCAGGGTGGGGGGCCGGCTGCCGTCGGCGCTCCAGTCGACGCGGGGGTCGGTGTCGCCGAGGCGGGTGGGGCGGGCGCCGGGCGTGCTGCCGGGCGCGGTTGCCTGGGGGACGGGCGTGGGCGGGGCGGGTCTGCGGGGTCCGCCCGCGGCGGCGGGCGGCGGCGGGGCGGGGTGCGGCGGGGCGGTGCGCGGGTCGGCGGGGGCGGGGCGCGGGGTGCCGTCCGGGCCGCTTGTGCCGGGGTGTGCGGAGGTGAAGACGGCTGGTCCGGGGCGTGGTGTGGTGTCCGCGGGCCTGCTGGTGCTGACGGCCGCCGGGCCGGGTTGTGTGGTGTGCATGGTGGTGCTTCCCCTCCGTACCTTCCCCCGTGTCGTTCTCCGGGACGGGTCCGGGAGAACTCTGACAGCCTGCCAAACGGTGGGGCCTGGGGCGACATCCGGGGCCCGCGGCCGGGGGTACAGCTTTTCATGGTCACAGCGCGGTGTCGGCTGGTCACGCGGGCGACGGCCCGGTGACCGGCGGAGGGTGACCGCATAGGCTGTGCCGACCGCCTTCCGCCGCGGAGGGCGTGTCCGCCGGGTTCGTGACAGCGAGGGTGCAGGGGGCTACCGCCATGACGACAGGTCGGCTCGGGCAGGGGGTGCCGTCCTCGGGCTCCCAGGACGGGGGGCGCGGCGCGCCGCCGAACGCGGCCTACGCGGGGCAGCTCGTGCGGTTTCCCGATCCGGTGCGGGCGGGGCGGCATCCCCGGGGTGTCGCGGTCGACGCCTCGGGTTTTCCGGTGTTCGGGCCGTACGCGCGTGCGGCGGTGGAGATCGAGGAGCCGCCGGCGGGTTTCGGTGTGGACGAGCTGCGGCTGACGGACTACGTGTCGGCGAACGCGGCGATGTCGGCGGCGGGGCACGCGCTGTGGGACACGCTGGGGCCGGTGGCGACGCCGCACGGCTGGACCTGGCACCACGTGGCCGGGGGGCGCCGTCTTGAGCTGGTGCCGGTCGAGGTGAAGGCGCTGTTGCGGCATCACGGGGGCCTGACGACGGCGGCGGTGGACCACGGGCGGCGCGGTACGCGTCCGCTGCGGGAGACGCGTCCGGCGCATTTCGCGCTGCCGAAGAGCCTGGTGTCGGTGACGGAGGCGCAGGTGCTGTCGGTCGAGGAGGAGCTGGGGTACCGGCTGCCCGGCGCGTACCGGTCGTTCCTGAAGGCGGCGGGCGGTTGTGCGCCGGTGGGGGTGGCGCTCGACGCGGAGCTGGGTCTGCTGGTGGATCAGCCGTTCTTCACGGTGCGGGACGTGGCGGACACGAACGATCTGGTGTACGTCAACAAGTGTCTGCGGGACCATCTGACGAAGGACTTCCTGGGCGTCGCGTTCGTGCAGGGCGGTCTGCTCGCGGTGAAGGTGCGCGGGGAGGGGGTGGGCTCGGTGTGGTTCTGCGCTTATGACGACGCGCGGGACCGGGACGGTCTCTCGGTGCAGGAGCGCGCGCGTGACCTGCTGTTTCCCTGCGGGGAGGATTTCGACGTGTTCCTGACCCGGCTCGCGGGCAACCCGCCCGAGCTGGAGACCGTGGCGAATCTGATGGTGGACGGCGGCTTCGCGTACGCCGTCCCGGTGGAGGAGTGAGCGCGGTGGTGACCTTCGCGCAGGCGCAGGAGCGGGCCGAGCAGTGGATCAACGGGGACCTTCCGCCGTATCAGCACCGGCAGGTCCTGGTGCGGGAGTTCGGTCTCGGGTTCGTCGTGTGGGCGCAGGACCGCGAGGGCGGTCCGGTGTCGGACGGCGGCGGGCAGCGGCTGGTGATCGCGCGGGACGGCGGTGAGGCGTCGCTGTGGCCCGCGCTGCCGGTCGGTGAGGTGATCCGCCGGTACGAGGAGGAGTACGGGGTGTTGGAGGGGGCGGCGGAGCCGGCGTCGCCGCCGGAGCGGATCGACCTGAACCAGACCTCGTTCCTGTTGTCGCCGCCGGAGTGGCTTCAGGAGGCCGCCGACAAGCTCGGTATCCCGGACCGGCGTGGCGCGGACCGTGACCGTCCGGCCGCCGCTCAGGGGCCCGCGACGGGTCAGGGTGCCGCGACCGGGGGGCCCGTGGCCGCTTCCGGGGGCGCCGGCCCGGACTCCGCGCCGTCGGCTCCGGCTCCGGCTCCGGCTCCGTCGCCGTCCTCGGCTCCGGCCTCGTCGTCGGCCGCTCCGGCCGGGGGGACGCCGTGGGCGGGGACGGACACGGCTCATGACGGGGACAGCCGTTCCGTGCCGCCGCCGGCGACGGTGTTCGCGCCGCCGCTGCCCGAGGGGGCGGGCGCTGGCCCCGGCCCGGTGGCGGAGGCGCGTACGGAGCTGCTGTCGGGCGGTGCGCCGTACGCGCCCCCGCCGGGCGCTCCCGCTGCCCCCGGTACTCCCGGTGCCCCCGGCGCCTCCCCGGGTTCTTCCGTGCCGGGCGCCGGTGACATCAGTGAGGCCGCGACGAGCAAGGCGCAGCCCCCGCAGCGCCGCGGGGGCGGGTCCTCCGTGCCGCCGCCTCCGGGCGCTCCCGGGGTGCCGGGCGGCGCGGGTCCCGGCCGGCCCGGCCCGTCCGCTCCCTCGGGTCCGCCCGCGCCGGGGACTCCGGCGCAGGGCGTGCACCACGCGGAGACCGTTCTCTCCGAGCCGGGGCAGAGCCTGGGCGGGCGGGGCGGCCCGTCGGCGCCCGGTGCTCCGGGCGGTTTCCAGGCGGCCCCGCCGCCCGCGCCGCCGCAGGCGCCGGGTGCGCCGGGGACGCCGCCGCAAGGCGTGCACCACGCGGCGACGGTGCTGTCGACGCCGGGTTCCGCGACGCCCGCCCCGCCCGGCGCGCCGCTGCCGCCGCCCTCGGGGCCGCCGGTGAGCGGTCCCGGTGCCCCGCCCCCGCCGTCCGGCGCGCCGTACCCGCCGCCGCAGGGCAGGCCGCCGGGACCGGGGACGCCGCCGCCCGGCTACGGCTATCCGCAGCAGCAGGGGCTGCCGACGGTCGGCCCGGGTTACCAGGCCGTTCTGCGCTACCGCGCCCCGGACGGTTCCGAGCAGCAGCTGATCCGGCGTTCGGCGCCGGGCACCCCGCACCCGGAGTGGCAGATCCTGCACGAGCTGCGGGCGATGAACGTGCCGCCGCGGCAGGTGCTGGAGCTGCACACCGAGCTGGAGTCCTGCGAGCTGCCGGGCGCGTACTGCGCGCGGATGATCCGGGAGACCTTCCCGCAGGCGCGGATCACCTCGATCGCCCCGTACGGTACGGACCACGCGAGCCGGCAGCAGGGCATGGCGCAGTTGCTCGCGCACCAGGGGGAGCTGCATCAGGTCGCGGACGGGCCGGCGCGGCCCGCTCCGGTGCGCGCCCCGCTGCCGCAGGTGCCGCCGCTGCCCCCGGTGCCTCCGGAGGGGATCGCGCACGAGCTGGCGCAGGCCTTCGGTCCCCAGGGCCTGTTCCGGTTCGAGGAGCGCGCCGTGTCGCGGCAGGGCGTGCCCGAGCTGGTGGCGCGGACGCTGGTGACGGCGGGGCTGCCCTACGACATGGGTCCGTTCTTCTGGGCGCAGGCCCAGCCGGGCCGTCCGGTGCCGACGCTCGCCGAGCTGGCGCAGGAGCGCGGGGTGCCCGCGGCGGTCGACGCCGGTACGTATCTGGTGATGGGCAGCGACTTCGGCAAGGCGCTCTGTGTGCAGTACGGCACGGCGCACATCGTCGCGGTGCCGGTGGAGGGCGGGCCGAACGGGGCGCCGGTGCCCCCGCAGTTCGTGAACTCGGGGCTCCCTGAGTTCGCGCGCTGCCTCGCGCTGCTGGGCCGCATGTGGCGGCTGCGCTTCGGGCTGACCCCCGAGCAGGCGGGCCGCTGGACGGTCGACTTCCAGGCCCAGCTCGCGGCGCTGGACGCGGCCGCGCTCGGCTCCCCGGAGACTTGGTGGTCGGTGCTGCTGGAGCAGATGTGGGACGGGCTGCTGTGAGCCGGCCGGGGTAGTCCGTGTGAGTGGCCCCACGGGGCGCCCCTCCGGGTGACGGGCGGGGCGCCCCGATCATGCGGTCATGGCTGCTCCCTCCCCGCCCCCGGAATCCGCAGGGCCCCCGCCGCGGGAGCCCGCGGCGCGGCGGCGCAGGCGGCGCTGGCCGTGGATCACGTTCGTGGTGCTGCTCGTCCTCGTCCTGGGCGTCGCCGGGTACGGGACGTGGCTGTACCTCTGGGCGGGGCACCGGCTGCGGACGACGTCCGCCCTCGCCCCGTACCCGGGCCGGCCCGCCGCGAGCAAGGGCGCGGACTGGCTGCTGATCGGTTCGGACAGCCGCTCGGGGCTCAGCGCCGGGGAACGCCGGCGGCTGCACGTGGGCGGCGACGCGGGCCGCAACACGGACACCTTGATGGTCGTGCACTACGGCGACAACGGGCCGTATCTCGTGTCGATCCCGCGCGACAGCTACGTCGCGATCCCCGGGCACGGGAAGAACAAGATCAACGCGGCCTACGCGCTGGGCGGGGCGAAGCTGCTGACCCGTACCGTCGAACAGGCGACGGGGCTGCGCCTGGACCACTACGCGGAGGTCGACTTCCCCGGCTTCGTGGACGTCGTGGACTCGCTCGGCGGCGTACGGATCTGCGTACCGAAGGGCGGGCTGCGCGACAGCCACTCGGGGGCCGACTTCGGCGCGGGCTGTCAGCGGATGAACGGCGTGCAGGCCCTCGCGTACGTCCGTGCTCGCTACACCGACCCGGAGGGCGACCTGGGCCGGGTCAAACGCCAGCGGCAGCTGGTGAGCGCGGTCGCGCACGAGGCGTTCTCCGCCTCCGTCGTGCTGAACCCCTGGGAGCTGGTGCCCTTCCTGCGGACCTCGTTCGACGCGGTCACCGTCGACGACGACACCGACGTGCGGGCGCTGCTCGGCCTCGCTCGCCGGATGCGCGACCTCTCGGACGGCAAGGGCGCCACGACCACCGTGCCGGTCTCCGCGGAGCCGCAGGTCAGTGGGGTCGGCGACGTCGTCGTGTGGAAGGAGCCGGACGCCCGCGCCCTGTTCCGCGCGCTCCGCGAAGATCGCCCGATTCCGGATTCCGACACCAAATGACGCATCCTTGAGCGAATGGATGGGCAGAGTGTCGTGTTATGGGGTGTTCCCCGTGTGTCCAGCCAGAGGTACCCCACCAGGGGTGACAGACAGGTGACCGCGCGTGAGCGGTCCGCGCGGTCGCCGCGCGGGCCGGTGTCCGACGCCCGGTGTCCGACGAGGAGGGGCAGGGAAACGGGATGAGCAGCAGTACCGGGTCACCGCACGGTTTCGCCTTCGTCCCGCCCTCCGTACGCGCCCGCGCCTACCGCCCCGCCGAGGTCGACCCCCGGGTGTCCGCCCTCACCGAGGACCGCGACCTCGCCCGGCAGCGCGCGCGCCGGCTGGAGGGGGTCGCGGCCGAGGTGGCGGCGGAGGCCGCCCGGTCGCGGGAGGCCGTCGCCCGGCTCGCCCCGCAGACGTACGACACGCTCGGCTCCCGCGCCCGCGAACTGCTCGCCCTGACCGAGGAGGAGGTCGCGGCCGTCCTGGACGCGGCCCGCGCCGAGGCCGAGCGGGTCGAGGAGTCCGCCCGCGCCGACGCCGGACGGCTCGCCCAGGAGGCGGCCCGGTACGCGGACGGGGTGCGTGCGGCGGCCGAGGAGGAGGCGGCGCGGCGACTGGCCGCCGCGCACGCGGAGGCCGACGCCGTGCGCCGGTCCGCGCAGGACGAGGCCGACCGGCTGCGCACCGGGGCGCTCGCCGCGCTGCGCGAGGTGCGCGACCGCTGCGAGGAGGCCCTCGCCGGGCAGGAGGCGGACCAGGCCGAGCGCTCGCGGATCGCGCGGGAGCAGGAGGCCGCCGCCCACGCGCGGGCGGAGCAGGCGGCCGCGCGGCGCCTGGCCGATGCGGAGGAGGCCCTGTCCGCCGCCCGCCGTGCCCTCGCCGCCGAGGAGGAGTCGGCCCGGCACCACCAGGAGGACGCCCAGGCCCGCGCCACCGCCCTCCTGTCCCGCGCCGGGGCCCACGCCGACCGCGTCGCCCGCGAGAGCGAGGAACTCCTGCGCGCCCACCAGGAGCGGGGCGAACAGGTACGCGCCCACCTCAGGCACGTACGGGGCAGCCTGGCGGCCCTGACAGGGCGGGGACTGCGGGAGGACGCGCCAAAGGAGGAGGCCGGGGGGCCCGGTCAGGACACGGACAAGGACGGGGAGCCGGTCCGCGCGGCGGGACCGGCTCGCGGGGCGGGAGACGCGGGCGGGACGGACGAGGCGGGGGCGCGGGACCCGGCGGGGGCGCGGGACCCGGCGGGTGCCGCCGGTCCGGCGGAGGCCGGTGGCTCGGACGGGGGCACGGGTACGCCGGCGTCGAGACCGCCCCGCGTGGGCCGGCCCCGGTCGGCGAGCGCGGTGGAGCGCGGCGCCTGACGCGGGGGAGGGTGCCCCTTCCGCGCACTCGGGGACTAGGGGATACGGGGACTCGGGGGTACGGGAATACGGCGGTTTCGGCTGACCCGGCTGACCCGGCTGACCCGGCTGACCCGGCTGACCCGGCGGATTTGGTGGATTCGGTCGGCGGCGCCGGGGCGCCCGGCCGGGGTCCCGCCGTGGCACCTCCCTCATAAGCCGCCCTCCCCCTTGCTTGGTCAACTCCCCCACGCGGCAACTCCCTTACGGGACGGCCCCGCTGGACGCCCGCTGACTGTGCGGGGCAGACGGGCGGCCCTGACCTGCGCCAACGGCAGGAGGCGGCTTTCCGCGCGGGCCCGGGGGAGGAGGTCCGCGCGTCTCGCGCTCCGTCCTTGGGTGGACGGGAGCGGCCCGTGGGGTGGAGTCCCCTAGGTGGAAGTCCGGACCTTGGGTGGGGGGCTGTTCGTCCCGTCGGAGGACGAGGCGGTAAGGGGCGTTTCCCTAGCCTTGTCTCACCGGCCTGGAGGCTGGCCGCAGCACCAGTACTGAGGTTTACCGCAGTAAAAGACTGCGCTGTACCTCAGGGCGCCGGGACGGCCGGACCGAAAGAATCGGAACGCGAGCAGGGGAGTGCGGTTCACGGGGGAAGCCGCACTCTCCTCACCTCCCAGACCTCCCAGACCCTCCCGTGCGAGGCACCGCCCACCCCGGGCCGCGCTGCCGCACACCCTCGTCCGTGACCGGCGTGAGTGACGCACGCCCTCAGCATGACCGACATAGGAGACTTCCAGTGACCACGGCTGTGACCATTCCTCAGCACCACGGTGCGGGCGGGCATGTGGCCGTCGCCGCGCGGGCCCGCCGCGTCGTCAAGGCGTACGGCAGCGGGGAGACCCGGGTCCTCGCCCTCGACGGGATCGACGTCGACATCGAGCGGGGCCGGTTCACGGCCATCATGGGGCCCTCGGGCTCCGGGAAGTCGACGCTGATGCACTGCCTGGCCGGTCTCGACACGGTCAGCTCGGGGCAGATATTCCTCGCCGACACCGAGATCACCGGGCTCAAGGACAAGAAGCTCACCCAGCTGCGGCGCGACCGTATCGGCTTCATCTTCCAGGCGTACAACCTGCTGCCCACCCTGAACGCGCTGGAGAACATCACGCTGCCCATGGACATCGCGGGCCGCAAACCGGACCGGCAGTGGCTGGAGCGGGTCGTGGAGACGGTCGGTCTCGCGGGCCGTCTCAAGCACCGTCCCACCCAGCTGTCCGGCGGACAGCAGCAGCGGGTCGCGGTGGCGCGCGCCCTGGCCGCCCGCCCCGAGATCATCTTCGGTGACGAGCCGACCGGGAACCTCGACTCCCGGGCCGGCGCCGAGGTCCTCGGCTTCCTGCGCACCTCGGTCGACGAACTGGGCCAGACGATGGTCATGGTCACCCACGACCCGGTCGCCGCCTCCTACGCGGACCGGGTGCTGTACCTCGCCGACGGCCATCTGGTCGACGAGATGGTCAACCCGACCGCCGAGCAGGTCCTCGACCGCATGAAGGACTTCGACGCGCGCGGGCGGACGTCATGACCGTGCTCAAGACCTCGATGCGCAACTTCCTCGCGCACAAGGGCCGCATGGTCCTCTCGGCGATCGCCGTCCTGCTGTCCGTCGCCTTCGTGTGCGGCACCCTCGTGTTCACCGACACGATGAACACGACCTTCGACAAGCTCTTCGCGGTCACCTCGGCCGACGTCACCGTCACCCCCGAGGCCCCGGACGGCGGGGACGACGCGACGGGCGGTTCCACCGGCCGGCCCGAGTCGCTGCCCGCCTCCGTCGTGAGCAGGCTCGGCAAGTCCGCGGGGGTGCGGTCCGCCGAGGGCGCCGTGAGCAGCCAGAGCGTCACCGTCGTCAACGACGAGAACGACAACGTGGGCACCACGAGCGGCGGCCCGACGATCGCCGGCAACTGGACCCGCAACGACTCGCGCTACATGGAGATCGCCTCCGGCCACGTGCCGCGCGGACCCGCCGAGGTCATGCTCGACTCCGACACGGCGAAGAAGCACCACCTGAAGCTCGGTGACGAACTGCGCACCATCACGGTGACCGGCGACTTCCGGGCGAGGATCGTCGGGATCGCCTCCTTCACCGTCACCAACCCCGGTGCGTCCGTCTTCTACTTCGACACCGCCACCGCCCAGCGTGAACTGCTCGGCAAAGAAGGGGTGTTCACGCAGGTCAACCTGACCGCGGACCAAGGGGTCAGCGATTCCGCGCTCAAGCAGCGCGCCGCCGGGGCCCTGGGCGCCGGATACAAGCTGCAGACGCAGAAGGAGGCGTCCGACGCCAACCAGGACGACATGGGGTCCTTCCTGGACGTCGTGAAGTACGCGATGCTCGGCTTCGCGGGGATCGCCTTCCTGGTCGGCATCTTCCTGATCGTCAACACCTTCTCCATGCTGGTCGCCCAGCGCACCCGGGAGATCGGCCTCATGCGGGCCATCGGCTCCTCCCGCAAGCAGGTCAACCGGTCGGTGCTCGTCGAGGCGCTGCTGCTCGGGGTGTTCGGCTCGGTCCTCGGGGTCGGCGCGGGCATAGGGCTGGCCGTCGGCCTCATGAAACTCATGTCGGCCGCCGGAATGGACCTGTCGACCCGTGATCTGACGATCGCCTGGACCACCCCGGCCGTCGGCCTGGCCCTCGGCGTCATCGTGACCGTGTTGGCCGCGTATCTGCCGGCCCGCCGCGCGGGCACCATCTCCCCGATGGCCGCCCTGCGGGACGCCGGTACCCCCGCCGACGGCCGGGCCGGCCGGATCAGGGGCGCCGTCGGCCTGCTGCTCACGGCGGGCGGCGCGCTCACGCTGTACCTCGCGACCGACGCGGACAAGGCCAGCGGCGGGGCGCCCCTGCTGGGCCTGGGCATCCTGCTGAGCCTCCTCGGCCTGATCGCGGTCGGCCCGCTGCTCGCGGGAGTCGTGGTCCGCGCCCTGGGCGCGGTGCTGCTGCGGGTGTTCGGGCCCGTCGGCCGGCTCGCGGAGCGCAACGCGCTGCGCAACCCGCGCCGCACCGGCGCCACCGGGGCGGCCCTCATGATCGGCCTGGCGCTCGTCGCGTGCCTGTCGGTGGTCGGCTCCTCCATGGTGGCCTCCGCGAGTGATCAGCTCGACCGGACCGTCGGCGCCGACTTCATCGTCGACTCGACCACCCAGCCGATCGTGCCGAAGGCCGAGAAGGCGGTGGCCGCGGTGGCCGGACTCGACCACGTCACCCGCACCAAGCTGGTCGACGTGCGGATGACCGCCCCCGACGGCAGCAGCGAGAAGACCCGTCTCTCCGCGACCGACCCCGGCTACCGTCAGGACGTGCGGCGCGAGGTCGTCGCGGGTGACCTGGCCGCGGCCTACGGCAAGGACGCGATGTCCGTGGGCGACGACTACGCCCAGGAGCACGGGGTCAAGGTCGGCGACCGGCTGAAGGTGTCCTTCGCCGGAGGGGACACCGCGTCGCTCACGGTCAAGGCCATCACCTCGGACGACACGAGCATCGACCAGGGCGCCCGCTACCTCGCGATCTCCACCCTGAAGGCGCATGTGCCCGCCGACCGGGTCCCGGCGAACGTGATGATGCTCGCGAAGGCAGCCGACGGCAGGCAGGACGCGGCGTACGCCGCGCTCAAGGACGCGCTGCACTCGTACCCGCAGTACGAGGTCCAGAACAGGGCCGACTACAAGCAGACCCTCAAGGACCAGATAGGCCAGCTGCTCAACATGGTCTACGGGCTGCTGGGCCTCGCGATCGTCGTCGCCGTGCTCGGCGTGGTCAACACGCTGGCCCTCTCCGTCGTCGAACGCACCCGGGAGATCGGCCTCATGCGGGCGGTCGGCCTGTCGCGCAGGCAGCTGCGCCGCATGATCCGGCTGGAGTCCGTGGTCATCGCCCTGTTCGGCGCCCTGCTGGGTCTGGGTCTGGGCCTGGGGTGGGGCGCGAGCGCCCAGTCCCTGCTGGCCATGGAGGGGCTCGACGTCCTGGAGATCCCGTGGCCGACGATCCTCGGGGTGTTCGTCGCCTCGGCCTTCGTCGGACTGTTCGCCGCGCTCGTCCCGGCCTTCCGGGCGGCCCGCATGAACGTCCTGAACGCGATCGCCACCGACTGAGCGCGCCGGGCCACCACCCGCGCGGCGGGGCGGGGCGGAGGCACCGCACGGGTGCCGCCCGCCCCTGCCCACCCGCCAGGCAGGCCCCCGGGGGCCGTACGCCCCGTACCCCCTCGGGTACGGGGCGTACGGCCCCCGGGTCTCGGGCACGCCGCTCCGCCCCTGCCCCCCCAACAGCCGGAGGAGCGCCCCTGCCCGGCCCCTCAGGACCCGCCCGCGCCGGGGCGGGCACGGGTGCCTGCGCGATCCCCGGATGCGAGCGCCGTGGCGCGCGGTCCGTACCGAGCGATCCCCACGGGGCCACGGGCCGCCCGCAGACCGCACGGAGTCATCACCCTGCCGGCACCAGCGGGTCCGTGCGCGGGCCGTCCCGAACCAGGAGGGGCCGGAGCGGGTTCGTGCGCGAGCTCCAGCTGTCCACCAGTAGGCCGCAGCCGAGACCGTACGGGGTCTCCCGACGGGCCACACGGAGCCGCAGCAGACCGTGACCGCCCACTCCGCAGGCCGCATGGCGCGCGTCGGCGGGCCGCAGCGGGTCAACCGGAGGCCCACATCGGACCCCCAGCGTGCCCCAGCGGGTAGGTGCGCACGTGGCACACAGCCTGGAGCGGGCCGGGAGGGCTCGTGCGCGGGCCGGAGGGCTCGTGCGCGGGCCGCGCGGCGCCCCGGGCTCCCGGCGCTCCCGGCGGGCCGCGGCAGGTCTCTGCGCGGCCCGCAGCCACCACCCCTCCGTAGCCCCGAGCGCCTCCGCCGGCACTCCGCGCCGCCTCCGTCAGCAGGCCGCGGCCCCCCACCGCCCCGCCCCGCCTCCACAGCCCCCAGCGGCCCTTTCCGCGCTTCCCCGCTGAGGCCCCGGCCCCGAGGCCCCGCGTTGCGGCCCCCCGCAGCCCACGCCGCCACCCCCACCGCACCCACCCGCACCCCACGCCGCCCCCACAGCCCCCAGCGGTCCTTCCAGCGCCCCGCATCGCGGCCCCCCACCCGAGGCCCCCCACCGAGGCCCCCCACCCGAGGCCCCCCCGAGGCCCACCCGAGGCCCCCCACCGAGGCCCCCTACCGAGGCCCCCACCGCCCCGCCCGCAGGCCGTACCCGCTCCGTAGGTCGTACGCTGGGAACCCCCCGGCCCGTGCGCGTGTCGGGCTCTTCGCGATGCCTCGCCGGGGGCGGGGTGGTCCGAGAACCCCCGGGCCGCCCGCCGGGCCCACCGGCCCCTGTCCACCCCGTAGCCGCCAGGACGGAAAGAAGCCTTCATGAGTCTCCACGGTCTCCTCGACGCGGTGGTCGCCGATCCCGCGCTGTCCGAAGCGGTCAAGGCCGCCGCCGACGGCCACCGCACGCAGGCCGACCTAGTGGGCCCGCCCGCCGCGCGGCCCTTCGTGGTCGCGGCGCTGGCCCGGGAGACGGGCCGTACCGTGCTCGCCGTCACCGCGACCGGCCGGGAGGCCGAGGACCTCGCGGCGGCCCTGCGCACCCTGCTGCCCGCCGACGGCGTCGTCGAGTTCCCGTCCTGGGAGACGCTGCCGCACGAGCGGCTCTCGCCCCGCTCGGACACGGTGGGCCGGCGCCTCGCCGTACTGCGCCGGCTCGCCCACCCGCAGACCGACGACCCGGACACCGGGCCCGTCTCGGTCGTCGTCGCCCCCATCCGTTCGGTGCTCCAGCCGCAGGTCAAGGGCCTGGGCGACCTCGAACCCGTGAGCCTGCGGCAGGGGCAGAGCGCCGATCTCGGCGAGGTCGTCGAAGCGCTCGCGGCGGCCGCCTACGCCCGTGTGGAACTGGTCGAGAAGCGCGGCGAGTTCGCGGTGCGCGGCGGCATCCTCGACGTGTTCCCGCCGACCGAGGAACATCCGCTGCGCGTCGAGTTCTGGGGCGACGACGTCGAGGAGATCCGCTACTTCAAGGTCGCCGACCAGCGCTCCCTGGAGGTCGCCGAGTACGGGCTGTGGGCGCCGCCCTGCCGTGAGCTGCTCCTGACCGATCAGGTGCGGGAGCGGGCCGCCGCCCTCGCCGAGGCCCACCCCGAACTGGGGGAACTGCTCGGCAAGATCGCCGAGGGCATCGCCGTGGAGGGCATGGAGTCGCTGGCCCCCGCCCTGGTCGACGACATGGAACTGCTCCTGGACGTGCTGCCCGAGGGCGCCATGACCGTGGTGTGCGACCCGGAGCGGGTCCGTACCCGCGCCGGGGACCTCGTCGCGACCAGCCAGGAGTTCCTGCACGCCTCGTGGGCGGCGTCCGCGACCGGCGGCGAGGCGCCCATCGACGTGGGCGCCGCCTCCCTGTGGGGCCTGGCCGACGTACGGGACCACGCGCGCGAGAGCGGCATGCTGTGGTGGTCGGTGTCGCCCTTCGCGATCGACGAGGAGCTGGGCGCCGACACCCTCAACCTCGGGATGCGCGCCCCCGAGAGCTACCGGGGCGACACGGCCCGCGCCCTCGCCGACACCAAGCAGTGGCTGTCCGAGGGCTGGCGCATGGTGTACGTCACGGAGGCGCAGGGCCCCGCGAGCCGCACCGTCGAGGTGCTGGGCGGCGAGGGCATCGCGGCGCGCCTGGACCCCGACCTCGGGGAGATCTCCCCGTCGGTCGTGCACGTGTCCTGCGGTTCGATCGACCACGGCTTCGTGGAGCCCGCGCTCAAGCTCGCCGTGCTCACCGAGACCGACCTCTCCGGCCAGAAGGCGGCCGGCAAGGAAGGCGCCCGGATGCCGGTGCGCCGCAGGAAGACCATCGACCCGCTCACGCTGGAGACCGGCGACTACATCGTCCACGAGCAGCACGGCGTGGGCCGCTACATCGAGATGGTCCAGCGCACCGTGCAGGGCGCGACCCGCGAGTACCTCGTCGTCGAGTACGCGCCCGCCAAGCGCGGACAGCCCGGCGACCGGCTCTACATCCCCACCGACCAGCTGGAGCAGATCACCAAGTACGTGGGCGGGGAGGCCCCGACCCTGCACCGGCTCGGCGGCGCGGACTGGACGAAGACGAAGGCCCGCGCGAAGAAGGCCGTCAAGGAGATCGCCGCCGACCTCATCAAGCTGTACTCGGCGCGTATGGCGGCGCCCGGCCACGCCTTCGGCGCGGACACCCCGTGGCAGCGCGAACTGGAGGACGCCTTCCCGTACGCCGAGACCCCCGACCAGCTGACGACGATCAGCGAGGTCAAGTCCGACATGGAGAAGACGGTCCCGATGGACCGCCTGATCTGCGGTGACGTCGGCTACGGGAAGACGGAGATCGCGGTGCGCGCCGCGTTCAAGGCGGTGCAGGACGGCAAGCAGGTCGCCGTCCTCGTGCCCACGACCCTGCTCGTCCAGCAGCACTACTCGACGTTCAGCGAGCGGTACGCGCAGTTCCCGGTGAAGATCCGGGCGCTGTCCCGCTTCCAGAGCGACACCGAGGCCAAGGCCACCCTGGAGGGGCTGCGGGACGGCTCCGTCGATCTGGTCATCGGCACCCACCGCCTGTTCTCCTCCGAGACGAAGTTCAAGGACCTCGGGCTGGTCATCGTCGACGAGGAGCAGCGGTTCGGCGTCGAGCACAAGGAGCAGCTGAAGAAGCTGCGCGCCAACGTCGACGTCCTCACGATGTCCGCGACGCCCATCCCGCGCACCCTGGAGATGGCGGTCACCGGCATCCGCGAGATGTCCACGATCACCACGCCGCCCGAGGAGCGGCACCCGGTGCTGACCTTCGTGGGGCCCTACGAGGAGAAGCAGATCGGTGCCGCGATCCGCCGCGAACTGCTGCGCGAGGGCCAGGTCTTCTACATCCACAACCGGGTCGACTCGATCGACCGGGCCGCGTCGGCGCTGCGTGCGATCGTGCCCGAGGCGCGGATCGCCACCGCGCACGGCCAGATGTCCGAAGCGGCCCTGGAGCAGGTCGTCGTGGACTTCTGGGAGAACAAGTTCGACGTCCTGGTGTCGACCACGATCGTCGAGTCCGGTATCGACATCTCCAACGCCAACACGCTGATCGTGGAGCGCGGCGACAACTTCGGCCTGTCCCAGCTCCACCAGTTGCGCGGCCGGGTGGGCCGGGGCCGCGAACGCGGTTACGCCTACTTCCTGTACCCGCCGGAGAAGCCGCTCACCGAGACCGCGCACGAGCGCCTCGCGACGATCGCCCAGCACACCGAGATGGGCGCCGGGATGTACGTCGCGATGAAGGACCTGGAGATCCGCGGGGCGGGCAACCTGCTGGGCGGCGAGCAGTCCGGGCACATCGCGGGCGTCGGTTTCGACCTGTACGTGCGGATGGTCGGCGAGGCCGTCGCCGACTACCGCGCGGAGCTGGACGGTTCCGTCGAGGAGGAGCCGCCGCTGGAGGTCAAGATCGAGCTGCCGGTCGACGCGCACGTCCCGCACGACTACGCGCCCGGCGAGCGGCTGCGCCTCCAGGCGTACCGCGCGATCGCCTCCGCCACCAGCGAGGACGACATCAAGGCGGTCCGCGAGGAACTGACCGACCGCTACGGCAAGTTGCCCGAGCCGGTCGAGAACCTGCTGCTGGTCGCGGGCCTGCGCATGCTCGCCCGTTCCTGCGGGGTCGGCGAGATCGTCCTCCAGGGCAACAACATCCGCTTCGCGCCCGTGGACGACCTGCGCGAGTCGCAGCAGTTGCGTCTCCAGCGCCTCTACCCCGGCACCGTCCTCAAACCCTCCACCCGCCAGGCCCTCGTCCCGCGCCCGAAGACGGCGAAGGTCGGCGGGAAACCGCTGATGGGACGCGAACTCCTGTCCTGGGCGGGCGAGTTCCTGGCCTCGATCCTGGGGTCGTAAGGCTGGCCGACGGGGCTGGGGGCGCGTCCGGGAAGGTTGACGCGCCCCCTCTCCGTCCCCCAATCTTGTCAATGACAAGAAGCGGTGCCGGTACGCGGGTCGGGGGAGACATGGCGGCAAAGAGCGAACAGAAGCAGGTACGGGCCGAGGGGACGGCCGGGGCCGTCCCGGCGGTGGAGCCCGCGCGGGTCCGGCAGATGTGGCATCTGCTGGAGCCTCTGCACGCGGTGGTCTACTACGCCCCCGAGGTCTTCGAGGAGTCGGCCGCGCTCGGCCTGGCCACGGACGAGCGCTGGCCCTCCTACTTCCCGCTGCGGGCCGCGCCACTGGGCCCGGTGGGCGCGCCGGGGATCGCCTCCGCCTTCTACAGCTTCAGCCCCGCCACAGTCGAGCGGTACGCCCCCGACTGGGACAGGACCGGCCCGCAGGAGGTCCTCGCGGCGCGGCTGCGCGGCGTCGAGCGGTGCTACGGGCGGCTGTTCGGGGAGCGCGCCGCGAGTCCCGAACTGGCCGAGGCGGCCTCCCTCGCGCGGCGCGCGGCGCTCGCCGCCCAGCCGGCGGGCCGTCCCCTGGCCGCCGCGAACGCGGCCCTGCCCTGGCCCGCCGCCCCGCACCTCGTGCTGTGGCAGGCGGCGACGGTCCTGCGCGAGCACCGGGGCGACGGCCACCTCGCCGCCCTCCTCACGGCGGGCCTGGACCCGGTCGAGTCCCTCGTGTCCTTCGCGGCGATCGGCGCGGCGCCCGAGGAGACCTTCGCGAGCCGGGGCTGGAGCGGGAGGGAGTGGTCGGCGGCCCGTGAACGCCTCCACGCCCGGGGCCTGGTGGCCGGGGACGGTACGGCGACCCCCGCCGGCCGCGCCCTGCGCGCCGAGGTCGAGGCCCGCACCGACGCCCTGGCCGCCGCTCCCTGGCAGGCCCTCGGTACGCGGGACACCGCCCGCCTCGCCGAACTGCTCGGCCCCTTCTGGCTCGACGTGATCGGCTCGGGCCTGCTCCCGTCCACGACGACCCTCGGCATCGGGAAGGTGTAGGGGGCGTCCGCCTGCCGCGCCCCCACCCCGCGCCCCCCCGCCCCGGCCCGCCCGGAGTCGGCGTCCGCCGACCGGGTAGACATGAGGTCCGGCGGAAAACGCCGGTGGGCACGTGGGTGAGCGCGGCGAGAGGCACGGTATGCGGCACAAGGCGGGACCGCTGGGCGCGGTGGGGACGGCGGTCCTCTGCGGGGTACTGCTCACGAGCGCGGGCTGCTCGGACCTGGACGAGGTGACGGCGGGGGAGGGCGGCGGCTCCGGCGGTCCGGCCACCGCCGCGCACGGCTCCGCGCTGGCGGCCGTGGACTCGCTGACCGTCAAGGGCCGGGCCCCGAAGACCGGTTACGCGCGCGACCGGTTCGGCAGCGCCTGGGCCGACACCGACTCCAACCACTGCGACACCCGCGACGACGTCCTCAAACGCGACCTGGAGGACGTGAGGTACAAGGAGGGGAAGTGCGTCATCGCCCGGGGGACGCTCACCGACGACCCCTACTCGGGGAAGACGATCCGCTTCACCCGGGGCGCGAGCACGATCGACATCGACCACCTCGTGTCCCTGTCCGACGCCTGGCAGAAGGGCGCCCAGCAGTGGGACGCGAGCAAGCGCATAGCGCTGGCCAACGACCCGCTGAACCTGCTGGCCGTCAGCTCCGGCCCCAACCGCAGCAAGGGCGAGGGCGACACCGCGACCTGGCTGCCCGCGAACAAGGGCTACCGCTGCACGTACGTCGCCGGCCAGGTGGCGGTGAAGAAGAAGTACGGGCTGTGGGTGACCGGCGCCGAACGGGCCGCGATGAGGAAGGTCCTGTCCACCTGCCCGGACCAGAAGCTCCCGGCCGGCGACGCCCCGACCAGCGCCCCGGCCCGCTTCCACGCGGACTGAGCCCGCTTCCACGCGGACTGAGCCCGCTCGCGCGGGGCTGAGCGGCCCGTCGCGGAGGGCTGGGGCGGTCCGGACCGTCGGGGGGCGGTCCGGACCGGCGGCGCGCGGCGGGCGGATGTGACGAGAACGGCGAAGTCCCCCGTACAACCCCGGGGACGATCCGGCTGTCGGTGTATACGCTCGACGCCCGGCGCCGGGCAGCAGTGCGGCGTGTCGCTCGTCCCGTCCGCAGGTCCCGGCCCCAGGAGCAAGCCATGAACGGCATCGGCCCCGGCTTCGTGCCCCCTCCGCCGCCGCGCCGCCGTCCCCGTACGGCCGCGCTGGTCGCCGAGCGCGTCGCGCTGAGCCTGGTCTCGGTGTGCTCGATCGGCTTCCTGACCTGGGCCACGCTGCTGCGCCTCGCGTTCCTGACCCGCCAGAACGCGGACCGGCTCGCGTTCTGGCTGTCCGTCGTCGGCACCCTCGCCGGCACCACGCTCGTCCTGGTCGACCCGGGCGGTGAGGAGATCGAGGGCTGGCAGGGCAACCTCGGCATGGTGTTCCTGCTGCTGAACGCGCTGGGCGGGACCGCGTACTACCTGTACGCCGACATCATGCGCCGCTTCCCGCCGCTCCCCGCCCCCGCGCACGCCTTCCCCTACGCGCGGCCGCAGGCCCCCGCTCCGGGACAGGGGCCGGCACAGGCCCAGGCGACGACACGGGTGTCCGGGCAGTCTCCGGCCCCCGCGCCGCCCTACGGCTACCCGCCCGCCCCGCACCACGGCGCACACGGCCCCCACCCCGCCCCTCCCGCCCCGCCCGGCCGCATCGATCAGGTACGGGCCGAACTCGACGAACTCAGTGCCTACCTGCGCGCCCGGGAGCGGGAGCGGGAGCACGAGACGGCGGAACCCGGCGGAACCGGCTTCGGGGACGGCACCGGACCCGGACCCGGCACTGCGCCCGGCACCGGCACCGGACCCGAGTACCCCGGCCCCCACGGATGGACCGCCGGGCCCGGCCGCCCCTCCGGCGGCGAGGGGCACCCCCAGCGGTGACCGCCGAGAGGAACCGGGAACCGAACCGGGAACCGAACCGCGTACCGGATCGCGGACCCGACCGCGAACCGTCCGGCGGCCCGGCGGGTGAGCGCCTCCTCGCGGGCCGCTACCAGCTCGCCACGCTCCTCGGCCAGGGCGGTATGGGCCAGGTGTGGGCCGCCTACGACCGGCGTCTGGACCGCAGGGTCGCGGTCAAGCTGCTGCGCCCCGACCGGGCCGCCGGGGACAGCGAGGAGCTGCGCCGCCGCTTCGTCCGGGAGTGCCGCGTCACCGCCCAGGTCGACCACCCCGGCCTCGTCACCGTGCACGACGCGGGCGTCGAGGACGAGGACCTCTTCCTCGTCATGCGCCACGTCGACGGGACCGACCTCGCCGGCCACCTCGCCGCGCACCGCCCCTACCCCTGGCCCTGGGCGGTGGGCGTCGCCGCCCAGCTGTGCTCCGTGCTGTGCGCGGTGCACGCGCTGCCGATCGTCCACCGCGACCTCAAGCCCCGCAACGTGATGGTCGGGGAGGACGGCCTGGTGACCGTCCTCGATCTCGGCGTGGCCTCCGTGATGGACACCGACACGACACGCCTCACCCACACCGGCACCCCCATCGGCACGCCCGCCTACATGGCGCCCGAGCAGGCGATGGGCGGCGCGGTCGGCCCGTACACCGACCTGTACGCGCTCGGTGTGCTCCTCTACGAACTGCTCACCGGTGAGGTGCCGTTCACGGGCAGCACCGCGCTCGGCGTCCTCTACCGCCACCTGCACGAGCAGCCGCTCCCGGTCCGCCACTCGCGCCCCGAGATCCCCCCGGCCCTCGCGGCGCTCGTGGAGCGGCTGCTCGCGAAGGACCCGCAGGCCAGACCGCCCGGCGCCCACGCCGTGTACGAGGAACTGGTGCCGCTGCTGCCCGCGCGCGGCACCCCCGTGGGCCCCCGCGACCCGCTCCGCCCCTTCCTGCGCCCGCAGGCCCCGTGGCAGGGCCGCCCGGCGGCCCCCGGCCCCGCCGCCCCGGCTCCCGCGGACCCGCGCGGCCCCCGCCCGCTCCCCGTCACGGCCGGTTCCCGCGGCGCCCCCGACGTGGCCACCGCCGTCGACCACGTCAAGCACCTGCTCGGCGAGGGCCGCGTCACCCAGGCCGTCGACCTGCTCGGGGGCCTCCTGCCGGCGGCCGCCGCGAGCTACGGCGAGGGCTCCGTCGTCGTCCGCATGCTGCGCAAGCAGTACGCGGCCACCCTCATGGAGGACGGCCAGTACCGCCGCGCCCTGCCCGAACTGCGCCGCCTCGCCGGGGAACGCGCCGCCGAGGCCGGGCCCGCCGACCGGGACGCGCTGCGCTTCCGCTACGAGGCCGCCCAGTGCCTCGAACAGCTCGGGGAGGCCGCGGGCGCCCTCGCCGAGTACCGCGAACTGCTCGCGTACTTCTCCCACCCGTACGCCGGTGACCGGCTGCTCGCCCTCGACGTACGGCGCAGGACCGGGCACGTCCTGCTCGCCGTCGGCGACCACGCCGCCGCCCGCGAGGCCCTGTCTTCGCTGCTGTCCGACGCCGAACGGCTGCACGGCCCCGGCCATCCGCTCCCCGCCGAGATCCGCCGCACCCTGCGGTGGCTGAGCCGCGTCCACTGAGGCCCCGTCAGCGCGGACCGCCCCGTGCGCCACACAACTGGCCGCGAATCGTTGGTCGAAGCGGTAGCCCGCGGGCTGCCGACTGCCTAACATCGATCACCGCAAGCTTGTGCTCCGAAGCACAATCTCTGGGAGGCTCCCCGTGCACAGCCGCCGTCGCACCAGCCGCAGCCGTAGCCGCACCACCGGGCTCGCCCTCTTTGCCGCGCTGCTCGCCGGCGTCCCCCTGCTGTCCGCGTGCGGAAGCGAGGCCCACCCGGGCGCCGCGGCCGTCGTCGGCGGCCAGCGCATCACCGTCGCGCAACTGGAGAGCCGGGTCAGCGAGGTCCGCGAGGCGCAGCGCGCCGCGAGCCCCGACACCAAGACGTACGAGCAGATCGTCGGCAAGAGCGGGAAGCTGTCCCGCTTCACCCTCCAGTCCATGGTCCGCGACCGGGTCCTGCACCGCGCCGCGAAGGACGCCGGGGTCACCGTGAGCCGCGCCGAGGTCCAGCGGCTGCGCGCCTCCTTCGCCCAGCAGGCCGGGGGCGACAAGGCCCTCCAGACGGCGTGGCTCCAGCAGAACGAGGTCGCGCCCGCCCGCCTCGACGAGAGCCTGCGCACCGAGATCGCCGCGCAGAAGCTCTACCGGGCGCTCGGCGCCGACCCCAACACCAAGGAGGGGCAGGACGCGTTCTGGAAGGCGCTGTCCGTCGCCGGGAAGAAACTGAAGGTGGACATCAACCCGCGCTACGGCTCGTGGAACGCGCGCACCAGCGGCCGCGCCGACACCCAGCCCGCCTGGCTGCGCGAGGTCTCGAAACCGGCGGGCACCGAACAGAGCTGACCGGGCAGGGCGGGCCGAGCAGGGCTGACCGGGCCGAGCAGGGCTGACCGGGCAGGGCGGGCCGGGCACGGTGGGCCGGGTACCCGCCGCCGCCCGCCGGGGTGCGCGGCCACTGCGTTACGTTCGGGGGGTGAACGCAACCACCCCCGCCGCCGGGCCCGGCCGGATCGTCCTGCTCACCACGAGCCACCGGGTCGCCCCCGGGCTCCTGTCCTGGCCGGCCTGGGACACCCTGCGCACCGCCGCCCGCGTGCTGTGCGCCGACCCGGACCACCCCCAGCTCCCGTACCTGCGCGAGGCCGGGATCACCGTCGAGCGGTACGCGCCCGAGGCGCGGGAACTGGTCGAGTTCTGCGCCGGCGGCTCGACCGTCGTCGTGCTGCCCGGCGGGCCCGGCGGGGAGAGCGAGGCGGCGGGGGACCGGCGCCTGACCGACCAGCTGGCCGCGATGGCCGGTTCCGGCCGCTTCGCGATGCCCGAACTCGAACTGCTGCCCGCCTCCTACGACCTGCCGGGCGCGCGCCTGCTCGACCTCGTGCAGGTCATGGACCGTATCCGCGCCGAGTGCCCGTGGTCGAGCCTCCAGACCCACGAGGGCCTCGCCCCGTACGCGCTGGAGGAGGTCTTCGAGCTCGTCGAGGCGATCGAGACGGGGGACCGCGCCGAACTGCGCGAGGAACTCGGCGACGTCCTGCTCCAGGTCGTCTTCCACTCCCGGATCGCGGAGGAGGACGCGGAGGAGCCCTTCTCCGTGGACGACGTCGCCGGCGCCATCGTCGACAAGCTCGTCCACCGCCACCCGCACGTCTTCGGCGAGGAGCGCGCCGAGACCCCCGAGGACGTCCGCGCCCTGTGGCTGCGCAGGAAGGCCGAGGAGAAGGGCCGCACCTCGGTCACCGAGGGCGTACCGCTGGGCCAGCCCGCCCTGTCCCTCGCCGCGAAACTCCACTCCCGCGCCCGCACGGCGGCCCTCGACGTGGACCTGCCCACCGGCCCCGGCGGCGGTATCGGCTACGAACTGCTCGCCCTCGCCGCGAAGGCCCAGGCCGAGGGCGTCGACCCGGAGGCCGCCCTGCGCGGCGCGGCACGCGCGTACCGGGACGCGATCCTGGCGGCGGAGGGCCGTCAGGGCTGAGGGGGGCGGCGCAGAGAAAGGTCGATGTCGAGCGCGACGGGTACGGGAACCCGCAGCCGGTCGTGGTGGATTCCGGTCAGGGCGTAGACGCCCGTGGCCGGGTCCGCCTCGTGGACGTAGACGACGGGGCGGCCATCGACTCCCTCTACCCGCCAGAAGTGCCTGATGCCCGCTGCCGCGTACTTGCGTGGCTTGATCCGCCGATCCCGCTCTGCCGATTCCGCCGAGACGACTTCGACGGCGAGCAGGATGTCGGCGGGTTCGTGGAAAGTCTGAGCGGGGCCCGTACGGGCAGCCCAGGGGACGAGCATCAGGCCGGGCTCCGGCCGGTTGTCTCTGTCGAGTTACAGGTCGTCCGGTACTTGGTCGAACAGCGCGTTTTCCAGCAGCCGTAGCACGGCCATGTGGAAATCGGTCTGCGGACGGAGTATGGCCGTACTCAAGAGCCTACCTGGGGCATATGCCGCAAGTATATACGAAAGAGTGAAAGCCGCGCACGGGAGTCCACGCCGCCGGGCCCGCACGGACGGAGGCAGCGCCGAAGGAGCCCCCCGCCCGGCCCGGTACCGTCGACCGGTGACCGAGAACGCCCCCGCCACCCCGGACGGCCCCGCCACCCCGGACGGCCCCGCCGCCACGGACGGCCCCGCCGCCACGGACGGCCCCGCCGCCACGGACGGCCCCGCCGCCACGGACGCCCCGGACGGCCCCACCGCCCCCGCCTGCCCCCTCGCGGTACCCGGCCCGACCCCGCCGCTGTTCAGCCGGGAGTTCGCCGCCGACCCCTATCCCGCGTACGCCTGGCTGCGCGAGCACGCGCCGGTGCGCTGGACCCGGCTGCCCAGCGGGGTCGAGGCGTGGCTCGTCACCCGGTACGCCGAGGCCCGGCAGGCCCTCGCCGAGCCCCTGCTGTCCAAGAACCCGGCGCACCACGCCGAGTCCGCCCACGCCAAGGGCAAGACCGGCATCCCGGGCGAGCGCAAGGCCGAACTCATGACGCACCTGCTCAACATCGACCCGCCCGACCACACCCGGCTGCGCCGCCTCGTGTCGAAGGCGTTCACCCCGCGCCGGGTCGCCGCTTTCGAGCCTCGGGTACGCGAACTGACCGACGCCCTCGTCGACGGGTTCGCGGAGAGGGGGGAGGCGGACCTCATCCACGAGTTCGCCTTCCCGCTCCCCATCTACGCCATCTGCGACCTGCTCGGCGTCCCGCGCGAGGACCAGGACGACTTCCGCGACTGGGCGGGCATGATGATCCGGCACGGCGGCGGACCGCGCGGGGGAGTGGGCCGGGCCGTCAGGAAGATGCGCGGCTACCTCGCCGAACTCATCCACCGCAAACGCCTCGACCCCGGCGACGACCTCATCTCCGACCTCGTCCGCGCCTCCGACGACGGGGAGCACCTGACGGAGAACGAGGCCGCCGCGATGGCCTTCATCCTCCTGTTCGCCGGCTTCGAGACGACCGTGAACCTCGTGGGGAACGGCGTACTGGCCCTGCTCGGGCACCCGGAGGAACGCGCCCGCCTCCAGGCGTCCCTGGCCGCCGGGGACCGGGGACTGCTCGCGACCGGCGTCGAGGAACTGCTGCGCTGGGACGGCCCGGTGGAACTGGCCACCTGGCGGTACGCGACCGCGCCACTGCGCGTCGGCGAGCAGGACATCGCGCCCGGGGACCCCGTACTCGTGGTGCTCGCGGCGGCCGACCGCGACCCGGAGCGCTTCACCGCGCCCGACACGCTCGACCTCGCGCGCCGCGACAACCAGCACCTCGGTTACGGCCACGGCATCCACTACTGCCTCGGCGCGCCGCTGGCCCGCCTCGAAGGGCGGACCGCGCTGGAGCGGCTGCTGACCCGCCTTCCGGACCTCGCGCTGGACGCCGAACCCGAGGAGCTGCGCTGGCGCGGCGGCCTCATCATGCGGGGGCTGCGCACCCTGCCCGTCCGCTTCACTCCCGTCACTCCTGCCCCGGACGGCGGCGCGTAATACCCCACTTACCCGTGATGTGGCAGCTCGTGCGACCTGAACCGACGTCAAAAATGTGATGTTCGTGTGATCAGGGCTGCATCGACTTGTGACAGGCATTCGAATCCGGCTACGTTCACGTCCGATCCAGCTGTCACGCGAAAGGCAACCGCATGCTCTCCGGGAACGGCCGTCACCGACGCCCCCGCCAGGCCCCGGCCCTTGTCGTCGCGGCAGGAGTGACCGGCTCGGCCATCGCCATCCCGCTGCTCGGCGCGACCGGCGCCAGCGCGGACCAGGGCCCTTGGGACCGCCTCGTCGAATGCGAGACCGGCGGCTCGTGGAGCGCCGACAGCGGCAACGGCTACTACGGCGGCCTCCAGCTCTCCGACGACGAGTGGGAGGCGAACGGCGGTCTCGACCTCGCCCCGCGCGCCGACATGGCCACGCGCGCCCAGCAGATCCTCGTCGGTCAGCGCATCCTCGCCGCCCAGGGCCCGTCCGCCTGGCCCGGTTGCGCTGTCGGAGCGGGCCTGACCCGTGAGGACGGCGGCACCGACGACGCGGCGGGCGCGGGTGTCGGCGACACCTCGACCGTCCCCGCCTCGCCCTCCGCGCAGCCCTCGGACTCCGGGGACCCCGCGAAGAAGGCGGAGTCCGGCAAGACCGACGAGTCCCCCGAAGCGGAGAAGTCCGACAAGGAGGACAAGGGCGCCAAGGACGCCAAGGGTGACGAGAGCGCCGAGGTGCCGAAGTCGCCCGAGAAGACCTCGAAGCACGCCAAGCCGGGCACCTCGGACGAAACGTCCGCACCGGACGCCGAGTCAAGTGCCTCCCCCTCCGCGAAGGAGGAAGGGGGCGACGCCTCCGGCAAGCCCTCCGGCCGCCACGCCAAGAAGGACACCCAAAGCCCCTCCGGCGAGCCCTCCTCGCGCGAGGAGGAGGACGGCGCGTCGCCCGTCTCCGGCGACGCGACGGACCGGGAGCCGGGCGACGCGGACACCCAGGACCCGGCCGCCGCCGGAGTGGACCGTTCCCCGGCCGGCGAACTCCACGCCTCGCGGGGAGAAAACGGGCAGAGGTCGGCGAACGGCGCCACCAAGGACAAGACGTACACGGTGCGTTCGGGCGACAGTCTCTGGGCCATCGCGGACGCCCACGAGCTCCCCGAGGGCTGGACCGCGCTGTACGAGGAGAACAAGAAGGTCGTCGGGGCCGACCCCGACCTCATCCTCCCTGGCCAGAGCCTGGATCTTGGTGTGGATTCGGGTCAATAACCGGACAAGAGGGTGTCAGGGTTCGAGCCCCTTTGTCCGGTTGAGGGCAAGTGAGACATGAGTCTCAACAGCCCTGATCGTCTTTGAAGTTCCGGTTGTTTCTTGCTTAACGTCGTCTCCGCTCCCCACCGGGAGCCCCCATGGCCGTCACGCCGAATCCTGCCGGCGACCGTGCGGGACAGTCGTCGCGTCGAGCGCCGAAGGCAGGAGCGGGGGACCCAAGGTTTGCGCCCCGCGTGCCGTCCGGAGAGATCCGGGCGGTGCGCGGGGCTCGGGGTGAAGTCGTGCGCAAGGTCGCACGGCCGGGCAACTCACGGGCCCGAACCCGACAGCTCACCTCGTAGGCGTCGGTGAGGAGACCTCTTCATGCTGTTTTCCAGCAAGGGCAACAAGCACCGTCGTTCTTCCAGGGCCACCCGGGTCGTCGCCCTCGCGGGTGTCACCGGCGCCGCCATCGCCGTCCCGCTGATGGCCTCAGGCACCGCCTCCGCCGCCTCCGTCTCGACCTGGGACAAGGTCGCCCAGTGCGAGTCCGGCGGCAACTGGTCCATCAACACCGGCAACGGTTACTACGGTGGCCTCCAGTTCAACCAGTCCTCCTGGGCCGCCGCCGGCGGCACCCAGTACGCCCCGCGCGCCGACCTGGCCACCAAGGGCCAGCAGATAGCCACCGCCGAGAAGCTCCTCGCCATGCAGGGACCGGGCGCCTGGTCCTGCGCCGGCGCCGGCGGCCTCACCAACGACGGTGTGGACCCGGGCGTCAGCACCGGCGGCTCCTCCTCCGGCCAGCAGTCCCAGCAGGCCGCCCCGCAGCACACCGACGGCCAGGCCGCCTCGCGCGGCCAGCAGCGCCAGGCGGCCCCGCAGCCCAAGGCCGCGCCGAAGCCCGCCCCGAAGGCCGCGCCCAAGTCCACGACCGGCACGGTCACGACCGACACCGGCAAGATCGTCCCCAAGGGCGACGGCGAGTACAAGGTCGTCACCGGCGACACGCTGAGCGAGATCGCGCAGAAGCACCACGTCTCCGGCGGCTGGTCCAAGCTGTTCCAGCTCAACGACGACATCGTCAAGAACGCCGACCTGATCTACCCGGGCCAGCAGCTCCACCTGAGCTGACCCGGCCGGCGGGCCCCGCGCCCGCCGCTCCCCGGCCCACCCCCAGGGCCCCGGCCCCACAGGGCCACCCGGCCCCTCGGGGCCGCCCCGCCCCGGCCCGCGTCCCCCGCGCGTGCCGGGGCGGGGTCCGTTCCGGCCGCCCGGCTCGTCCGTGCGCCGCCCCGCTCAACGGCGGGCTCATGTGTCACGGCGGACGGCTCAGATGCTCACCCGCCCCGGCGGCGACGCGCCGGATATGCGCCCGATGTCCCTTGCGTCCGGTCGTTTCGTCTTAGCGGGCGGGCTTCGGGGGGCCTCGGGTCCCGAGCCGGTTAGGCTCATGTCGCAAGGTGCTCACGCACCCCGCACTTCCTGCTTCACATCCCACGAAGGAGATGCTCGTGCCGTCCATCGACGTCGTCGTAGCCCGGGAAATCCTGGACTCCCGAGGCAACCCCACGGTCGAGGTCGAGGTCGGCCTCGACGACGGGAGCACGGGCCGCGCTGCCGTGCCCTCCGGCGCCTCCACCGGGGCCTTCGAGGCCCTCGAACTGCGTGACGGAGACGCGAACCGCTACGGCGGCAAGGGCGTCGAGAAGGCCGTGCTGGCCGTCATCGAGCAGATCGGCCCGGAGCTGGTGGGCTACGACGCCACCGAGCAGCGGCTGATCGACCAGGCGATGTTCGACCTGGACGCCACCCCGGACAAGTCCTCGCTCGGCGCCAACGCCATCCTCGGCGTCTCCCTCGCCGTCGCGCACGCCGCCTCCGAGGCCAGCGACCTGCCGCTCTTCCGCTACCTGGGCGGCCCCAACGCGCACCTGCTCCCGGTGCCGATGATGAACATCCTGAACGGCGGCTCGCACGCCGACTCCAACGTGGACATCCAGGAGTTCATGATCGCGCCGATCGGCGCCGAGTCCTTCTCCGAGGCCGTCCGCTGGGGCTCCGAGGTCTACCACACCCTCAAGAAGGTCCTGAAGCAGCGCGGGCTGTCCACGGGCCTCGGCGACGAGGGCGGCTTCGCCCCGAGCCTGGAGTCCAACCGCGCCGCCCTCGACCTCATCCTCGAAGCGATCAAGGAAGCCGGCTACGTGCCCGGCCGCGACATCGCGCTCGCCCTGGACGTCGCCGCCTCCGAGTTCTACAAGGACGGCAAGTACCTGTTCGAGGGCAAGGAGCGTTCGGCCGCCGAGATGACCGAGTACTACGAGGAGCTCGTCTCCGCGTACCCGCTCGTGTCCATCGAGGACCCGCTGTACGAGGACGACTGGGCCGGCTGGAAGACCATCACCGACAAGCTCGGCGACAAGGTCCAGCTCGTCGGTGACGACCTGTTCGTCACCAACCCGGAGCGTCTGGCGCGCGGTATCGAGGAGGGCTCCGCGAACGCCCTGCTCGTCAAGGTCAACCAGATCGGCTCGCTGACCGAGACCCTGGACGCCGTGGAGCTGGCCCAGCGCAACGGCTTCAAGTGCATGATGTCGCACCGCTCCGGCGAGACCGAGGACGTCACGATCGCCGACCTCGCCGTCGCCGTGAACTGCGGCCAGATCAAGTCCGGCGCCCCGGCCCGCACCGACCGCGTCGCCAAGTACAACCAGCTCCTGCGCATCGAGGAGATCCTCGACGACGCCGCCGTGTACGCGGGCCGCTCCGCGTTCCCGCGCTTCAAGGGCTGAGCCCCCGGGCCCCCGCGCCCGCGCGATGTCCGTCGGCACCCGGCTGACGGCCCGCCCCGGGGCGCACGGCCTCCGTACGTCCCCGCACCCGGTCCCGTACCGTGTGCGGGGACGTACGCGTGTTCAGGACGTCCGCGCGTTTCACGGGTGCACGGGGAGGCACGATGCCAGCGAGGGACCACCGGGACCGGTTCTCCACGGCCACCCGGCTGCGGGCACTCGGCGAGCAGACCGCCGCGCGCGTCTACCGCTCCCAGTCCCGCCGCCAGGCCCGCCGCTCCCGGCTGACCGGGCGCGCCGCCCTCCTCGTCCTCGTCCTGTGCACGCTGGTCGTCGCGCTCGCCTACCCGATGCGCCAGTACGTCTCGCAGCGCAACGAGATCGCCGACATGCGCGAGCAACTGCGCGAGCACCGCGCGAACGTGGAGCGGCTGCGCGACGAGAAGGCCCGCTGGGAGGACCCCGCCTACGCCCGCCAGCGCATCCGCGAACGCCTCCACTACGTGCTGCCCGGCGAGACCGGCTACACCGCGCTGGTCCGGGGCGCCGCGCTCCAGGGCCCGCAGCCCGGCGGCGCCGTCTCGCACCGCGCCTGGTACGCGAACCTGCTCACCGGAATCGACCGCGCGGACGCCTCGGACCGCTGAACCGCCCGGGGACGGCGCGCCGCCGCCCTGCGGCGATACTGGGGGAACGGGACGGCACCGAGCCGGCCCCGCCCGCCAGGCCCCCGCCGTCGCACGTACGAGAGAAAGCCCCGCATGGACACGCCCCCGCCGCCCACCGCGCCCGCCGAGCCGACCGAGGCCGATGTCGCCGCCTTCAAGCAGCAGCTCGGCCGTCCGCCGCGCGGGCTGCGCACCATCGCGCACCGCTGCCCCTGCGGGCTCCCGGACGTCGTGGAGACGGCGCCCCGGCTGCCCGACGGCACCCCGTTCCCCACGCTGTACTACCTGACGTGCCCGCGCGCGGCCTCCGCGATCGGCACGCTGGAGGCGAACGGCGTGATGCGCGAGATGACCGAGCGCCTCGGCCGTGACCCGGAGCTCGCGGACGCCTACCGCGCCGCGCACGAGGACTACCTCAGGCGCCGCGACGAGATCGAGGAGCTGACCGGCTTCCCGAGCGCGGGCGGTATGCCGGAGCGCGTGAAGTGCCTGCACGTCCTGGTCGCGCACTCGCTCGCGGCCGGGCCGGGCGTCAACCCGCTCGGCGACGAGGCCCTCGCGATGCTCCCCGAGTGGTGGGCGAAGGGCCCGTGCGCGGACCTGTGCGCGACGGCCGAGGGGGAGGGCAAGTGACGAGGGTCGCGGCGATCGACTGCGGTACGAACTCCATCCGCCTGCTCGTCGCGGACGCCGACCCGGCGACCGGCGAGCTGCGCGACCTGCACCGCGCCATGCGCGTCGTGCGCCTGGGCCAGGGCGTGGACCGTACGGGCCGCCTCGCCCCGGAGGCGCTGGAGCGCACCTTCGACGCGTGCCGCGCGTACGCGCGCCTGATCGAGGAGCACGGCGTCCCGGCCGGCAAGCTGCGCTTCGTCGCGACCTCCGCCTCCCGCGACGCCTCCAACCGCGAGGACTTCGCGCGCGGCGTCCGCGAGATCCTGGGCGTCGACCCCGAGGTGATCACCGGCGAGGAGGAGGCGCAGCTCTCCTTCACCGGCGCGACGAGGGAACTCACCGGCTCCGACACCTACGAGAAGCCGTATCTGGTGGTCGACATCGGCGGCGGCTCCATGGAGTGCGTGGTCGGCGAGGACGCGGTGGCCGCGGCCCGCTCGGTCGACATCGGCTGCGTGCGGATGACGGAACGCCACCTCACCCGCGAGGACGGCACGGTGGTCGACCCGCCGACCGCCGCCCTGGTCGCCGCGATCGAGTCGGACATCGAACGGGCCCTGGACCAGGCCGCCGAAACGGTCCCGCTGAGCGAGGCGCGCACCCTCGTGGGCCTCGCGGGCACGGTCACGACGATCGCCGCGATCTCCCTGGACCTCCAGGAGTACGACTCGGCGGCCATCCACCACTCCCGCGTCTCCTACGCGTCGGTGTCCGCGATCACCGACCGCCTCCTGGCCTCCACCCACGCCGAACGCGCCGCGATCCCCGCGATGCACCCGGGCCGCGTCGATGTCATCACCTCCGGCGCCCTGATCCTGCGCGCGCTCATGCGCCGTGCCGGGGCGAAGGAGGTCGTGGTCAGCGAACACGACATCCTGGACGGGATCGGCTGGTCGGTGGCGGAGGACGGCCACCGGCCCTGAGCCGGAGGGGCGGGCCGCCTCAGCCGCGCTCGGCCAGCGGAGCCACGTCGGCGGCGCGTTCCCGAGGGACGTACGCCGGTGTTCCGCGACACGGGCCCCTCGTGAAAGGCCGGGCGGGGCCCGCTCAGCTCAGTCAGACCAGTTCGAGTTCGGGCAGAGAGAAGAATCCGGCGACGGCACGCGCGATCCTCTCCTCGACGTCGTCGCTTTCGAGGTCCGCCCGGGGTCCGGCCAGGCGCGCCGCCGTGAGCGCGGGCAGCAGCAGCTCGGGTTCCGCGCCCCCTCCGTCGCTCGGGGACTCGAAGCTGAGGAAGGTGATCAGCCGCCCGTCCCGGTAGTACTCGAACCAGGGACCGTGGGCCTTCGCTATGCACGGCTCGGTGACGAAGACGACCAGCTCCCCGCCGTCCGCGCACAACGGCCCGTAGGCGGTGGGCTCGTAGTCCCCCTCGTCCCAGCCGAGCATGTCGTGCATGATCACCCCCCACTCCTC
Organism: Streptomyces sp. NPDC007088; assembly: GCF_042869355.1. Lineage (NCBI taxonomy): Bacteria > Bacillati > Actinomycetota > Actinomycetes > Kitasatosporales > Streptomycetaceae > Streptomyces > Streptomyces sp. NPDC007088. Next base: position 466,209 of record NZ_JBIAFO010000003.1, read on the forward strand.
CCCCTTGCCGTAGGCGAGCGGCGCGCGCCGCGCGTCGAGGAGCCCCCGGGTGAGCGAGTCCAGCGAAATCCCCCGGAAGAAGACGACGTTGGTCTCTTCGTGATGGGCGAGCGGGCGATCTGTCCAGTGCGTCATGGGGGACACCGTAGGAGGTGGCTCGGACATCGCGGCCGGCCTCGGCGGGTCAGCGGGAACTCACCACACGACCACCGCCCACACGATCTTCCCGAATGTCCCGGCCTCCGGGGGCGGCGCCGCTCAGGGCGCGCACCCGGCGGGCGCCGCCGCTCCCGCCTCGGCCGGAACGCGCCCCCGGCCCCGTCCTCGTATCACCTCGGGAAGTACGGTCACCAGCCCGAATACGGCGAGGCCGGCGCCCAGCCACAGTGGTGCGCGCAGGGTCCACCGCTCCAGGGCGAGGCCGCCGAGCGCGGAGCTGAGGACGATGCCGAGGGTGATGAAGGAGGAGTGGACCGTGTTGACCAACGGACCCGCGCCGCCCACCCGGTGGACCCGGGTGACCAGGGCCGGATTGAGGGTCACTCCCACCAGGCCGATGCCCAGGAAGCAGCCGAGGGCGGCGGCGGGGACGTCGGTGAAGAGGGCGAAGCAGGCGAGGAAGAGGCCGTTGAGCGCCAGGCCGGCCAGGACCACCTGTGGTGCCCAGCGGTCGGCCAGGCGTCCCACCACCGTGTTGCCGACGACGGTCGCCGCGCCGTACGCGATGAGCAGGACCGGCACCGTGCCCTCGGCGAAACCGGAGACCCCGGTCAGGATCGGGTTCGCGTAGCTGAACGCGGAGAAGGTCGCGCCGATGACCAGGGTGCTCGTGCCGAAGGTCAGCCAGAGCCGGGGAACGCGCAACGGGGCTGCCTCGGAACGGAGTTCACCCTTACCCGCGGCCGGCGCCACGGCCGGGACCCCGGCCACCGTGCAGAGCGCCGCCACGAGGGCCAGCAGCGTGATGGCCCAGAACGCGGCGCGCCAGCCCAGGTGCGTGCCGATCAGCGTCGACAGCGGCAGTCCGAGGAGCGTCCCCAGCATGAGGCCGTTGAGGACGAGGGCGACGGCCCGCCCCCGCCGCCCCGGGTCCTCGACCAGCCGCACGCACAGCGAGATCGCCACCCCGAAGAACCCCTGCGAGGCGGCCCCGGTGAGCACGCGGGCCGCGACCATGACCCCGTATCCCGGCGCGCACGCGGCCAGTACGTTGCCCGCCACGAAGAGGGCGAACAGGACGAGCAGCGCGCGGCGCGGCGGCACCCGCAGCAGGGCCACCGTCAGCAGCGGCCCGCCGAGGGCCATCGCGAGGGCGAACGCGGTGATCAGGTAACCGATCCTCGGAACGGTCGTGTGCAGCCCCTGGGCCATCTGCGGCATGAGCCCGGCGACGACGAACTCGCTGGTCACCATGGCGAAGACGCCGAGGGCCAGGACATGGACGGAACGTGGCACGGCCACTCCTTCTTCCGTGGGGCGTGGTGGGCCGACCAGTTGTGTACTGATCGGTGCAAAACAGGGGCGGCCTGGCCTCCCGTATGCGCGTACGGGGCCTGAAGGGCGCTCAGCCGCCGATCGCGTCCAGCGCCACCTCGGCCACCGACTCCAGCGTCGCCCGGTCCGCCCCCGCGCGGCCGGCGATCCGCATCCCGGCGAGCGTGGCGTTGACGTACTGGGCGAGGGCGGCGGGGGCGCGCCCGGCGGGGAACTCCCCGGTCCGCTGCCCGGTCTCGAACAGGGCGCGCAGCGCGGCGAGCCGGCGCTCGGTGTCCGCCGTCAGGAGCTCCTCCGTCACGGGGTCGCGGCCCGCGAGTTCGGCGATGACGCTCACCGTCATGCAGCCGAGGCTGTGCCCGTCGCGCCGGGTCTCGTCCTCGCCGTCCACGACCCAGGCGAGCAGGGCGCGGACGCGCTCGCGCGGCGGCACCGTCGCGTCCTCCAGGATCGCGAGCTGTTGCCCCGTCATGATCCGCGTGTAGCGCGCGAGGGCCCGGCTGAACAGGGCGTGCTTGCTGTGGAAGGTGTGGTAGACGCTGCTGCGCCCCAGGCCGGTCGCCTCGCACAGGTCCTGCGTGGACGTCCCCTCGTACCCCTGGGCCCAGAACGTCCGCATCGCGGCGTCCAGGGCCCGGTCCTCGTCGAAGCTTCGCGGTCGGGCCATGGCGGGGAGTCTAGGGGTATTGGACCGAACGATTCAATACTGTGCGCTCCGCCGGGCGGGGTACGTGCGGGCAGGGCCCGTCCGCCGCGCGCCGGCGACGGCGGGCCACGGCGGGCAGCGGTGAACCAGCGGGGCTACCCCCGCACCTCCCGCCCCACCCACGCCAGATACGCGTCGCCGCCCGCCGTGATCGGGGTCGCGATGATCTCGGGGACCTCGTAGTCGTGTTCCGCCGCGATGTGGGCGGACAGTGCGTCGAAGGCGGCCGCCGTCGTCTTGTAGAGGACGCGCCACTCGGTGTCCGTCTCCACGCGGCCCTCCCAGCGGTAGACGCTGGTGACGGGGCCGTCGATCTGGGCGCAGGCCGCGAGGCGGGCCTCGACCGCCGAGGCCGCCAGGCGGCGTGCCTTCTCCTCGGTTCCGGTGGTCGTGAGGACGGCGAGATGGTCGGCCATGAGAGGGCTCCTTACGCTTCCGCGGGCCGTCACCGTACCGTCCGGGGAGGCCGCGGGAGACCGCGGAAAAGGGGCGTTCGGCCCCGCTTCGCGACACGGCCGCGAGAAAGTTCGTGAAGTTCTTCACAAGGAAAACGGCACTCTTGGGCGAGGTCGTGGCCCCCGGTGTGTCGTGGACCCCACTCAAGGGGGCGCCGGCCCCTTCAGATGAGGGTTTCGGGGGTGTTGCGTACCCGTGTCGCGGGGCAGTGGTCCACCTCGGGGAGGTTCGCTCCGGTGCTGTTCACGAGGGGTGCGCAACGTGTGGGCGAGGCCACTGGTTCCCCTGCCGGGGCATGACGTGTGTCACGTGGGCGGCGCAGTGTAGCAGAGGTGCTCACGAACCTTGTGAAGGGGCGCACGAGCCCACCCCTGGGGGCGGGTGGATACTCGATCCCATGAGCACCACGGAGCGTCCCCGAATCCTCGTAGTGGGTGGTGGGTACGTAGGACTGTACGCAGCTCGGCGGATCTTGAAGAAGATGCGCTACGGCGAGGCGACCGTGACGGTCGTCGACCCGCGCTCGTACATGACGTACCAGCCCTTCCTCCCCGAAGCCGCCGCCGGCAACATCTCGCCCCGGCACGTCGTCGTCCCCCTGCGGCGCGTCCTGCCGAAGGCCGAGGTCCTCACCGGCCGCGTGTCCTCCATCGACCAGGACCGCAAGGTAGCCACGATCGCCCCCCTCGTGGGCGAGGCGTACGAGCTGCCCTTCGACTACCTCGTCATCGCGATGGGCGCGGTCTCCCGCACCTTCCCGATCCCCGGGCTCGCCGAGCAGGGCATCGGCATGAAGGGCATCGAGGAGTCCATCGGCCTGCGCAACCACGTCCTGGAGCAGCTGGACAAGGCCGACTCCACCCACGACGAGGAGATCCGCCGCAAGGCGCTCACCTTCGTCTTCGTCGGTGGCGGCTTCGCCGGTGCCGAGACGGTGGGCGAGGTCGAGGACATGGCGCGGGACGCCGCCAAGGAGTACCCCAACGTCTCCCGTGAGGACATGCGCTTCCTCCTCGTGGACGTCGCGGACAAGATCCTCCCCGAGGTCGGCCCGAAGCTCGGCGAGTACGGCAGGAAGCACCTGGAGAGCCGCGGGGTCGAGGTCTACCTCAAGACCGGCATGGACTCCTGCGTCGACGGCCACGTCGTGCTCAACAACGGCCTTGAGGTCGACTCGAACACCATCGTGTGGACGGCCGGCGTCAAGCCGAACCCGGCCCTGGCCCGCTTCGGTCTGCCCCTCGGCCCGCGCGGTCACGTCGACGTCGGCGCCGACCTCCAGGCCACCGGCACCGACTACATCTGGGCCGCCGGCGACAACGCCCAGGTGCCCGACCTCGTCGGCCGGGAGAACGGCAACCCGAACGCCTGGTGCCCGCCCAACGCGCAGCACGCGCTGCGGCAGTCCAAGGTCCTGGGCGACAACGTCGTCTCCGGGATGCGCGGCTTCCCGCAGAAGTCCTACAAGCACGCCAACAAGGGTGCGGTGGCGGGCCTCGGCCTCCACAAGGGCGTCGCGATGATCGTCATGGGCAAGATGAAGATCAAGCTCAAGGGCCGTCTCGCCTGGTACATGCACCGCGCGTACCACGGCATGGCCATGCCGACCTTCAACCGCAAGATCCGGGTCTTCGCCGACTGGACCCTCGGGATGTTCCTCAAGCGCGAGATCGTCTCCCTGGGCGCCATGGAGACCCCGCGCGAGGAGTTCTACGAGGCCGCCAAGCCCGCTCCGAAGCCCGCCGCGGCCGAGAAGCCCGCCCCGCAGAAGGCGGACGCCCCGGCCTCCGAGGCGAAGGGCGAGACAGCCGAGCCCGCCAAGGCCGGCTGACACCACCCGACGCGCTCCGCCGGGGCGGCGGGAACCGTACGACGGCCGGGCGGCCGGGGTCCTCGTGACTCGGGCCGACCGGACGGCCACCGGTACCGCCGGCCGCCTCGGCACCGTCAGCACACCGTAAACGCAAGGGACGTTCGCCATCCGTGGGGCGAGCGTCCCTTGCGTGTGTCCGCGTGCTTGCGTGCCCGCTCACCCGCGCGCCCGGCACGCGTGGGGCCCTCCGCCGGGACGCGTACGCCCCGTCCGGCACGCGTGGGGCCGTCCGCCCGGGACGCGTACGCCCCCGCCCCCGGGACGCGACGAGCCCCGGCCCGGCCGGCCCTCCGAAATGTATGGCGGCACCAACTATTTTGCTGTTCCCTTACGGCGTAACGGGACTGCGTGGGCGCCCCCGGGGTGTTGACGTGGTGTGGACAATCGTTCCCGCTGAGACGGAACTCCCACCGGAGGTGTGCGCCATGCAAGATGCCGCGTCGCGGCTCACCGACCTCGCCGAAGAACTGCTCGGGGCCCCGCTCCCCGTCCGCATCCGGGCCTGGGACGGCAGCGAAGCCGGTCCGCCGCAGGCGCCCACCCTCGTCGTACGCAACCGCCGCGCCCTGCGCCGCCTGCTGTGGAAGCCCGGGGAGCTGGGACTCGCCCGGGGCTGGGTCTCCGGCGACCTCCAGGTGGAGGGCGACCTCTTCGAGGCGCTCGGCCTGCTCTCCGAACTGATCTGGGACCGGGGCGAGGACGCCACAACCGTCCTCCAGTCCCTCAGAGAACCCCGCGTCCGCGGCGCCGTCCGCGGCCTTCTCGCGCTCGCCGGACCCGTCCTCCTGCCGCCCCCGCCGCCCGCCGAGGAACGCCGCAGAGGCGCCCGCGCCCACCTCCACACCAAGGGCAGCGACCGGCAGGCCATCAGCCACCACTACGACGTCGGCAACGCCTTCTACGAACTCGTCCTCGGCCCGTCCATGGTCTACTCCTGCGCCTACTGGGAGCCCGGCGGCACCCTGGAGAGCGCCCAGTACGACAAGCTCGGCCTCATCGCCACCAAGCTGGACCTCCGGCCGGGACAGCGGCTCCTGGACGTCGGTTGCGGCTGGGGCTCCATGGCGATCCACGCGGCGAAGGAGTACGGGGTGAACGTCGTCGGCGTCACCCTCTCCACCGAACAGGCCGCCTACGCCCGTAAGCGCGTCGCCGAGGAAGGGCTGGCCGACCGGGTCGAGATCCGCGTCCAGGACTACCGGGACGTCCACGACGGGCCCTTCGACGCGATCTCCTCCATCGGCATGGCCGAGCACGTCGGCGCCGCCCGCTACCAGGAGTACGCGCACGACCTGTACGCCCTCCTCAGGCCCGGCGGCCGGCTCCTCAACCACCAGATCGCCCGCCGCCCCCTCAGGAACGAGGACGCCTACAACGTCGACGAGTTCATCGACGCCTACGTCTTCCCCGACGGCGAACTCGCCCCCGTCGGCACGACGGTCTCGCTCCTGGAGAACGCCGGCTTCGAGATCCGCGACGTCGAGTCCCTGCGCGAGCACTACGCGCTGACCCTGCGCGCCTGGGTCGCCAACCTGGAACGGAACTGGGCCGAGGCGGTCCGCCTGACCTCCCCCGGCCGCGCGCGCGTCTGGCTCCTCTACATGGCGGCCTCCGCCCTGGCCTTCGAACGCAACCGCATCGGCGTCAACCAGATAGTGGCCGTCCGCACCCCCGAACCGGGCACCTCCGGTCTGCCGCTGCGTCCCCGCACCTGGCACAACTGACGGGGCGACGAGCCACGCCGGGCCACGCGAGGGGCCCGGTCACCTTCCCGCCGTGACACGACGTACGGCGGGGGGTGACCGGGCCCCTCCGGCATGCGACGGGGCCCGGGAGGCGTGGGGAGGAGCCTTCGGGGGCGCGGGCGGACACGTGTACGGCGGGTCCCCCCGGCGGGTGGGAACCGTCCGAGGGTGAAATCCCGTCATTCACGTCCGTGAGGCGGTTCCCCGCGAAAGGCCGCCCGGCGACGCACGATGCCACCCCCCGCTACCTGACGCTCCATCAGGCGCCAATAAAATAAGACAAGATCGGCCCAACGGCCCCATGCCGGGGGCGCCCTGCCGATAGGCTTTACGCCAGTAGCGGGGCCCATGGCCTGCCCGGATGGTGGAATGCAGACACGGCGAGCTTAAACCTCGCTGCCCCTCGCGGGCGTACCGGTTCAAGTCCGGTTCCGGGCACCTTCTCCTGCACCCCTGCTGACCTGTGTGTACGGCCGATATCTGCGGTCCCGTCCGAATCCCACGGGAACGTCGCGGGAACACCACGTACTCTCCCCGCGATGGTGAGTGCCCACTCCTGGCCTGACAAGGCCGGAAATGTCAGCGGTTATCAGGCAGGGCCTTCGTCCACACGTGCTCTTGCAGGACCCACCGGCGCGGGGTGGCGGCCTCACCGTCCGGGGTCTTCGCCGGTACGTCAGGGCTGCTGCCGGTTCGGACGAACGTCACCCGGGCGTGACTCGGGGGCCCGGACCGTGAGTCCGAGCCCCCGGGGACGGCGTGCGGAGGTCCGTGCGAGTCCTTGCCCGGGTGGCAGGGGCCGCAGGTGCTGGAGTCCTCCCACAGGGGGAGGTCCACCTCCCGGCCGGCGCGGGCGACCAGATGGGCCATCTTCACGACCGGCCCGTCGTCCTTCGTCTCGACCAGCGGGACGTGGTGCAGAAAATGCCCGTTGTCGTACGTGTCGCACAGCTCGGCGCAGGCGACGGTGTCGAGGACGATCGGGTGGGCGCCCACGCCCACGAGCTTGCTCGGGGCGAGCCCCAGCCCTTCGCCCCGGTGGTGCACGGCGGTGAGCAGGTAGGCGTAGCCCCGGCCGAGGACGCGGGCCGCCATGACGGAGTCGTACGGGTGGAGTCGGCCGCGACCGGAGTGGGAGGCCACCGGGCTACGGACCGACGCGGCGTCGTCGGCCTGTGCGCAGACGCTGTGCCCCCCGGCCTGCACCGCCGCACGCGGAGGCCGGCGCACCGAGGCCCTGGCCATGGCCGAGGAAGCCCGGCGCGCCGCGCGACGTCTGCCGTCCCTGGTCCCGGCGAGGTGAGGGACCGCCCCGCGATCCGCGGCATCGTGACCGAGCCGGCGCAGCGTCATCCCCGGGCAGTCGGCGTACGGGAACTGCCTGTCGCAGTGTCAGGCCCGCTTTTTACGGGCTGGGCCGGCCCCTGACATCGCCTGTCCGCCGCCGTTCCCGTTCCCGTTTCCGTTCCCGAGGGGGCTGGCAGTCGCGAGCAGCACGAGTGCGGGTGGTGCGTGAGTCCCTGAGCCCTCACCGGCGGACCCGGGCGGGCGACCGGCGAGATCCGGATACGCGGGCGTTTCCGTCAAACCACTGCCAAGCCTCGCTCGCCCACGGGCGCGCGGTAGATCGGGAACAGACGGGACGGAACGGAAAAGTGCGGCGTCCACGGGAGTGGGCCGGGCGCTGACGGGTCGCCTCCGGATGCCGCCCTGGGTTTCCCGGCCCCCGCATCGCTGTCCTGTCCGGCGGGCGGGCGGAGAGCCGGCGGGAGGCGTTGGTAGCGGGCGGGCCGCCACGGGGCCCGCCGAGGGCGTGTCCGTCCGGCCCGCTGTCCTGGCGTTGCCCGGAGGGCCTGGTGACTCCGGGGCAGATGTGCCCATCTGGTGAAGAAGACGATTGTGTGACAGGGCCTCGGGCACGAATTGATCTTACGTGGCCGACCCGACGCGGGACCGGCCTCCTGACGTGAGGAGATACGTGTGAAGACGTGGAACAAGCGCATGACCTTTGGTCTTGCGGCGGCTGCCGCCGCGGTCGCGATCCCGCTGACGGCCGGCTCCGCCTCCGCCGCCATGTGGCACAACGTGGCGGGCGGCCCCGCGATGTACGAGAACCTGGCCGCCTGTCAGGCGGACATCCCTGAGGCGAAGCAGCACTACAAGGACGCGAGCTGCACCGACGTCAACGGCGAGATCACCCTCTGGGCGCTGTACTGAGGCGGTGGACATCACTGACGCGGTAGCCGTCCGCACGCGCCGGTGGTCGCTGCGCCGCCGACCGGCGTGACGGCCGGTCCGGGATCGTGCGTGGTACTGGTCTACCGAACTCGTCGGGGGCACGCGCCGCACCGACGGCCTCCGGGCGCCAGGCGCTGAGGCCGTCGTCCGGTCGATCCGGCACAGGCGCGCGTGTCAAGGGGTCGCCCTTCGCGCGCCGGGGAGCCCGTTCCTGACGTCCCGGCAGCGCGCACCCGCGCGCGCGGGGGGGGGGCGCCCGCGGGGGGGGGGGGCGCCGCGGGCCGCGCCCCCCCCCGCGCGCCGCGCGGCTGCATGCCGGCAGCACCACCAACGAGCCGGAGCGCGTGAGG